>JANMNE010000164.1:0-7641 GCA_031373785.1 Ilumatobacteraceae bacterium
CCCTCCCCCCCCCCCCGGGCCCCGTTCCCGGGCGGGGCCTCGGGGGGGGGGGGGTGGGGCGGTCGGCGCCCCCCCACCACCCCTGCTACCGATGTCATCGTGCCGCCGCCGTCTCCTTGGCGGCGTGACCGCGGGTGGAGAGGTGGGTGACGGCGTACAGCGGGCACCAGCCGACCAGACCTGTCGCGAGAGGGACGAACCCGAGCACCTTGAACACGTTGCCGAGCGTGCCGGTGACCACTTCGCCCCAGCCCAGAGCGAGCAGCAAGATGCCGGCGACGATCCTGATGGCCCGATCGGTGGTTCCTTCGTTCATGAATGACATGACGGTCTCCTTGATGTCGTTGCTGTCGTCGGCGGTGACGAACAGACATCAATCAGACGAACGAGCCGTCAAAAGGGATACTCGCGTCACGCCGGTTCGCGATAGCGGAACCATTCAGACAACCGAGTCCCAACGGCGTCCTCGCCACCGCAACCTTCAGCTGATCACGTCCGCACGTCCGGCAAGTCTCGGCGCATCGACCCAGGCCGGCTCACTCAACAGGACCTTGTGCCCTGCGCGCTGCAACGGTTGGCGCGGCACACTAGCGGTGTGGACGGTTCAATGATCGTTGAACAGTTCAAGGCGCTGGGTGATCCCGTGCGGTGGGCCATCGTCCGGGAACTTCGAGGCGGCACGCGTTGCGCGTGTGTGCTGGCCGGGGTGGCCGGGGTGTCGGCGCCGTTGTTGTCGCACCATGTGAAAGTGCTTCGTGAGGCGGGATTGATCACCGGAGAGCGGCGCGGTCGTTGGGTCGACTACACCATGGATCACGACGCGTTGGCCGGTCTGGTCGCCGAGTTCGAATCACTGGAGGCGATGTCCGAGTGAGCGTGTCCGCCGTCGTTGATCAGCCGTCCACCCGGTCACCCGTTCGTCGGTGGTTGTTCGTGTCGGCGGCGGTCGTGGTGTGGTTCACGCTGTATCAGTTGAACCTGCGTTGGTGGAACTGGTTCGTCTTCGAACTGGTTGGTCTCGAACCGGACACCCGTCTCGGTGGCTCGGTGCACTTCTTCTTCTACGACATCACCAAGATCGCTCTGTTGTTGACCGGTGTGATCTTCGTCGTCACGGTGCTGCGCAGTTTCATGTCAGTCGAACGTACCCGCGCCCTGTTGGGTGGCCGGCGTGAGGGCGTGGGCAACGTGTTCGCGGCCGGTCTCGGCGTTGTGACACCGTTCTGCTCGTGCTCGGCGGTGCCGGCATTCATCGGGTTCGTCGCTGCCGGCGTCCCGCTCGGTGTCACGCTGAGCTTCCTGATCGCCAGCCCGTTGGTGAACGAGGTGGCGATCGTGTTGCTGTTCGGCCTCTTCGGCTGGAAGGTCACTGCCCTCTACATCGTGGGCGGAATGGTGATCGCGATCGTCGCCGGCGCGGTGCTCGGCCGCCTCCGGCTGGAGCGATGGGTGGAGCCGTTCGTGTTCGAGACTCGTTTGCGCGGCAAGGTCATCGACCCGTCAGCCGGGCTCTCGTGGGATGACCGTTTGCTGATGGCGCGTGAGGAGGTTGTCAGCATTCTGCGCAAGATCTGGCCGTACCTCCTGGTCGGGATCGGGCTCGGTGCGGCGATTCATGGCTGGCTGCCCGCCGACTGGTTTGCGGCCCACGCGACGGGTTGGTGGGGCGTCCCGCTGGCGGTCGTCATCGGAGTGCCGCTGTACTCCAATGCGGCCGGCGTGCTGCCGCTCGTCGAGGCGTTGCACGACAAGGGTCTGCCGATGGGCACCGTGCTTGCGTTCATGATGAGCGTGGTCGCCCTGTCGACGCCGGAGATGATCCTGCTCCGCCGTGTGCTCAAGCCCAAGCTCATCGCGACGTATTTCGGTGTCGTCGCCGTGTCGATCTTGTGCATCGGCTTCCTGTTCAACCTCGTCATCTGAAAGGCAACATCATGGACATCAAGATTCTCGGCTCGGGATGCGCCAAGTGCCAGACCCTGGAGCGAGTCACACACGAAGCAGTCGATCAACTCGGGCTCGAGGCCGAGTACGAGAAGGTGACCGACCCGGGTGAGATCGCGTCATGGGGTGTCATGGCCACCCCGGCCCTCGTGATCGACGATGAAGTCGTCGTGTCCGGCCGGGTCCCGACCGTGGAGGACATCAAGAGGATGCTGACCGCGCGCTGAGTCGTCAAGATTGCGGCGAGCCACGTTGCGGGAACACGCCTCTTGGATCTGACGGTCGGTCAGTGGGAGAAGTGCACTCGGGGTAGCCGCTTGTCGAGCCATGCCGGGATCCACCGGTTGCGTCGCCGAGGAGCTTCATCAGTGAGGGCACGAGCATCATGCGGACGACGGTGGCGTCGAGGAGGACAGCGAGTGCAAGGGTGATACCGAGCTCGGTGGGTGGGATCGGGCCAGTGACGCCGAAGGCGATGAACACGACGATCATGATGAGGGCGGCGTTGGTGATGGGGCGTCCGGTGCGGGCGATGCCGTCGCGGATCGCCAGCTGGGTGTCGCCGGTCGCTTCGTAGCGTTCGCGGATTGCGGCGAGCAGGAACAGCTGGTAGTCCATCGACAAGCCGAACAGCAGGGCGAAGAAGAACAGCGGTGCCCAGGCGTCGAGGAAGCCTTGCGGGTGGATGTCGATCAGGTTCGCACCCCAGCCGTGTTGGAACACGAGCGTCGCGAAGCCGAAGGCGGCGCCGACGCTGAGGAAGTTCAGCAGGATCGATGAGACGGCCAGTGCGAGGCTGCGGAACACGATGAGGAGCAGCATGAAGGCGATGACGGTGATAGCGGCGATTGCGAGCGGGCGACGAGCACTCGGTCACCGAGTGACACGAGCACGGCGGGCAACAGGGTGAGCGACGCGGCGGCGACGGCGACGACCGAGAAGATCATTCCCAGCGCCATCGACCGGAACACCATGATCGGAACGAGGAAGACCGCGGCCAGGGAGAGCGCGACGGTGAGGGCCGAGAGGAAGACGGCCTTGCCGGCAGTGTCGAGCGTCGATGCCATGGCTTCGGATGCGTCCTTGCCATCTTCTCGTTCCTCGCGGTAACGGGAGACGATGAACAGCGCGTAGTCGATTCCCACCGCAAGGCCGATCATCATCGAGAAGTTCATCGACCAAACCGACAATGGTGTGAACGAGGTGGCCAGGTGAATCCCACGATCTTCGGGCTGATGCTCGTGTGTGAGGACCACGCCGACGGGTTCGTCGGAGGCCGGACCCGCGTCTACGCCGACACCATCCGGCCGGCCATCCAGCTCGTGGGTCTTCGAGATGGTGTCTCGCGGGTCTCGGCGCTCCAGCTCCTCGCCCTCAAGGACCGCCTCGTGTTCTGCGCCGACACGATGGTCAACATCGACCCGTCGGCCGAGGAGCTGGCAGAGATCGCCATCCTCGCCGCCGAAGCCGCCCACATGTTCGGAATCGAACCTCGTGTGGCTCTGCTCTCCTTCTCCAGTTTCGGCTCCGTTCAACATTCGCTCGCCGCCCGGGTCGCCCGCGCCGTCCAACTCGTGCGCGAGCAGCGGCCAGACCTCGTGGTCGACGGCGAGATGCACGTCGATCCGGCCGTGGTCGAAGAGAGATCGCCCGCGAGAACTACCCGAACTCGCGGATCCAAGGCGATGCCAACGTCTTCATCTTCCCCAACCTCGCGGCTGGCAACATCGGCTACAGACTCGTCCAGCGGCTCGGTGGTGCCGAGGCCATCGGACCCATCCTCCTCGGCATCCGCCGTCCGGTGGCGGTGCTGCAGCCGGGCTCGACCGTGTCCGACATCGTGAACCTCGCAGCGATCACCGCGGTCGCGGCCGACCTACAAGCGACCAGCCACCGTCACTGTTGACCCGCCTGAACAGCCGGGCATCGAGTCTGGTACCACCCACCGCGACGAAGCCCTCAGGTTTGGCAATGACCTGCGCGATGACGACTCGCGAAGGAGCGTGCAAAACCTGCACCGGAAGGTTCGGTGCCGCGGCCAATCTGTGTTCGTTGGTTGCATACCCCGAATCGCGACCGCGGCGCGAGGTGTGCCTGGGTCGAACTCGAACGCTCCGACTGACCATTCAGCAGCGGGTTAACAGGCTCTTCGGATAAGTCGCTCTTAAGTCGTACGAAGGCCGAATGAAGGCCCTTGCCGGAGCCCTTAAGTCGCGTTCTCGACAGTGCGATGCATGGCATCCCGATTGGTTTCCGTCGCAACTCTGTTCACACTGCTCGTCTGCGACGGCCTCGCAGGGCACGTCCCAGCCGAGGCCGCCAGTACAGCTGGCACTCACCTTCGTCCGGTCGTCGATGTGCCATCTCCAGGGTTCTGGGACCCTGAAGACGCCGTCGGCCTTGGCGGTCAGGCCGCCAGAATCGAACTCGACGACGACGATCTCTCTGACGGAATGTCCACCTGGTACCGGTTGGCCTACCTCGACGGCGGAACCCGCCTACAGGTCTTCGAACACTCACCCGTCGCTACGGTCGGTCCGCAATCGGACATGATGCGGATCGAGTCCATCGCATGGCGGCTGGCCAACGAAGTGGTCGAACCGGAGAACCGTTCAACCGTGTCCGACCACTTGCCGCTCTGGGCGCACGTGCGGACCGGCAATACCGATGGGCCCTCGGCCGGGTTGATGATGACCCTCGCCTACATCGATGTGCTCACACCAGGAGCGCTTGTCGGCGATATGCGGGTGGCTGGCACTGGCGGAATCCGTCCTGACGGGCTCGCCTTCCCGGTGAAAGGGATCGACGTCAAAGTTGCTACCGCGATGCTGACTCGACCCGACGTCATCTTCGTGACCAAACCGCCGAAATTGGTCGAGAACGTCACCATCATCCAGTCTCCACAGGAGCGCATTCCAGCAGATGGCTACACCGTCGGCGAATGGCTCAACGTCGCTGGATACGAGCAAGCAGGCCGCGCCGCGGCCGGCCATCCAGGAACAGTTCCCGTCGTCGTCGTTCACGACCTGCGTCAGGCCCTGGCATGGCTGTGCGGACGCACCGACGGGGAGAGCGTTTGCGCACTAGCACTCAGGTCGGAGGGCATGCCCATCGGCACGCAGTAGCCACGCCCACGAACCGGACAACGTCACTAGTTCGCACGAGCGATTACGGTGGGAGCGCTGCCCAGGCGGCGTCGAGGTCGGCAAAGACCTTCTCGATGGTGCGGGTCCCGTCGACCCAGTCGACCATCCCTTGGAGGAACGGGCCGGGCCCATCCAACGTGAAGCCCCCGATCGCTACCGGCATCAGATCGGATGCGTCCATTCTGAACGCGTCTGACTTCAATGCCGACAGCGTCGCAACGGCAACCCTCCTTCTCACGTCAACAGAGGGATCGCTCACCTCGCCATAGTTCGCCGGGTCGAAGCGTTGGTTCGGCGAGATGAACGCATCGCCTCGTGAGGCGGCCCAATGCGTGCTGCCCCAGGCCGGGCTGGCGACGAAGTCCATGAACGCCCGCACCTCGGGCCGGTCGACGAGGGCCGACATGAAGCTCGCCGTACCGATCATCGGAGTCGGCTGACTTGGATCGATCGGAGGGAGTACGAAGACGTCGACATCCGTGCCGACTTGATCGGCTGCGGGAGCAAAAGCCAGCGCGAAATCGGCCTGGTGGTAGAGCCAGCACTCCGGTTCGGTCTCGCCTGTCACACTGTCGCGAGCGAGCATGGCATTGAGTTGGTTGGCAAAGTTCTCGTCGCTGATGCTCGTTGCACCGCCCCGCACGTATCCGGGCTCAGAGACCAGGGCGTCGGCGAGCCTTCCGGCCCTCATCACCGCTGGGCTGGTGAACCCGATCTCGCCACGTGTCCATGCGTCGTAGCTCTCGACACCTCCAACTCGAAGTACCAAACTCTCGAGAAAGTCAGTGCCGGGCCAGCCGGTTGCAGCGCCGGACTCGAAGCCGAAGCACCATGGCGTCCGCCCGTCCGCCCGGATTCGATCGGAGAGCGCGAGGAGCTCGTCCCAGCTGGCCGGTATTTGGTACCCGGCCTTTTGGAACTCGGCTTTCGGGTAATACACGAGACCCTTGGAGCTGACTGCCAATGGAATGGCTCGAACTGCCCCGTTTCCCGCGGGCGCGCTACCGTCGCTGTTCGACGTTCCGAAGCTGAGCAAGAAGTCGCCGAAGTCGGATCGCAGGGTCTCGGGATCGACGAACCGGGCGATGTCAATCGCCCGGCCGTAGGCCCATTCGGGGATGTCGTGGTTGAACACCACGACATCCGGGCGTCGGTCGGGTTGTGCCGGGTCGAAGCCGTTGTAGTTCTCGGGGGAAAGCGACGTCAGCTCGACCCGGATCCCGGTGCGGTCGGCGAATGCGGCGAGCTCGCGGGCGAGGCCGGGGCCGAGCTCCAAGTTGTTGCAAAGACAGATCGTGACGGTCGTGCCCTTCAGTGGTTGCGGGTCGGCACCTGCGTAGGCGTCCAACCCACGTCGCAGCGCCAGGTCGCCAGGAACGTCGACCACGGCCGGACATTCGCTGGAGAGGAACTCCTGGCACTGGCCGGCGGTCAGTGTTCGCGAGGTGGTCGATGCGGCAAGCTCGATCAACTCGTTCGGCGGCAGGGCATACACGCCGACGGGACCCTGCGAGCCGGGTCTGGATGCGACCCGTGTTCCTGCATCGACGTCGTACTGGACCCCGAGCTCCTGGAGAGCGAAGTGCAAAGCGTCGACTGCCTCCTCGGTGGCGTAACCCAGGCCGACGGTCTGGCGCAGGGACTGCATTGCGAGGAGTAGGGCGAGCTCCGGGTCCTTGGCAAGTTGCGCCCTCGAGGCCGTGACGAGACGATTGACCGCCAGCAGGTCGTCGACGTCGCGCTTGGCGTCCACCGATGAACGCCACTGGACCGCCCCGAACAGGCCGAGCACAGCGACCAGTACGGCCACCAGGCCGACACCGGCGAGCTGGCGACCGCGACGCCGCTGGCGGAGCTCGGCGACCGTCGCCCGATTCTCGCGGAGCACGATTTCCGTCGCCTCACGATCGCGTTCGACGACGCTGGCATCGAGGAACGCGCGTTCCGGACCGGATAGCTGCAGTGACGTCGTGTTGGACCAACCCTGCAACTGCTCGAGCAGGCCGCCTCTCAGCAGGTATGCGTCGGCGCGGTCCGCGGCGACCCACTCGCGGAGAGCCTCGGCGAGCCGCAGTTGAGCACGGACGTCGTCGCGCGCCCCGTCGATCCAGTCGCGGAGCTGTGTCCATTCCGTGAGCAACGCCTCGTGCGAGATCTCAACCGTCGGGCTCCGCGTCGACGGGTCGCGGTCGAAGCTCAAGAGGCGGTGACGACCGAAGGTGTCGAGCACCGAGCGCAGCAGCCGTTGATCGACGTCGAGATCTTCGAGCTCGCTCCGGAGCACTCGGCGACGGGTGTCCTCACCGCCCTCGGTGAAGGTGATCAGGCGGAGGAACACCTGTCGGGCGACCTCGTCGGCAGAGTCGCCAAGGCTGCTCAGCAAGCCATCGGCGCGCTTGACCAGCGCGCTCGAGATCCCGCCCAGCTGTTGGTATGCCGCCAGGGTGATGCGATCGCCGCGCCGGCTCTCGAACAGTTCGGTCAGCGTGTACTGCAACAGCGGCAACGCGCCCGATCGGTCCGTGACATCACGAAGCAGTGCCGCGAGCAA
>JANMNE010000072.1:0-54333 GCA_031373785.1 Ilumatobacteraceae bacterium
TCGGCCCGGGCGATGATCCGGCAACTGCAGATCATCACCGACGTGACGATCGAGCTGCCTCGTCGCTAGGGGTGCAACGCAGCGTGCAGGTGCGCGCTGACGTCGGCGACGAGTTGGCGGCCACCGTCGAGCACGCCAGTCAGGTTGGCGGCGGCGTGGATCAGGCCGTCGTAGCGCTTGCTGGCGACGTGAACGCCGTTGGCTCGCAGGGCGTCGGCATAGGCCTCGCCCTCGTCGCGCAGCGGGTCGTACTCGCAGGTGGCGATGAAGCACGGCGGAAGGTTCGCCAGGTTCTCGTTCAGCAAGGGTGACGCCAACACATCGGAGCGCTCGGCCTCGGTGAGGTAATGGCTCATGTACCACTCCATGTGGTCGGTCTCGAGGAAGTAGCCGGTTGCGTTCTCGTCGAGTGAGCCGCCCTCGGTAGTCATGTTGACTGCGGGGTAGATCAGGGCGGCGTAGCTGATCGCAGGTCCACCGTGGTCGCGCGCGATTTGCGACACGACGGCGCTGAGGTTGCCGCCGGCGCTGTCACCGCAGACCGCAAGTCGACTGGCATCGGCGCCCAGCGACGACGCGTTCTCGGCAACCCACCTCGTGGCTGCGAAGCAGTCGTGCACGGCAGTGGGGAAGCGATGCTCGGGACCCATGCGATAGTCGACCGACACCACGACGGCATCGGCATCACGGCAGATCGATCGAGCGATGTTGTCGTGGGTGTCGAGGTTGCAGATCACCCATCCGCCCCCATGGAAGAAGACCACGACGGGATGCGGGCCCTCGCTTTCGGGCGCGTACACACGCGCCCCGATCGCGGCGCCGTCCACTGGGATGGAGATGTCTCGAACCGAGCCGACGGCGATCGGGTCTCCCGCCAATGGCAGGATCAGCTCCGCCTGCTTTCGCGCCTCCGATGGCGAGAGCGTCGGGAGCTTCGGCGCCCCGACCAGTGCGAGTTGCTGCAGCAGCGTGGCGACCTGTGGATCAAGCGGCATGGTTCGCCTTCCGTGGGCGGTCGATCGTCATCGTGCCAGTCGCTCCAATTCAAGTTCGACGACCGCTCGGCTGTCGACCCCGGTGAGGATCCGCACGGCCCGCCGCCCGTTCCACGCCGTTTCGTGATCGCTGACATGGACGGCCGTCTGGGTCTTGCCGCGGCACACGCTGTCGCCGGTGTCGACCCGAACGGGGAACTCGACCCACGTGTACAACTGCGGTGCGAGCAGGTAGCTGATGGTGCTCGAATCGTGCACGCAGATGCCGTCGAGGCCCAGTCGCTGCCGATAGAACGCGTGGTAGAACGGCACGATCGCGCCCAGGTGGCGGGCACGTGGGTTGTCGAAGTGGGCGATCTTGGCGAGGTCGGCCGCGGTCATGATCGTCTGCTCGGTCACGTCGAGCCCGGCCATCGTGATCGGGCAGTCGATACCGAAGGCGATGTCTGCGGCCTCGGGATCGTTGAGGATGTTGGCCTCCGCCGCTGGACTTGCGTTGCCCCCAACGAAGGCATTGCCACCCATCAGCACGATGCCCGCCAGGTGCCGGCCGAGGGACGGCTCGAGTTGGAGGGCGAGGGCGATGTTGGTCAGCGGCCCGAGCGCGACGAGGGTGACCTCACCCGGCGCGTCGAGCACGGATCTGACGATGAAGTGCGCGGCGTCGATCGGTAGCGGTGCCGTGGTGGGTGGCGGCAGGAAGACATCGCCCTGCCCGTCGGATCCGTGCACGAAGGCAACTGGTCCGCGGTACGGCATGGCCAACGGGCTCTCGGCGCCCGCCGCCACCGGGATCTCGGTTCGATCGGCGATCTCCAGCAACTTCAGCGCGTTCGTCGTGCACACCGAGGCGTGCGCGTTGCCGAACACGGTCGTCAGCCCGATCACCTCGAGCTCCGGCGACTCCAGCGCGTAGAAGATGGCCATGGCGTCGTCGATGCCGGGGTCGCAATCGATCAGGACCTTCCGTGGTGCTGAACCACTCATGATGCGTGGCTCACAACGTCTCGCGGACCTGGCGCACGCCGGCGACGAGGTTGGTGATCTTCTGGCGGGCCAGCGTGCGATGCACGTACCGCAACCCGCAGTCGGTGGTGAGGAACAACTTGTCGGCAGGTACGTGGTCGAGGCACTTGCGGACCCGTTCGGCGACATCGTCGGGCGTCTCGCAGTAGTGAGTGCGAATGTCGATGATCCCCGCGCCGAGCTCGCGATCCGGTGCCCACTTCATCCACTGCTCGATCTCCGACATCTCTCGAGTGCCGTACTCCAGCACGAACTGATCGGCCTTGGCCTCCAGCAGGTCGGGGAAGTAGCGGGCATAGGTCTTCTTGGCGTACGGCAGCTTGCGGAACGAGCCGAAGCAGATGTGCAGGCTGAAGTGCACGCCGGTGACACCTTCGATGCATGCGTTGAACAGTCGGGCGATGTCGGCCGGCGTGTGCGGGTCGTTGGCCGCGTAGCCGGGTGTCGCCGGCTCGTCGAGTTGGATCCACTTGCAGCCCGATGCGGCCAGTTGGCGGATCTCGTGGTTCAGCGCCGGTACGAACGCTTCGGCCAGGTGTGTGCGGTCGGTGTAGTGGTCGACGGGGCGGATGAACGTCGTCAATGCAAAGGGACCGGGCAGCGGGATCTTGATCGGCTTGGTCGTGCGCGCCGATGCATAGGCGAACTCCTCGACCGCGCCCATCCCGTTCGGCACGCCCACCGGCCCGGTGGTTTCCTGCACGTTGCGCATGTCGAGCGACATCGGCCCCATCTTGCGCGGTGCCCCGCCGTCGCGCAGCCCCGTCATTCGCGACGCGAACGCCCAGACGAAGCTGGCTCTGCGCATCTCGCCGTCGCTGATCACATCGAGGCCGGCCTCCTCCTGATCGAGGATTGCCCGGTCGACGGCGTCGTCGAAGGTTTCGGCGACGTCGACAGGCCCGAATCGATCGGCCTCCATCAGTTCTTTCGCTGCGTAGAACCACGACGGATGGGCGTAGCTGCCGACCACCGTTGTAGGAAGGAGGGGCAGACCATGGGGCACGTCAGGGAACGTAGCCGTCGCGTCACCCACGAGTCGATCGCGGGCTTCGGTCTATGGTCGCGGCCCATGGCTGAGCCCACATCCGAACGCACGTGGACAGGCGTGCGACGGGCGACAATCTCTGCGGTGCCGTGGACGGCGATGGTCGTGGCCAAGCTGTGGTTGGTCGGGGGTCAGCGGCTGACTGCCTACGGCTCGTTGACGATCGACGACCAGTGGTTCGTCGAGCGTGCGTCGTGGATCAGCGCGGGCAAGTGGTTGGGGCCATGGGAGGCGCACACCGTCATCAAGCAACCCGGTTACCCGCTGTTCATCGCCGCGATGCATGCCATTCGGCTGCCGTTGTTGCTCGCCCACCAACTGCTCTACGTGTTCGCGATCGCGGTGATGCTCGTGGCGGTTCGGCCGCTCATGCGCAGTCGGCGGCGCCGGTTGTGGGCGTTCGCACTGCTGCTGTTCAACCCGATGACGATGAACACGCCGATCTCGGCGCGCGTCGACCGCTCGGGTGTGTATCCGGCACTGACGATCCTGCTGCTCGCCTGCCTGGTCGGGCTGGTGTCGACATGTGATCGCCCACGTCGCTCCACGGTCGTGTGGGCGGTGTCGGCGGCGCTGTCGATCGGCGCGTTGTGGCTCGTGCGTGAGGAGTGGTTGCTGCTGCTGCCGGCCTTGTTGTGCGGTCTGGCCGTGGCGATCGCCCGACTCCTGCGTGCCCCGATCCCACTACTGCGTCGTCTGGTGTCGGCGTTCGGCGTCGCCTGCATCCCACTGACGATCGTGGTCGGCACGCTGTGGGTCGAGCATGTCAACCATTCGCACTATGGCGTATCGATCACCAACGTCGAACAGACGTCGATGTCGGCCGGGCTCGGGCCGATGTTCCGCGTCGACCCCGCCACGACGTTCGACCAGTTCCCCGTCACGGCCGAGACCCGCGAGCTGATGTACGCGGTCAGTCCCACGTTCGCCAGCCTTCGCAGCGAGATCGAGGGCGGGGGCGCGACGCCGTTCTCCAGCATCCGACCGGACGGCGTGCGCGATCTCGGTGGTCAGGTGTTCCAATGGGTCGTGCTCGACGCGATCGGCACCACCGGGCAGGCCACGACGGCCACGCAACTCGACGCGACGTTCCAGGCGATCGGCGACGAGATCAACGCCGCATGCGGTGACGGGCGACTGCACTGCGGCCCGCCGCACAGCGGGATTGCACCGGCGTGGAAGTGGAGCCGGCTGCCTGGGTTGGTGGCCCGAACGTTCACCGGGCTCCGCCACACGGTGGATCTCTCGGCGTTCAGCGCGCAGTCGCCTGATGGCAACGGCACCGCGGCCGACCGCGCCCTGTTCAGCCGGATGACCAGCGAGCCGCTGGCGCCCGGACCGAACGGCTTCTTCACCCGTCAACGCGTGCACCTGATCAGCGCGGTCCGTTGGCTCTACCGCTTGCTGGCCGTGGCGGCGATCGCGGTCGCAGTGACACGAGCGCGTCGGGCGGTGCGCGATCGACGGATGCCGTCGGCAGCGATGGTAACCGTGATCGGCGTGGGGCTGCTGTTGGTGGTGGTCCGGGTCGTCGGTCTGGCATACCTCGACCTCACGGCGTTTCCGGCATTCTCGCCGTCGTATCTCGCCTCGGCCTACGCCGCCGCGCTCGTCGTCGCCGTCGTGGTCGCGCTGGCCGAGGTCGACGACGTCTGACCCGGGCGTGGCACACGTCGCTCGAGTTCTGCCGCACGGCGCTTGGTAGCGACGAACTGGGCAGCCCCTTTTCGCTACGTAGCGTTCCGGGGCTGCCCGATTCGACCGATCGCATCGATGCCGGTACCGCGAGGTGGCCGCCCGCCCTCAGATTCTCCACGACGAATGACGGTTGCGGTTCCGCGCTCCGCCACGCTGACACCACGCGTCGGCTCGCGGGACGATCCACAGATGTGCCAGTAGCGGCGACATCGTGCAGACTGCCGGAATGGGACCGATCTCTCGCCGCATGTTCTTGGCCACGGGTGCGGCGATCGTGGTGGCGGCGTGCAGCGACAGCGATGGCAGCAGTCAGGAGTCGGCGCCGTCCAGCACCGTGCCGGCCACGACCTCCACGCCGACGACCGAAGTTGCAACGACCACCGAGGCGACCGCGACGACATCGACGTTGCCGGCGGTCGAGTTGTCCGCAGATCCGTTCACGCTCGGCGTCGCATCCGGTGACCCCGACGCCGCGAGTGTCGTGTTGTGGACACGCCTCGCGCCCGACCCTCTGAACAGCGGCGGTATGCCCGGCGACGACGTGCCGGTGACGTGGGAGATCAGCGACTCGGCCGACTTCACCACGGTCGCGTCGACCGGTGTCGAGACGGCCGTCGCGGCACGAGCCCACAGCGTGCACGCCGTCGTGCCGCTCGAACGGGGCACGTGGTTCTACCGCTTCCGGGTCGGGCAGTACACCAGCCCGGTGGGCACGACCCGGCCCGCCCCGGGCTCGAGTGTCGACCTCACCGAGGTCACATTTGCTGTGGCGAGCTGCCAGGACTACGCCAACGGCCAATATGCCGCACACCGCGACCTTGCCGAGCACAATCCCGAGTTCGTCGTCTGGCTCGGCGACTACATCTACGAGGACCCCGGCGTCGCCAGCGACGCCGACCTCACCGCACGCGTGCACGTCGGGCCGGAGCCCACCACGCTCACCGACTACCGCAACCGGTATGCGCGCTACAAGACCGACGCCCACCTCCAAGCTGCGCACTCCGTTGCCCCGTGGTTCGTGATCTGGGACGACCACGAAGTGGAGAACAACTACGCCGGGCTCACGCCCGAGGCTGCGGCCGATGCACCGACCTTCCCGGCTCGCCGCTTCGCCGCCTACCAGGCCTGGTGGGAGCATCAGCCGGTGCGCCTCGACCCGCCGGTCGCCGTCGACCAGGAGTACCGCATCTACCGCGACGTGAATTGGGGCAAGCTGATCGGGCTGGCGCTGCTCGACGGTCGTCAGTACCGCACCGATCAGGCGTGCGGCGATGTGTCGCTGAGCATCGAGCCGCCGTGCCCGGAGACGACGGATCCGGCGCGCACCATGCTCGGCGATGCGCAGGAGGCATGGCTCTACGATCAGCTCGACAACTCCACGTCGGTATGGAATGTGATCGGCAACCAGGTGGTGTTCGCCGACGCCACGTTCAATGGGGCAGTCCTGAACTACGACATGTGGGACGGGTACCCGTTGCAACGCCAGAGGATCCTGCAGCATCTGGCCGACGCGGCGGTCCCCAACGTCGTGGTGGTGACCGGCGACATTCACCTCGCCGCCGTCGCACAGTTGCGTGCCGGCGACCGCGGCCTGGGCACTCCCGTCGGCGTCGAGTTCGTCACGACATCGATCAGCTCCGAGGGTCTGATCGGGACCGAGCTCACCGACGTCTTGAAGACCTTCCCCGATCTGGTCGACGCCGAACTGGCCCACCGCGGGTACGCATTGCACACGGTGACGCCAGAACGCTGGACCGCCGAGTACCGCATCGTCACCGACGTGTCGAAGGCCGACAGCGAAGTCACCTCGTTCAGCACCTACGTCGTCGAGAGCGGCACCAACACGGTGACCAAGTCGGCCTGACGAGTGCTAGTGGCCTTCCAGCGCGCCGAGACCGGCGAGGCGTCGTCGGTCCAACGCCGCCGCGTCGAGGCCTCGATCGATCAACTCCTTGGGTAGGCGACCCGAGCGCACCAGTGACGCACCGGCCCGAGCGAGCGCGGGGGAGATCTGGATGCCATAGCCGCCTTGGCCGACGAACCAGAAGAAGCCGTCGACCTCGTCATCGAACCCGGCGACGGGTGAACGGTCGGCGACGAAGTTGCGCAGGCCGGCCCACGAGGACCGCACATGGCGGATGTCGAGCGTGGTCGCGGCGTTGATCACATCGATGGCCTTGGCGATGTCGACCTCATCGGGTCGTGCATCGCACGGCTCGGACGGCACCTCGTCGGCTGGGGAGCACAGGATCTGTGGGCCCTCCGGCTTCAGATAGAAGGTGCCGGCGACATCGGCGACCAACGGGATCGAGTGCGAGTCGATGTCGGCCGGCGGGCCGATCGTGAACACCGTGCGTCGCAGCGGGTGAATGCCGACCGGCCGGGCCCTGGCGAGTCCACCGACAATGTCGCACCACGATCCCGATGCATTGACCACCACCGTTGCCTCGTACTCGTCGCCGGCGCGATCGGTGACGCGCCATCGGCCGCCGACACGCTGCATGCCGACGACGCCCGCCGACGTGTGGATCTCGCCACCGCGGGCCTGCAGCACACCCGCGTATCCGCCGTGCAGCGCGGCCACGTCGATCTCGCTCGCTCCGGGCTCGAGCAAGCCGGCCGCAACCCAGTCGGGACGGATCACGTGCGTGGCATCGACCACCTCACTGGCGGTCAGCACCCGCATGTCGGGAACGAACTCGATCACCGCGTCGCGCATCGCGTGCAGGTCCTCGACGTCTCCGTGCGGGGCCACCCAGATCAGCGGGAGTGGCTTCAACAGCGGCCGACCGAACCCGTCGGGTGGATCCTCCATGAACGCCCGGCCGGCCGTCGTCAACAGCCGGATCGTTCGACCGCCATAGCTCTCGAGGAACGTGGCGACGGAGCGTCCGGTGGTGTGGAAGGCGAGCGTGGCCTCCATCTCGAGTAGTCCGACGGAGTGATCCGTGGCCAACTCGTACCCGATCGACACCCCGGCGATCCCGCCCCCGATGACCAGAACGTCATACGACTTCACCTGCGCAGCTTGCCACTCCGCGGCGATCGAGCCATTCACCGGTAGGCTCGGCCCTTCAGGTTCTTCTCGCTTCGGCGTAGCCGCTTCAGGCTCGGGACTGCGAGGGGGGATTGTGTTGGACAGCTCGATGCCGGATGACCAAGTGTCTGATGATCGACAGATGGTGCAACTGCTGGCAGTCGTACTGGGTGGCGACGACTCCGGTGCGCCGGTCGACAACGCCATCATCGCCAAGAAACTGGGTTGGAAGTTGGAGGCCGTCGCCAGCTGCCTCAACGAAGCCAAGGAACGCTCGCTGGTCTGGGGTCAGCGCAGCGGCGACAAGCCGGCGCCGTGGTTCAAGGAGCTGGAGATCACCGTGCAGGGCCGGCGTCTCTTGCGCTCACACAGCGGCGCCAAGAAGAAGTAGCCCAGTCAGACCGGCGCCTCGACGCGCCGCAGCGGTGTGTGCATCGGCGGTTGGTGGTCCCAGAGATCGGCCAGCAGGTCGCTGCGCAATGAAGCCAGCGCCGGGTCTGCCCAGCGATTGACGCGCTGCAACGGGTCATCGCTGAGGTCATACAGCTCGCCCTCGGTGCCGTCGTGGCTGTACCCCGGCTGGTAGGTGCTGCAGACCCACCCGTCTCGGGTGATGGTCCGCAGGTGCACGTCGACGCCGAACAGCTCGCTGTCCCACTCGGTCAACACCCGCTCGAAGCCGCGTGCGTCGGCATCGACGTCGTCGACGGGCAGCGCTGAGCCCTCCATCCAATCCGGCGCAGGGAGGCCGGCGATGTGGCAGAACGTCGGTGCCAGGTCGACCAGGCCCACCGGTCGAGTCACCGCGGCCGGGCTCACGCCGTTGGATGCCGCGCTGGCGCTCGAAGACGGTGCCGGCCTCCAGATCAGCGGCAGGCGCATCAACGCGTCGACGTGGTACGGCCCCTTGAAGAGCAGGCCGAAGTCGCCCTGCAGCTCGCCGTGGTCGGTGGTGTAGATCACGTCGAGATCGTCAGCCCAACCGCGTGCCGCGATCGCCGCGATCACCCTGCCGAGTGCCTCGTCGATCAACTCGCACTCGACGGCGTTGCGGGCGTTGACCTCGCGCACCTGATCCGCCGTCAGGGTCGCAGGCACCCAGTTGGCCGGGGCTTCGTAGTTGGACACCAGGCTGCCGTCGTACCATGCCTTCCAGTGCCGAGGCTTGGCGTCGAGCACCGCCTCGCGTTGCCCGGCGTCCGCGATGTAGCCGGCGGGCAGTGGCACGTCGCGCCAATCGACGCGACCGAGCTCCGATGCGGGCGGATCCCACGGATGGTGTGGGTCTGGGAAGCTCATCCAGCAGAACCAGTCGTCGTCGGCGCCGAGCGAATCGAGCCAGCTGATGGTGCGATCGGCGACCCAGTCGGTGTGGTACCACTCGCGCGGCACGGCGTTGTCGTGCACCTGCGGCGCACCCGTCTCGCCGCCGCCGGCGGCACTGACCTCCAGGGCCATGTCGAGCACCGGGAAGAACATCGACACCGCCTCCGGATGGTTGGCGGCGATCCACCGCGCGTAGTGCAGCGGCCCGAGAGCCCCGTGTGTTGCGGTCTCGAAGTGCTCGAAACCACGGTGCAGTCCGACCAGTTCCTCGCGGGCGAAGCGGTTCTCGGCAAAGCGGGCGAACGGGTCGAGGAACGGCTCGAAGTGAGGCTTGCCGATCAGAGCCGTCCGGTACCCGTTGTCGTGCAGCACCGAAGCGACCGACGGGGCGTCGACGGGCAGGGCAACGCCGTTCATCCACACGCCGTGCGTGCTCGGATGCTGACCGGTGACGATGGTCGAGCGCGATGGCATGCAGACGACGGACTGCGGATGAGCGCGTTCGTAGCGATAGCCCTCGGCTGCGAGCCGGTCGACCACCGGCGTGCGCGCAACGCTGCCGCCGTTGCAGCCGAGCGTGTCGTATCGCTGCTGATCACTGGTCACCAACAAGATCTTGCGACCCATCAGCGGGCTCCTTCGTGCGTGTCGGATTCCATCTGTCGCTTGAGCTCGTCGAGCGCCCCCGCTGTCGCGCCGCCGATCGTCAGTGCCATGGCACGCGGGTCGGCATCGGTCGAGTACACGACCAGGCAGGTGTCGTCGCCGAGGTCGATCACGTCGATCCCGCCGCGGTGGTAGGCGAACACCGGCGCCGTGATCCGGTACTGAAAGCGGCGCTGGATGTCGTCGTGCACGAGGATCTCCTCGGGCATCGAGATGCCCGAGCCGAGGGTGATCACGCGGACGTTTCCCTCGACGTGACACGCGTCGATGCCCGGGAACCACTCGTGAAGTCGCGTCGCATCGCCGGCGAGCTCCCAAACCGTCGCGGCCGGTCGGTTGATGCGGAGCTGATGGCGAATGGAACCGAGGGTCATGGTGCGCGTCGTGTCATGATGCGAACCGACGGTAGCGCCCGGCCAATTCGGCCGAGCAGTCCGTCCCGTCTCGTATCCTTGACCGATGCGCCAGTCCGAGTCGCTCAACGACGACATCCGCCTGTTGGGGCGCACACTCGGCGACGTCATCGCTGATCAGGCTGGCAGCGAGACGCTCGAACTGGTGGAGTCGATTCGCCGTGCCGCGGTCGGTGACATCGACCCGGCGCACCTGATCGAGCTGCTCGACCCGTTGCCGATCGCCGACGCGCTGCATGTGATCCGGGCCTTCAGCTACTTCGCGATGTTGGCCAACATCGCCGAAGACACCGATCATGCCCGCCGTCGCCGGGCACTGGTGCAGAGCGGCTCGCCTGCGCCCCCCGGCACCCTGGCGCGCACGATCCAGCTGGTCAACGACTCCGGGCTCGACGCTGCACACGTGCAAGCGGCTGTCGGCGCCAGTGAGGTCGTACCGGTGCTGACGGCGCACCCGACCGAGATCCGCCGACGCACGATCCAGTCGATCCAGACGGCAGTCACGGCATTGATGGCACAGCGCGATCGGCTCGACATGAATCACGTCGAGGAGGCCGAATGGCGCGACGAGCTGTGGCGGCAGATCGTCACGCTGTGGCAGACGGCGATGCTGCGGCTCACCAAGTTGCGCCTGCGCGACGAGGTCAATGATGCGATGCGCTACTTCGAGCTGTCGCTGCTGTCGCAGGGACCGATCTTGAATGCGGCGATCAACAACGCGTTCGGGACCCGGCCAGATCGCGAGCGGCCGCTGCTGCGGATCGGCTCGTGGATCGGTGGCGATCGGGACGGCAATCCGTTCGTGACGGCCGACGTGCTGGCCGACACGTTCCAGCAGCAAGCGGGACTGGCGTTGGGCCACCACCTTCGGCAACTGTGGCGCCTGGCGGAGGAGTTGTCGATGTCGTCGCGCCTCGTCACCACGACGCCGGCACTCATGCGCCTCACCGAGGCCGCCAACGACACCTCGCCATATCGTCTCGACGAGCTCTACCGCCAGGCGGTACGCGGCATGCATGCCCGCGTGGCAGCAACGGCGGAGGGCCTGATCGGTCGTGTGCCGGGCAATGCCCCGATCGGTGATCGCCCGCGGTACGACTCGCCATCGGAGCTGCTCGCCGATCTCGACGTCATCGATACATCCCTGCGCCAACATGGCGCTCACGCCGTCGCCAACGGGCGGCTCACCGCACTGCGCGGCGCAGTCGAGACGTTCGGGTTCCACCTGGCGACGGTCGACCTGCGGCAGAACTCCGCTGTGCACGAGCAGGTGGTCGACGAACTGTTGCGCATCGGCGGTGTGTGCGCCACCTACCTGACGTTCGACGAGGCCAGGCGGGTCGAGGTGCTGTCTGCCGAACTGTCGACGGCGCGTCCACTGTTGGGCGTCGACTCGGCCGTCAGCGACCTGGCGGACAGCGAGTTGGCGATCCTTCGTCAGGCCGCCGACACGTTGCGAACATTCGGGCCGAACTCGATCGAGAACTACATCATCTCGAAGTGCGAGTCGGTTTCGGATGTGCTCGAAGTCGCCGTCCTGTTCCGCGAGGTCGGACTGCTTCGCTCCACCGCAACGTCGGCTTCGCCCACCGAACTTGCCATCGGAATCGTGCCGCTGTTCGAGACGATCGCCGACCTGCAGGGTGCCGCCGCCGTCGTCGACGCATTGTGGTCGCATCCGCGGTACGCCGAGTGGCTCGACCACCGCGAGCGTCTGCAAGAAGTGATGCTGGGCTACTCCGACAGCAACAAGGACGGTGGCTACATGGCCTCGAACTGGGCGCTGTACCGATGCCAGGAGGATCTCGTCGAGGTCGCCCAACGGCACCGCGTGAAGTTGCGCCTCTTCCACGGTCGCGGCGGCACGGTCGGCCGCGGCGGCGGTTCGAGCTATCACGCGATCATGGCCCAGCCATCGGGCAGCGTGCAGGTGGGGCTGCGGATGACCGAACAGGGCGAGATGATCAGCGCCAAGTTCGCGGACCCCGAGCGAGCCCGCCAGAACCTCGAGGCGTTGGTCGCGGCATCGATCGAGTCGACCGTCTTGCGCGGTTGGCAGACCGACCACGTCGACCCGAGGTTCGTGCGCATCGCCGACGAGTTGTCGACCGCCTCGCAAACTGCGTATCGACGTCTCGTCTACGAAACACCCGGCTTCGTCGACTGGTTCCGGGCGATCACGCCCGTCGTCGAGCTGTCGACCATGAACATCGGCTCTCGCCCGGCATCGCGTACCAACTCCGGGCGGATCGAAGACCTTCGGGCGATTCCGTGGGTGTTCAGCTGGAGCCAGTGCCGGCTGATGTTGCCGGGATGGTTCGGAGTCGGCACCGCGGTGACCGACTGGGTCGGCGGCGACGACGAACGTGTCGCCGAATTGCGAGCCATGCACGAGCAGTGGCCGTGGTTCCGCACCGTCGTGTCGAACATGGCGCAGGTGTTGGCCAAGACCGATCTCGCGATCGCGGCGCGCTACCAGACGTTGGCGGCCGACGTGGCCGGAGCCGAGCAGTTCTTCGACATGGTCGCTGCGGAGCATGCGAAGGCGGTGTGGACCGCGAAGGTGGTCTCGGGACACGACGACTTGCTCTACGACAACCCGGCGCTGGCTCGTGGCGTCCGCTACCGCATCCCCTACATCGCGCCGCTGAACCACATGCAGGTCGCGCTGCTGCGCCGGTGGCGTGGCGGCGATCAGACCGAACTGATCCAGCGCGGCATCCACCTGGCCATCAACGGCGTCGCCACCGGCCTGCGCAACAGCGGCTGAACCGGCACGGGTCCTGAGGAGTTCGTGGCGCCCACCCGGGTGCCCCGAACAACTCCACGGGGCTGCTGCTACCGGGTCCACTCAAGTGCGCCTCGTGCTGCTGCCACGGCCGTGCTGAACGAGGCCTGCAGCAGGTAGCCGCCGGTCGGCGCATCCCAATCGAGCATCTCGCCGGCGACGAACGTGCCAGGCAGGCGATGCAGCATGAAGCGGTCATCGACCTCGTCCAAGACGATGCCGCCTGCGCTCGAGATGGCTCGGTCGATCGGCATGGTTGCCTCGATCGTCAACGGGACCGCCTTGACCAGGTTGGCCAACTCGGCCGGGTCGGTCGGCACGCGGTTGTCGGTCACCTCACGCAGCAACGAGATCGCAATCGGTGTCAGGCCAATGGTGTGCCTCAGCAACGCGGCGATCGAATCCTTCGGCCGGCCGCGGGCGAGCCGCTCGCCGACCTGGGCGACCGTCAGGTCGGGCTGCAGATCGATGGTGATCGGGCAGCGGCCACGACGATCGAGGTCGTCTCGAATGGCGGCCGATTGCCCGTAGACCGGCCCGCCCTCGATCCCGTGACGGGTGATCATCGCGTCGCCGCGCACACGAGCGGCGCCCACCACGATCGCGACGTTCTTCAGCGGGACCGCCGCGAATCGCTCGGCAAAGTGCGCCGTCCAGGCGATCTTCATGCCGCAGTTCGCCGGGCGAAGGTCGTTCACCCGGACCCCCGCAGCGCGCAGAATCGGGACCCACCCGCCGTCGGAACCCACTCGCGGCCAACTCGCACCGCCGAGCGCCAGCACGGTGATGTCGCTGGCCACCTCGGCGATGTCGTCATCGGACGACGCGAAGCGCAGTCGTCGTCCATCGACCGATCCGTCGGCCGTGGTGGCCCAGCCGACCCAACGACGACGGACTTCGATCGACACACCGAGGTCGGCGAGGCGAATGAGCCACGCCCTCAGCAGTGGCGTGGCGCGCCACGATTCGAGGAAGACGTGCCCGGTCGACCCGACGAAGGACGGTTCGCCGAGCGCCGCGCACCACGCCCGCAGCTCCTGCGGGCCGAAGGCTTGGATCGCAGCGCCAAGCCGGTCGCCTCCCGTGCTGTAGCGGGTCAGCAACCGTTCGAGCGGCTCGCTGTTCGTGATGTTCAGCCCGCTGCGCCCGGCGAGCAGCAGCTTGCGCCCGACCGACGGCATGTGCTCGTAGACCGTCACGGCGACGCCGGCGGAGGCGAGCACCTCGGCAGCCATCAGCCCGCCCGGGCCCCCTCCCACGACCGTCGCCGATCGTGTCACGGCCAGGGTGTCAATCGGGCCAGGGCAAGGGTCACGGCCAGTACCACGGCCGCCCAGCTCAAGGCTCGGAGCGCGCCTTCGAGCGGCGCGAGCAGGGTGGCCCGATCGACATCGGCAACGTTGCCGTCACTGTCCACGATCGTGCCGCGTACGTCGTTGGTCTTGCGGCGCAGCCTGCGGGCCGGTGTAGAGAGGCGGCGTTGCGCCGTGCTCAGGAAGAAGGCGAACAGTGCTGCGCCGACGGAGGCGATGTCGAGACGCTCGTGCTGGGCGTAGTAACCGGTGAGCACCGGGAACGCGCCCCAGCTGGCGGCGAAGATGTGGTCGGTGTGCAGCCGGCCGCCGAGCAGTTCGAGGTTGTACCCGACGGCCAGAGCAACGCCGACGACGATGAAGACGATCAGTGGCAGGCCGATGTCGGTCACGCCGAGAACGCCGATCACTGCTGCGCCGCCGATGCCGATGATCGCCGCGGTGATCAGGATCGACGAGCGGATCGACGTGGCCAGCGGTCGGCCGTGCAGTTCGTCGAGCGCGTGCGCACCGATCCCGACGGCGAGGAAGAACGCCGCCACGGTGGCGATCAGCCGGCCGGCATCGACCGGGCCAACCAGGCATGCTCCGACGACCACGTAGGAGAGGTGCCAGGCGGTGTACGGCGGATGCAACAGGGTCCACCAGTCGCCAGCGGCCCGTCGCGAGGCGAACTTCGGCCGGGCATAGAACGCCGGCGCGAGCTGACTGAGCCGCTCGACCGGCTTGTCAGGAGCGCTCATCGGGCGCGTCGGCCCCACATGATCAGACCGCCGCCCAGGCTCATGGTGCGAGTCTCGACCTCGTCGATGCCCGCCGTCTTCCACGCATCCACCGTCCAGTCCACGGGGTACTCGCGGTAGTGCGTCGAGATGCTCGGGCCGAGGAACCGGCCGACGTGGTACCAAGCCCGCCCGCCGGTGATCCAGCCGGCGATGGGGAGCACGATCCGCGTGTAGCACCACCACGCGACTCGCCACCACGGTGCGGTCGGGACAGCGAACTCGAGGCTGGCGATCGGTCCACCCGGTTTCACGACGCGCGCCAACTCGGCGAGTGTGCCCGCCGGGTCCGCCACGTATCGAAGGAGGTAGGTGAAGGTCAGCGCGTCGAAGCACGCATCGGGAAACGGAAGTTGCTCACCCCGACCGAGCATCAGCCCGATGCGGTCCTGCAAGCCCGCCTCGGCGACGCTGCTGACGCCCTGTCGCAGCATGTTCTCATTGAGATCGAGCCCGACGATGTAGGCATCCGTTGCCTCGGCAAGGGCGCGGCTGACTCGGGCGGGCCCGCACGCTACGTCGAGAACGAGGCGCGCATCCGCGCCGGTCACGTGCTCGACCATCGCGTTTCGCCAGCGACGGTTCTGACCCATTGACAGCACCTCGGCGAGCCGGTCGTAGCGACCGGCCAGTTGGGCGAACAAGCGCCGGGCGAACACGTTGGGTTGTGTTCGGGATCGAGTGACGTCCATCGAGTCGCTCCAATCAGCGCCGTTGCCCACGAGGTGTCATTCTGATGGGCGTGTCAGTGTCGAGAGCAGGTTACGACGTGATCGTCGTCGGAGCCGGTCCGGCCGGCAGTCTCGCCGCGTTCGTTCTGGCCAATGCTGGTGCTCGAGTCGCCCTCATCGACAAGGCAGGCCTCGGTCGTGACAAGGCATGCGGCGATCTCGTCGGGCCGCGCGGGGTCCGTCTGCTCGACGATCTCGGTCTCGGTGTGGCTGGGGCGCGGACCGCCGGCGACATGATCGTGGCCGGCCCGACGGGTCGGCGCGTCCTGCTGCCGGCCCGGGCCGGGAGATCGTATCCGGGTCATGCACTGGTCGTTCCCCGGGCGCGATTCGACGCTCACCTTCGTGCTGCGGCGCTCGACGCGGGAGCCGACGACATCTCCGCTCGGCTCGTCTCGGTCGCAGACGGACGGGTCGCGCTCGACCGGGGGCCGGCGATCGAAGCGGACTTCGTCATCGGCGCGGATGGCGCAACCAGCGCCACCGCGGCCAGCGCCGGGCTGGTCGATCCCGCTCGGGTGCTGTGGGGCTTCGCGCTGCGCGGGTACTTGTCGACCGATGTCGCCCTCCCGGTCATCGCCCTCTGGAACGATCGGCCGCGACGAGGTTTCCCGGGCTACGGGTGGGTCTTCCCGGGCCCGGAGGGCGCCAACCTGGGGCTCGGTCTCGGTCTCGGCAACAGTCGCCACGACGCGCACCGGGCCCAACGACAACTCGATGCGTTCCGGATCCACCTCCATCGCATCGGGCTACTCGACGCGATCGACGATGCGCCGACGCGTGTGCTCGGTGGCTGGCTGAAGATGGGCGTGGTCGGCACCCGGCCGGCCGGTGGCAAGGTGCTGCTGGTCGGCGACGCCGCTGGCCTGGTCAACCCGCTGCAGGGGGAGGGGATCGCGCAGGCGCTGGCCAGCGGCCACGCTGCCGCGAGTGCCGTGATCAGCCGACCCGGCGACGCAGCGCCTTCCTATCGACGCTGGATTGCCGAGACCTTCGGCCCGTTCGCATCGGTGACCTCACCGATCCACGCGGCGATGGTCGGTCACCCTCGCCGAATCGCCGCGCTGGCCGGCGTGCTCACCGCGCCGTTGCTCGGCTCGTCGATCGCATTGACTTGGGCGATCTATTGGAACGACCTCATGGACGGGGCCTCCAGATCGGGACCTGCCGCGGCCGCTGAGGTCGTGCAACACCTCGGGCGGATCGTCACGATGCCGTCGCGTGTGCGTCGTTCACTCGGCCGCGATCTCGGCGACGAGTCCCCGCACGTCGCGTCGTGACGCCTCGGTGGTAGAACGTTGACCATGTCGATCCTCACCGAGCCAATCCACACCCTTCACGGCGACGAGACCTCGCTTGCCGCATTCGACGGCAAAGCGATCCTGGCCGTCAACGTCGCTTCCAAGTGCGGGCTCACGCCGCAATACACCGGTCTCGAAGCCCTCCAGAAGCAGTACTCGGATCAAGGCTTCACCGTCGTGGGCTTTCCGTGCAACCAGTTCGGTGGCCAGGAGCCCGGGACGGCCGACGAGATCGAGACCTTCTGCTCGACGACCTACGGCGTGACCTTCCCGATGATGGAGAAGATCGACGTCAACGGCGACGCTCGCCACCCGATCTTCGCGGCGCTCACAGAAGTGGCCGATTCTGAGGGCCACTCCGGTGACATCCGCTGGAACTTCGAGAAGTTCCTGATCGCTCCTGACGGCTCGGTCACCCGCTTCAGCCCGATGGTCGCGCCCGAGGACCCTGCCCTCGTCGGCGCCATCGAGGCCAGCCTGCCCGGCTGATCGCCTACGAGACCGGATTGGTCGAGGCCCGGCATCCGCGCTAGCCGATCGCGTGGCCCTCGTCGAGCAGATGGCAGACATGGCGTATTGCATGGCTGACTTCGACCAAGCGCTCCGTGACCGGGCCGTTGTCCGATGTCACGGAGTCGCGCCACATCTGGTCGATCTCGAGTTTGAGCTGAGCTGTCGCCTGTGCGGCCCTCACCAGAGGTCCGTCGTAGCTTGTACCGTCGCTGGGCATGTCGTTCCTCACTTCCGCTCCGCTGGAGGATGCGGGGTCACCGAGGTCCGGGGCAACACCGTTACGTCGTGGCGTCTCGTCCGACGCCGTGCTGCACGCTACACCGCGGTGGGCCGGATTGACCAGGGAGTACCTCGGAATCGTCAGACGGAGGGCTTGCCCGGCGATGTCGGTGCATTGCGCATTGCCGCGTGCGCACCTGCGATTGCCTGGCGCACGACATCTTCCACGTGGTCGACATCGAGTCCCAACACCTCACCGATGTGCACCGACCAGATCTCGCCGCGGATGTTGTTCTCGAAGTCAAGCTCACTGCGCAGATCCGAACGGGCCGCCTGCCGATTCTGACTGATCATCACGAACGTCGACAAGAAGATGGCCTCGAGCGACACGATCATCGTCAGCAGCCCGAACGGGAACTTGTCGAACTCGTGGTTGAATCCCGCCAAACCGACGTTCAACGCGATCCACACCCCGAACCAGATGACGTGGATGTAGACGAACCGCATCGATCCGGCGACAGTGGTGATGCTGTCGGCGGTGTGATCCTGCACCCGCCGCATCAGCCCGAACAGATCACGCCTCGACGGCGTGGAAAAGTGTTCGGGGTTCCACACCTGGCCATCCTCGACACCATCGGCTCGATCGATGACCCTGCAGGCGGCACACGTCAGCTGATGCACCGCGGGCTGCTCGTTCGCTGGTTGCTCGTTCGCCGGCTGTTGATTCGACTCTGGTGATCCGGTCTCGCTGCTCATGCCGCGAACAGTACGTCGTGAGGTGACTCAGGAGCGCGTGGTCACCAGGGCGCAGATCGGCAACAGGTGCACGGTTGCCTGCAAGCACCCCTCGGTCGCCGACAGGCTTGGTGGTGGCAGGTTGGCGCCGACGATCACCGACGTGGTCAGGTTGCGCTCGCGCAGTGCGAATCGCCCCGAGGGCTCGCCGGTGTGACCCAACGAGCCGCTTTCTCGTATCACCACGCGCGACGATCCGGCCGCAGCCAGGCGTACGACGACGCGGTGGTCGCTGCCGACCCACTGACTGTCGGCTGTGGCTCCCAGTCGAGCGTGGCGCGCTCGCCGACCACCAGGTCGGTGTCGGCCAGCCGAACGTGGTCACCGGTCGTGGGCCCGTTCAGCCGCCGATAGTGCAAACGCGAGATCTCAGCCGAACCGCAGGGCTGGGTTGGCCTCGGCGGGGATCATCGCGCGCTCAGCGAATCGGCTGGTGCAACGTCACCAGCTTGGTGCCATCGGGAAACGTCGCCTCGACCTGGACCTCGTCGACCATCTCGGCGATCCCGTCCATCACGTCGTCGCGGGTCAACAAACGACATCCGAATCCACGAGGTCCACCACCGTGCGCTCGTCGCGCGCCGCTTCGTAGACCCACGAGGTCAGGATCGCGACCGTCTCCGGGTAGTTCAACCTCAGTCCACGCGCCCGTCGCTTCTCGGCGACGTCGGCGGCCACATGCACGAGCAATCGTTCCTGCTCGTGAGGGAGAGCTGCATGCGATTGGATCCCAGCCAGCGGCACTCAGACGCCGACGAGGGCGTCGCGGTGCTGGGCGGCGCGCTGCTCGGCCGACGTGGCCGCGGCGTCGTCGCCCAGTCCGCGTAGGGCCCGAGCTCGTTGCCGCCAGCCGTACACGCTCGATTCGCGGACACCCAACCGCTCCGAGGTGAGCGCACGGGCGAGCTCGAACCTGCCGGATCTGATCGCCGCCTCGAGGAGCGTGCGCTGCAGTGCATCGCGTTGGGCGTGGGACCCGCCGAAGTGGTTGAGGGTCCGCCTGATCGGCATCAGCTCGTCGATCACGTCGTCGTAGCGGCCTTCGACGAAGCCGAGCACGGCGCGACACGCAGGCAATCCGATCTCGGCCATCATCCGCGCATTGCTGCCGCCGACCCCGTCGAGCCAGCGCTCGCGGTCACGGATCAGGGTGCGGACGTCGCCGCTGCGGTCGGCGCCGGCGAACGCCATCGCCGCATGGAGATCGTTGAACGCATACCAGGATTCTCCGGCGACCTTCGGAGCCCATGCCTGCGCGAGCGCAGCGAAGCGGTCGCCGGTGCCGGCGCCATCGAGCAGCAGCCGCCACAGCAGCGCACTGGCATCGAGCATCTCGATCGGCACCCCGGCCGAACCGGCGTGATGTAGCTCGGCGTCGTAGATGTCGAGCGACCGCTGAACCTGCTCGGCCTCCAGCTGGTACAAGGCAAGGTGCCACCAGTTGTGCACGGTGAAGAGGTTGCCAGTGGCCCATTGCGTTGCGTCGGATGTGAGGAAGCGGATGCCGTCGTCGATGCGGCCCTGCATCTCGTATGTGTGCACGACCGCATGGATTCCCCACACGTCGTCGGGATTGGTGTCGACCGCGTCGAGGCCGGTATCGAGCGCTTGCTGGTAGTGGCCGGCCTCCTCGAGCCCGAACGCCGCCATTCCCCGTACGAATGCCGTGTGGGGGTGCGACGGATCGAGCTCGCGAAGTGTGCGCATCGGGCGATCGCGCAGGTTCTGCGTGTCGCCGAGGAAGAAGTCGAGTTGATGGCCGAGCATCAGCGCCAGCAAATCGGTCGGCCACAGCGCGAGCAGGTCGTCGAGGAGTGACGCCGCCTCGTTCCAGTTGCCGTGCAGCCATGCGCCGATCGCGGCGGCGTGGGCTTGCTCGCGCTCGTTCGACGGCGCCTGCGACAGCGACTCCCATGCCGTGCGCACCGCGGGGAGGTCGTCGGCGTCGGTGCTCATCAGGTTGAGGTAGGCCATGAGCACGAGCGCCATCGGCGCCGGGGTGTCGCCGGCGGTCAGTTGACCAGCGAGATCGACAACGTCGGGGTGAAAGCGCACCAGCCGATCGAGGGCCTGATCGTAGAGTTCGATCACGTCGCCGTCGGCGGTCATTCGATTGCCATGGACGTCCAGGTCAGCAGCCATAGCACCGACGCTAAGACGACTCGCCCAATTTGGCAAGACCGGGCCCAAAGTCCCTACCTACCGGTAGGAAGGTTGCGTAAAATCGGGCGTCGATGAGCCTTCCGACCGACTCGCGCCCACGGAATCGAACCGATTCGCTCAACGAGGTCCGGGCGGTGATCCCGCCGGAGTGCTACGAGCGGTCGACGCCCCGAGCCGTCGAGGCCCTGATGCAGGCCTGCGTGTTGTATTTGGCACCTGTCGTGGGGTTGGCGCTGACCGATCGCTGGTGGGCGCTCCTCGTGCTCTGGCCGTTGGCCGGGCTCGGCGTGGCCGGGATGTTCGTCCTCGGTCACGATGCCTCGCACGCCGCACTGCTCGACTCCCGCCGAGCCAACAGGGTTATCGCCCAGCTGTGCATGGCGCCCAGTGCACATGCTGAGGCAGCGTGGGATCTCGGACACAACCGGATCCACCACGGGTACACGACTCGTCAGGGGTTCGATTTCGTCTGGCATCCGGTCACTCCCGAGGAGTACCGGGCCTTCGGCCGCCTCGCACGGTGGCGGCATCGCCTCGAATGGTCGTGCATCGGTTCAGGGGCGTACTTCCTGCGCACCGTGTGGTGGGAGAAGATGTGGCGGTTCAGCGCGCCGGGGAAGCGCCACGCGGCGATCGTGCGCGACAAGATCACGCTGGGTTCGGCGCTGGCGATCGTGGTGGTCGGCGCCGCGGTGGTCGGCGCCCTCACCAATGGCTGGCTGTCCGCGGTGTGGATCCCGTTCAAGCTCTTCGTGGTGCCGTTCCTGCTGTTCGTGCACATCATGGGTTGGACGGTCTACGTCCACCACGTGTCGGCCGACATCCGCTGGTGGACGAGGCGGGAGTGGACGCAGTTCAAGGGGCAGATGGAATCGACGACCATCCTGCGAGTGCCGCGTGTCGTGAACCGGCTGTGGTTCTACAACATCTTCATTCACGTGCCTCACCATGTCGATGCACGAATCCGCTTCGATCACCTGCCGCAGGCCGCTACCGCGATCGCTGCATCCTTCCCCGACACGGTGCACGCCTCTCGACTCTCACTGCGCCAGTACGTGCGAACGACCCGTGTCTGCAAGTTGTACGACTTCGAGGCCGGCTGCTGGCTGGGCTACGCCGCAGCCGGGTCCGTCACAGCCAGGTCTTAGGCCGAAAGCGCGAGTTCACCTCGTTCGTGGTTCGGGGCACTAGTCACCCCAACTGGGGACTCGAATCAACGAGAGGTGAATTCCATGATTGCTCGAACGCGGCGCGTGATGCGCCCGAGCCTTGTTGCTGCACTCGCAGCACTGGCGATCGCACCGATAGTGACATCGGCATTGCCCAGTCCTGTGCAGGCCGCCAAGTCCGACGGTTGTGAAGGTGGCGGCTTCCAGCTGGTCAACCTCACCACCAATGCGGTGGTGGCATCCGGCACCGTCAGCCAGACCATTGCGGCGGCCAGCTTCGGCCCCGGCGCGCGCCTCGGCGTGCGCGGTGTGTACAACACGTTCGACGTCGGTCTCGCCGACTTCGCCGTGTTCGACTTCGCCTTCACCGGCGCGCCGAACCCGCTCGACATGACCGGCGGCGTTCATACGCCGGTGTTCGCCAGCAAGATCCCGGATCACCGCGGATTGACCTTGACGAGTGGTATCTCCGCCGAGCTGTCGGCAGGCGACATGGTGATTTCACGCACCGGCACCGGTGGATTGACGATGAAGATCCAGGCCAAGGATTGCGCGAACGGTGGCATCTTCCAGATGGAGGTCGAGCGTGGCGACGGAACTCGCACCCGCATCGTTCACACGCTCGCCCAGAACGCCGGCGCGTTGACGCCGTTCTTCTTCGACAATCCGATCTTCCGTGCTCATGCCGGCGAGTTCCTCGGTTCCGATTGCACCAGCATCGTCTCCGGCCCGCCGAGTCAGTTCTGTGTGCAGGTGACACCGCGGGTCAACATTGCCAACAGCTTCTCTGCGAACTTCGTGCTCCGCGACAGCTCGCAAGTCGCCACCCGCATCAATCAGGCCGACTGCAACACAGCAACGCCACTGTCTCCGAGCGTCCGCCATTGCGGCAGCGTGTCGGTCTGGGATGTGGCCAGCGGTGGACGGTTGGGGTTTGTGACGGGACAAGACGCCACTGAGGTGGCCAACCCTCCGACGGTGTGTGTGAAGAACTGCCAGGCGCAGAACCGGGTCAACGGTCGTCTGGCCAACCTCGGCTTCCCGTTCCCCGTTCTCGCCGGAAGTCGGTTGACTCCGTCGGCCTCATCACTGCCTCTGCCCCCGCTGACGGTCTGAGCGCTCGATCAGCCGAATCGCCCGGTGACGTACGCCTCGGTGCGCTCGTCGGAGGGGTTGGAGAACATCTTGGTTGTCCTTCCGTACTCCACGAGCACACCGGTGCGTCGATCGCCGGTGGTCGACACTTCGGTCGTGAAGAACGCAACGCGATCGCTGATGCGCGCCGCCTGCTGCATGTTGTGGGTGACGATGATGATCGTGTACCGCGACTTGATCTCCTGCATCAGGTCCTCGATGCGTGCCGTGGCGATGGGGTCGAGCGCGGAGCACGGTTCGTCCATCAGGATCACTTCGGGTTGCACGGCCAGCGCCCTGGCAATGCACAGGCGCTGCTGCTGACCGCCCGACAAACCGAGGCCCGACGACTTCAGGCGATCCTTGACTTCCTCCCACAGCGCAGCACCGCGCAGCGACTCCTCGACGATGACGTCGAGCTCGTCCTTCTTGCGCACGCCGGCGATTCGCGGCCCGTAGGCGACGTTCTCGTAGATGCTCTTCGGAAAGGGATTGGGCTTCTGGAACACCATCCCGATGTGCCGGCGCACCTGCGTCGCCGAGACATCGGGGCCGTACAAGTCGACACCGTGGTAGGTGATCGATCCCTCGACCCTGGCGCCGGTGATGGTGTCGTTCATCCGGTTGAAGCAGCGCAGGACCGTGCTCTTGCCGCAGCCCGACGGCCCGATGAACGCGGCGATCTCGTGTGGGCGAATCGCCATCGTCACGTCACGCACCGCCTTGAATGCGCCGTAGTAGACCGCCAGGTTGTCGACATCGAACACCGACGGGATCGGCGCGTGTTCCTCGACCGCCGTGTCGGTGTCCGACGCTGTGCTCTCGGTCATATCGGACTCTTTCTCTTCGAAGGCCTGGAGCGTTGGGTCAGTCGCGTTCTCGTTCACTGTTCTAGTGCCGTCTACTTGTTCCGGGCCAGGCGAGCCGACAGCACTCGGGCGATCACCGTGAACGCAAACGCCAGGACGATCAGTGTCAGGGCCGCACCCCACGCGCGTTCCTGCGCCGTGACGAAGCTTTCCTTCGCGTTGCCATAGATCTGCATCGACAACGACGTGTTCGTGCCACCGAAGACGTTCCAATTGGTCGACTTTGCCGCCCCGATCGTGAAGATCAGCGGGGCCGTTTCGCCGGCGGCCCGAGCAACCGCGAGAAGGCACCCGCTGATGACGCCAGGGGCCGCCTTCGGCAGCACGACTCGCAGTGTCGTTCGGCTGGTGCTGCCGCCAAGCGCATAGCTGGCGTCGCGGAGGTTCTGTGGCACCAGGCGCAGCATCTCCTCGGACGATCGCACGACGATTGGCAGCATCAGGCACGCCAACGCGAGGGCGCCACTGAATCCGCTGAGGCCGCCGACGCCGCGAGGCACGACCCAGAACACGAAGATGAACAGCCCCATCACGATCGACGGAACGCCGGCCATGACGTTGGCAAGAAAGCGCAACAGCCGTGCGAACGGGCGCTGGCGGCCGTATTCGTTGAGGTAGATGGCCCCGGCGATTCCGAGCGGCACCGCGATCAGGGTGGCAGTGAGGGTGATGATGCAGGTACCGATGACGGCAGCCTTCATACCGGGGCCCGGACGACGCGGTGACAGTTGGATGTCCTTGGTGAACCACTTCGGGAAGCTCCCCGAAACGATCGACCAGCCCTTGGCGACGACGGTCCCCAGGACCAGGATGAGGACGAACCCGACGATGATCACCGCGCCCGCCATCAGCGCGGTCATGACACCGTTCTTGGTTCGTCGGCGACCGGAGATGCCGGCCAGTTCGGCCGCGAGCGAGGTGGTGCCGGCCGGCAGTTGGGCAGCGGTGACGGCCACGACTATGCCCCCTGCACCCGGCGGGTGGCTCGGCTGACCACCGCGGTCGCCGAGAGGTTGACGATGATCGTGAGGATGAACAGCGTCAGACCCATCGCGATCAACGCGCTGCGCTTGATCCCTGTTGCCTCACCCCACTGGAAGGCGATGACGGACGGCAACGAATCACCTGAGGAGAACAGGTTGGCGGTGATGGTCGGCGACGAACCGATCACGAGGGCGACGGCAATGGTTTCCCCCATCGCCCGACCGAGCCCCAACATCACTGCACCGACGATGCCCCCCATCGAGTGCGGGAGGACGGCGCCGGTGATCATCTCCCATCGCGTCGCGCCCAGCGCCAGCGCGCCGTCTCGATCGGTCTGCGGGCAAGTTTCGATCACCTCGCGAGCGATCGAGGTGATGATCGGTGTGATCATGACCGACAGGATCAGGCCTGCGGTCATGAACGTTCGACCAGCACTGGCGTGACCGAAGACGGTGCCAAGCACCGGCCACCCGTCGAACCATCCACTGACCATCTTGTAGAACCCGCCCAACTTCGGCGCGAGGAAGATGATGCCCCACAGGCCGAACACCACCGATGGCACTACGGCGACGAGGTCGGTGAGCGACACCAGCCACTTCTTCAACCACAGGGGCGCGACCTGGGTGGTGAACAGGGCGATGCCGATGCTGACCGGGACCGAGATGACGACCGCGATCAGGGCGGTCACGCCGGTGCCGTAGATGAAGCTCAGCGCGCCGAAGACCTCGTTCGCCGGGACCCACCGTCGATCGGTGAAGAAGTCGGTGCCCTCCGAGCGGATGACCGGCAGCGACTTGTTGGTGATGGTGTAGGCGATCAGTACCAGCACGATCAGGATCAACGCGCCGGCACCGAGCGTCGAACCTCTGAAGATGCGGTCGAGGATCTGCCGTTTCGGGCGCAGATCGGTGAGATCGGCCGGTGGACTGTTCATGAATCTCCTTGACGTCGTCCACGTCAGTTGGGCCGGACCCCGAAGAGCCCGGCCCAACTATAGGTGGATCTGTCAGGCGCCGATCTTGGCGATGTTCAGCAGCGCCTTGGCCTGCAGGTCTGCCGGCAGCGGCGCGTAGTCGATCGCCTCCGCAGCCTTCTGGCCATCGGTGAGCAGATACGTCAAGAACCCGCGGAGCGCCTCAGCCTTGGCGGGATCGGCCTGCTTGGTGTAGGCGATGATCCAGGTCTGGGCGGCGATCGGGTACGAGTCGTCGCCGTCGGCCCAGCCGAGGAAGTACGTCAGGTCGTCGTTGATCTTGGCGCCCTTCGCAGCGGCGGTCGTGCCCTCGAGCGTGGGCTCGATGTACTTGCCCGCCTTGTTCTTCACCGAGGCGAAGACCAAGTTGTTCGCCTTCGCGTCGCTGAGATCGACGTAGCCGAGGGCGCCCTCGGTGGACGAGATGATCTGGGCGACGCCGCTGTTGCCGTCACCGCGTTGCGTGTCCTCCGGGAAGGCGTAGTCCTTCGCTGCGCCACCCTTCCACGTGCCGCCCGCGTCGGGTCCGGCAGCGGCGTTGATGAACTTGGTGAAGTTCTCGGTGGTGCCGGATGGATCGGCGCGAACGGCCACGACGATGTCGGTATCAGGCAGTGTGACGCCGGCATTGTCGGCGGCGATCAGCGGATCGTTCCACTTGGTGATCTCGCGCTGGAAGATGGCCGCAACGCTCGTGGGGGACAGCTGCAGCTTGGCCACGCTCGGCAGGTTGTACGACAGCGTGATCGGGGCGATCACGGTCGGGACGTAGACGAAATCGCCACCGGTGTACTTCGCCTTGTCGTCGGCCTTGACAACGCCGTCGGTGCCGGCGAAGTCGACCACGTTGGTCTGCAGGTCGGTCTGGCCCTTGCCGGAACCGCCGCCGCCGTACTCGACCGTCAGATCGGAAGCGACCCCTGAGAGGGTGGCGATGGCGTCGTCGTAGAAGCTCTTCGGGAACGTCGCGCCGCTACCGACGAGGCTGCCCGACAGCTTCGGGAAGTCGACCGTCGCACCAGCGGCTGCGGTCGTCGGGGCGGCCTCGGTGGTGCTCGCATCGCCTGCCGTCGTTGCCGCAGGCGCGGCTTCCGTCGTGGTTGCAGCGTCGCTCGCGGCCGGGGCGGCCGTGGTGTCGGCCTTGCTGTCGCTGCCACATGCGGCGGCAACGAGCGAGAGCGAGATGATTCCGGCGAGTACGAGTCGCCGCTTGACTGGGTTCACGTATGTGTCTCCTTGATTGGGGATGAACAACGCTGGTCACCGTAAAGATCGAAGTTGACGTGGAAGCGATGTACGGATGAACGGAAGGTGAACGAGGAGTGAACGCTTCTCGACAGCTCGAGAATTGGCCCGATTGGGCTAGCGTCAAGCCGACCCTTCCGACGGAGTGCATCACCATGAACGCTGCCTCTGGGCGCCGCACGCTGGGCAGCATCACCGAGCCCGCTCGACAGATCGACGTAATCCACGAGACCGACGTCCTGGTCGTCGGTTCCGGGCCGGCCGGTCTGGCCGCAGCGTTGGCGGCCGCTCGCACCGGGGTCGACGTGACGCTGGTGGAGCGATTCGGGTGCTTCGGCGGCAACATCACGGCCGTCGGCGTCGAAGGCATGGCGTGGTATCGACACGAGGAAACAGTCGAAGCCAACGGCATCGGCCGCGAGTTCGAGACCCGGGCGCGCGACATGGGCGCGGCGGTGCCCGAGAGCCAGTCGCTGTCGTTCGAGCTCGACGCCGAGGGGTTCAAAGTCGTCGCCGACACGCTGGTCGAGGAAGCCGGTATCCGGGGCATGCTGCACCGCACGTTTGCCGCGCCGATCATGGATGGCGACAGCGTCATCGGCATCATCACCGAGTCGAAGGCAGGCCGCGAAGCGATTCGCGCCTCGCGGGTGATCGATGCGACCGGCGACGCCGATGTGGCGCACCGCGCCGGTGCCCCGACCGTCCTCACGCCCAAGGAGCAGATGATGGCCGCGTCCGTCATGTTCCACCTCGCGGGTGTCGACAAGAAGGCGTTCATCGAGGGGGTCAGAGCCGACCCGCAGACCTACAAGGACTGGGCGGGCGGCGGCGAATGGAACATCGAGACCGGCGGCAAGGAGGACGACATGTTCTCACCGTTCCTCAAGGCGCCCTTCGTACAGGCGATCAAGGACGGGATCCTGCCACCCACCCTGTCGACGTTGTCGGGGACGTGGGGTGCGATTCACGACACTGGAGAGCTCACCTACATGAACATCGTCCACATGGACGGCATCGACGGCACCGATCCCGACGACCTGACGCGAGGGGAGATCGAGGGTCGTCGACAGGCCATGCAAGCGATCGACGCGCTCCGCCGCTACACGCCGGGTTGCGGGTCGGCACGTCTGCGCAACTTCGGTATGACATTGGGCATCCGCGACACCCGCAAGATCGACGCGGTGTACAACATGACCGAGCGCGATGTGCGCGAACAGGGACGGTTCGACGATTCGATCGGGATCTATCCGGAGTTCATCGACGGGTACGGGATCCTGCTCCTGCCGACAACGGGCCGCTATTTCCAGATCCCATACCGAAACCTGATGCCGAAGGGAGTCCGCAACCTGCTCGTCGCCGGAAGGTCGTCGGGCGGCGATCGGGTGTCGCACGCCTCGACGCGTAACATGTCGTGTTGCGCGGTATTGGGACAAGGTGCCGGAATCGCCGCAGCTCTGTCGATCCATTCCGGCGCTGATCTCGATGCCGTCGACATCCGTGCGGTCCGCAAGGAGCTCGACCGGCAAGGTGTGCGCTACGAATGAGCGCTGAACCGGGTCGCGGCGGGGATGGCCACAGCCACGATCATGGCGCGGCCGCGCTTCGGGCCGGTGCTCGGCACATCAAGCCGCTGGCCATCTCGTTCGGGTTGATCGTCGCGTTTCTGGCGGTGCAGGTCACCGTCGGGGTTGTGACCGGCTCGCTGGCGCTCCTGTCGGATGCCGGCCACATGGCCACCGATGCGCTCGGGCTCGGGATGGCGTTGGCGGCAATCCATGCCGCATCCGCGGCGCAAGCGCATCCCCAGCGAACGTTCGGGTTGTACCGGCTGGAGATCCTGGCGGCCCTGGTCAACGCGGGGCTGCTGTTCGCGGTTGCCGGATACGTGTTGTTCAAGGCCGTCGGTCGCTTGGGTGACGCGCCGGAGGTCGCCTCGACCCCAGTGCTCATCGTCGGGATCATCGGCCTTGCGGTCAACGTGGCGGCCTTCCTGTTGTTGCGCGCCGGGGCGAAGGACAGCCTCAACATGCGCGGTGCCTACCTCGAGGTGGTCAGCGACACGCTCGGGTCGATCGGCGTCATCATCGCGGCCGTCGTGTGGGGCATCACCGGTTGGACGTGGGTGGATCCGGTCATCGGTGCAGTGATCGGCGTGTTCATCCTGCCCCGAGCGTGGAAGCTCGGCCGCGAGGCCCTGCAAGTGCTGGTGCAAGCCGCCCCCGAGCGTCTCGACATCCCCGCCCTGCAGCGCGAGCTCGCCACCATCTCCGGTGTTGTCGACGTGCACGATGTGCACGTCTGGACGCTGACCTCGGAGATGGAAGTCGCCACCGCCCACCTGATGGTCGCCGTTGGCACCGACTCGCACTCGGTGCTCGACCAAGCTCGTCAGCTGCTCGCGGATCGGCATGGCATCAAACACGCCACGCTGCAGGTCGAGCCCGAAGACCACCACGGCTGCGACGACGTCAACTGGTAGCGGCGGCTGGGCGCGACGCAGTTGTCTGGCGCGTTCGGTCACTCACGCGCTGATCACCTCTCGGGCATCGACCCTCGCTCGACGCAGCCATCAGGCAGCACCGCGCTTGGGTGGACCGGTGGTCATGACTTGGTCGTCGGGGAGCGAAACGGTCAGTTCGCGGTTGGAACCGAGGGTGACAATCCAGCCGTTGTGGTGAATCTTCTGATGATGCTGCTCACAGACGGGCAACAGATTCTCGAGATCCGTTCGGCCGTGGTGTCGCCACCACATCACGTGATGCAACTTGGTACGGGAGTAGCGCACCCGGCAGCCGGGGATCGCACAGGTCGCGTACAGTCCGAGCAATGCGCGCCGTTGAGCCCGGTTCGCCAACCGTGTGGTGCGACCCAGATTCAGAACGCCCGGTGCTTCGATCACGACGCCGTTGCGCACCTTGATCGAATAGACGTTGGCCCGGGACCGCACCGTCTCCAAGAACGTGTGCGGAAGGTCGACGTCGAAACCCCAATTAGGGCGCGGTCGACCGTCGGGCAACGGGTTGATGAAATCCTCGACGACGACGAGCTCGGGTCGACCAACCCGCGCACCCTCGCCATTCAGCAACGCCAAGAGGGCGTGGGCACGCAGGAACGACTGCCTCTCGAACGGATCCGTCGGACATCCATCGGGATGAGCATCATGGAACATCGCCTCGATCTGTGCGTCGAGACGGGTCTCCAACCTTGCCCACGTCGCCGGATCCAACGTGACCGACCAGCGACCCATGCCAGTCTCTTTGTCTATCCAGCTGTTGCAGCGGATCGCCCGACGTTGCCGCTCCAACCGTTCCAGCCCATCGACGTCGCGTTCCAACCGACGGGCCTCCTCGCGCACGTGGTGGCGGAACTCGTCCGGCGTGGTCTGCTCGGCGAGCTCGACGAGCCGTTCACCTTGCTCGACCAACTTCTCCCGTACGGCTGGTTGCAGGTCGCGCAGCGTGCGGGTCAACACGTCGACGTGCTCGCCAGACACCCGCCCCTCACCCAACGACGTACCGAGGGCGGGCACCGCCTCGGCGGTCTCGGCTCGCTTCAACAGCTTCCCGCCGTTGCTGACGGACGTGTTGCCGGCTTCGGCCAACGACTTCTCAGGGAACGACGACACCTTGGCCAGCTGTTGGGCGAACGCGACCTCACGGCCTTCAACCCACGACTTCAACACCCGCAAATCGCTAACTGCGGTCGAGAGCACGGCTCGATCGAGACAGCCGGCATTGACTCCTGCCACCCGTCCGACCAGGCCGTGCACCTCTTCCGTCCGCATACATCTCACTCTCGCAGATGGGTGTTACAGGGTTGTTCGGAGCTGCAGTCGGAAGAGGTTGCATCGGCTACTCAGCCGATCGTGCGTGGTTAGTCAACGTGTGACTATTGTTCCGAGTATGGGCAGAACATCTCGACTCATTGGTGCGACCGCCACCCTTCTCGCATTCGTCGGTGCATCGTGTGGAAGCGACTCCGGGTCTGCGAGCACCGAAGGACCGACGACCGTTCCGGCGGTGTCGGGTGACATCGTGGTGTTCGCAGCGTCATCGCTGACTGAGGCGTTCGCTCAGATCGGCGCGGCGTTCGAGGTCGAGAATCCCGATGCGAACGTCACGTTCAACTTCGCCGGTTCCGGTGATCTCGTCACCCAGATCGGGCAGGGTGCGCCAGCCGACGTCTTCGCCTCGGCCGACGACTCGAACATGACCAAGTTGAGCGATGCGGGTGAGAGCGCCGGCGAGCCGGTGTCGATCGCCAGGAACACGATGGAGATCATCGTCGAGAAGGGCAATCCGAAGGCCATCACCGGTGTGGCCGATCTCGCAAAGTCCGGCCTGATCGTCGTGTTGTGTGCCGATACGGTCCCGTGCGGGAAGAGCGCCGCAGCGGTCCTGAAGAACGCCGGTGTGACTGCTGCGCCGAAGAGCTTGGAAGACAAGGTCAAGGGTGTGGTGACCAAGGTTGCCGCAGGCGAGGCCGACGCGGGAATTGTGTACGTCAGCGATGTCGACGCTGCCGGTGATGCGGCCGAGGGCGTGGAGATCCCCTCCGACATCAACGTGATCAACAACTACCCGATGGTCGTGACCAAGGAAGCAACCAACACCGCCGGAGCTCGAGCCTTCATCGACTTCGTTGCGAGCGACGCCGGCCAGGCAATCCTCGCCACGTACGGATTCCTCGCGCCCTGAGTTCGATACTGTCGACCTCAGCGGCCAACCGCCGCAGTCTCTACGGAGGATTGACGATGCCTGAGATCGAACGCAGCGAGGCCGATTGGCGTGCGACGTTGACGCCGGAGCAGTACGAGGTACTGCGTCGGGCCGGAACCGAGCGAGCCTGGAGCGGCAAGTACGTCAACGAGCATGCCGACGGCACGTACCACTGCGCTGCGTGTGGTGCCGAGCTGTTCGACTCGACCGACAAGTACGAGTCAGGGAGTGGCTGGCCGAGCTTCTTCCAGACCAAGGCCGCCGACGCGGTCGATCTGATCGAAGACAGTGGCCACGGGATGATCCGCACCGAGGTCCGCTGCAAGCGGTGCGGATCGCACCTTGGTCACCTCTTCCCCGACGGCCCGGCCCCGACCGGTCAGCGGTACTGCATGAACAGCCTCGCGCTCGATCTGGTCACGGATCCGAACGACGCCTGACGGTGGCGCGTACGACGGCACAACAACTGTTACTTGGCGAGTGGGCCTGCCTCGGCATCCTGTATCCGGAACCAACGCATGGCTTCGCCATTGCGGCGCGGCTGAAGCCGACGAGCGACATCGGTCGCGTGTGGTCGATGTCGCGCGCTCTCACGTACCGGTCGCTCGACCAGTTGACGACTCGCGGCTTCGTTCACGCGGTGGGGGAGGAGCCGGGGATCGCCGGCGGCAACCGCACGATCCTGGCTGCCACCCGCAGCGGGCGGGCGCAGCTTCGCAAGTGGCTCCACACGCCGGTCGCACACCTCCGCGATCTGCGCAGCGAGCTGCTGCTGAAGTTGATCATCGCCGATCTGTGTGGCATCGCCGTCGATGACATGCTCGACCGCCAGCATGTGCGCCTGACCGAGCTTGCCAACGCCATGGTCCTCGAGGATGACGTGGATGCACCGGTCGACGTCGTCGATCTGTGGCGTCAGGAGTCGTCACAGGCCGCGCTCCGCTTCCTCGACCGGTTGCCCCGCCGGCACTAAATGCCGTGATGCCCGCCCGCGGGAGGTCATTCGGCACTGGTTTTCGCGACGTTGTCGGCCGATGATGTGGGTGAGCGTGTAGCGCGTGCGAGCCGAGTGTCACGGGATGGGCGGCACTGCCGAAGTGCGCGCTACACGACGCAGACGAGTTCTCTGCCCCAGCTCCTATGCAACGCGCGCCTCGTCGACATCGTCGGGATGTGCCAGCGACAGCCAGCTGTCGCGGCGTAGACCTGCTCAGGACGCGAAGATCTCCCGACTGATTCCAGCGTGGCAGCCAAGCGTTGCGTCGACCACCTGTGTCACACCGAGGTCCATCGCCACCGACGCCAGCGAGTACGCATCGTCGGCGCTCAGCTGCAAGTGCGTCTGCATGAGCCACAGCATCTGCGTTGCCGCCATCCGCATTGCCGGCCGCTCTCGGCGGGGGCGACGCCCATCACGCCGAAGTGAGGGCGAACGGGCACCCTGACCCGTCGGCTGAACGGTTGTCGGGCGCTCGGGTCGGGTGGCGTCACCACGCCCGGTATGTCGTAGATCGGCCGGGTTGTGAAGTCGTAGGCGAACGCCGGCTCGGCCAACTTCCCGAACGCATCCCCTGCGGTGCCGGGCTCGGTGAGCTCGTAGATCGTGATCCGTTACTTTCCGAACTCGTCGTACAGCAACCCCCAGTTGGCTGCGCAGTTGCTCCCATACGCCAGCCGCGGTCGCATGTCGAGGATCCGCACCATCAGCGTGTCGCCCGGCTGGGCGCCGCGCACCGCGATCGGGCCGGTCATGACGTGGACACCCGGGCCTCGTTCTGGCCCCGGGATGCCGGCTCAGATCGCCCGGATGCCGTCGTCCATCAACAGGTCGGGCGCGTCGCCGGCGTGGTGCGTGACGGCCTCGATCTCGATGATGTCGCCGGGGTCGACCTCGAGGACCGCAGGGATGTCGCGGTCGATGTATCCCCAGAAGCAGGTCTCGGGTGTCGCCGCAAGGTGATGACGGGTCGCGGCCTCACCGATCCGGCTGGTCAGGTCGAACGCGGCACCCGGCATGGCCGCACCGTACGAATCAAGTGTTTCGTCCTCGTGTCCGCTCCGTTATGAATAGATGATCTTGACATGTAACCAATTAGTTACCTATCATGCCCACGTGGACATCGTATTCAAAGCCCTCGCCGATCCGACTCGGCGCAGCCTGCTCGACGACTTGTTCCGTGAAGACGGACAGACGTTGGGTGCGTTGGCCGATCGATTCTCGATGTCGCGCATCGGTGTGATGAAGCACCTGAACCTGCTGGAAGCAGCCGGTCTGGTGGTCACCAAGCGGCGTGGCAGGGAGAAGTTGCACTTCTTGAACGCGATCCCGATCCGGCTCATCCACGACCGGTGGGTGAGCAAGTACACCGAGCCATGGGCAGCAGCGCTGCTCGAGCTCAAGAACAGAATGGAGAGTTCCATGGAGAAGGTATTCGAGATCTACATCCGCACGACCCCCGAGCGCCTCTGGCATGCGATCACGGATCGCGAGGTCCGCAAGAAGTTCCAGTTCGGCAACACCATCACGTCGGACTGGATGCCTGGTTCGCGCTTCGAGATGACCAACCCCGGAGCCCCGGGGATGGTGCTCGGTGAAGGCGAGAACCTGGAGATCGACCCGCCGCGCCGGCTGGTGCAGAGCATGGTCGCCCTGTGGGGAGACGACGTGAAGAGCGAGGGGACCTCGCGAGTCACGTGGGAGATCGAGGCGGTGGGCGACTCGTGTCGCCTGGTGGTGACCCACGATCAGCTCCGCGAGGGCGCCAACGACCAGCTCTACGGTGGGTGGCCGATGATCCTGTCGGGTCTGAAGACGTGGCTCGAAACCGGTCAGGTGCTGACGACCCCTGGGTCGTTGATGTACGCGCCGACAACCTGAGCCAGGTCGTAAACGCCTGTTTGCCGACGACCTTGTCGGGGTAATCACCTCAGCCATGATGTGCGAAATGGCGTGCCCATGGGAGTCGTGAAGTCGTTGTGGGCGTCGATCCAAGGCGACCCTGTGTTCATGCGTCGTGTCAACGGTTGGTTCACCATCTTCTGGTTGGTGATGATCCCCATTTCGATCGCGCTCGGCTTGCTGAGCAGCGTCACGTATGTGTCGGCGCTCTCGTTGTGGGCGCTGGTGTCGGGTCACTGGTCGGCGTGGCAGGCGTCGCGTGTGGAGGTCGAGCAGATGGCCGAGGTCCAACAACTCGAGGCGAACCCGATCGAGGAGCGCGTGGTCGCGAAGCTGGTCGAAGAGACCAACGTCGAGCCTGCGGGCCCCGGCTCGACGCGTTCTGCGGCGGCGACCTGACTGCGCCTCGGCGTTACAACCCGGCAGGCGCGGGGCTGATCGCCTGTCCACTCGTCAGCATCGCCAGGGCGTCGACCGGGTCGAGTGGCTTGGAGAACAGGAAGCCTTGGCCGAACTCGCATTCCTCATCGCGCAGGGTGTCGCGCTGGACCTCGAACTCGATGCCTTCGGCGACCGTGGTCATCTCCAGCGTCTTTGCAAGGGACAACAGCCCATGCACGATCGGGGGGAGCTCTGCGCGATGGGTGATCGTGTCGGTGAACGACTTGTCGATCTTCAAGATGTCGATCGGGAACTGCCGCAAGTAGCTCAGTGACGAGTACCCGGTGCCGAAGTCGTCGATGGCGAGTCGAACGCCGAGGGCTCGGAGCGCCCGCAGCCGGTGGCTGGCGGTCTCGGTGTCTTGGACGAGGACGCTCTCGGTCATCTCCAAGATCAACGAAGCTGCCGGCAGCCCGAACCGCACGAGCACGTGGGCCACGTCGCTGACGATGTCGGTCGCGGCGAGTTGGCGGGCCGACAGGTTGACCGCCATGGTCAGCTTCCTCGCCGGGAACGTGGATTGCCACTTCGCTGCCGTTCGGCAGGCTTCCTCCAACACCCACCGGCCGATCGACACCATGGTGCCGTTGCTCTCGGCGATCGGAATGAATGTGTTGGGCTCGATGACGCCGCGGGTCGGGTGATCCCAACGGACCAGTGCCTCGAAGCCGACGATCCTGCTCGATCGCAGTTCGATGACCGGCTGATACATGAGCCGCAGTTGTCCCTCGTCGATCGCCTTGTGGAGGTCGCTCTCGAGCTCGAGGCGGTCGAGCGCCGCGGTGCGCATCTCCGGCTCGTACAGCGCCCATCGTGCCTTGCCGGTCGTCTTGGCCTTGTACATCGCCACGTCGGCGTCGCGCATCATCGACGACGCCGTGCACGACACGTCGCCGATGGCGATCCCGATGCTCGCCGAGAGCACGATCTGGTGGCCGTCGACGAGGAACGGAGCGGTCAGGGACTGCAGTACGCGTTCAGCCACCGTCTCGGCCTCGTCGAGCACCCGCCCGCTCTCTTCGATCAGGACGGCGAACTCGTCGCCGCCCAGCCGCGAGACGGTGTCGAGCGTGCGGACGGCGGCGGCGATGCGGGCGGCGACCTCGCGTAACACCTGGTCGCCGGCTTCGTGACCGCGACTGTCGTTGATCATCTTGAACCCGTCGAGGTCGAGATACACGACGGCGACCCCCAAGCCACTGCGCGCCGTTCGGTCGAGCGCATGGTCGAGACGGTCGTGGAACAAGGCGCGGTTGGCGAGGCCGGTCAGCGAGTCGTGGAACCCACTGTGGCTGAGGGCCTGCTCGGCACGCTTGCGGTCGGTGATGTCTCGAAGGTTGATGACCAGCCCGGCGACATCGGGGTCGGCCGACAGGTTTGCTGCCCGCACACCGAACCACCGCTCCGAACCGTCGGCCAGGGTCGCCGCGACCTCGGCATCGTCGACCACCCCGGTCGTCGACCACCAACGGCCGAGCACATCTCGGGCACCCTCACGATCGGGCTGCCTGAGCAGCCCCACTGCATCCAAGCCCACCGTCGAGAGGCCCGGTCGCCCGAACATCGACGACAGGTTGGGAGCCTCGTTCATGATCCTGCCGTCCTGGTCGAGAACGATCACCGCGTCGGACGAGTTCTCGGCGAGGGCTGCGTAGAACCGGCGGCTGTGCTCGAGCTTCGCCTCCTGACGATTCCTCGCCTTGACCAGCCGCGTCGACCGGAGCAGGGCCAGCGCCACGAGCGTGACCGTGGCGCCGAACAGTGGAACGGGATTGAGAGCGGAGTTGTTGAGGAACTGCCAGATCTCGATGACTCCCGGCACCAACAGGGGAAGCAGCGTGATCGCAACACGCCCGTTTGTCACCGGCGCCGACGTGAAGTTGCCGTCGGGATGTGCGTCGGGGGCGCTGGATGGCCAGGTCGAGACACCGAGTGCGGCCGCGCCCACCATCCACCCGAGATCCATCCACCTTCCCTCGATGTCGCGGAGGAGCAGCGATGCGAAATCCGACACCAGCCACAGGGCGACGCCGCAACCCAGGAGCACTCCCGCAACCCGGCGTAACTTGCGACTGATCATCGCTTGGGCCACCACGCCCAGCAGTGCGGCATCCAAGATGGGGTATGCCGTCCAACTCGCTCTCGTCGTGAACGAGTACGAGCCGTCCGACACGAGATCCCGGACCGTACCCAGCTGCGTCACGACGATCACCGACAAGACGGCGAACGAGCCGATGTCGATCAAGCCGTCGACGTCGATTCGGCCAGAGCGATGTCGCCCCACGACCAGGGTCGACATTCCGATCGCCAGCGCACCGTACGTGGTGAGCCAGAAGATGTCGGCGACGAAGACGTCGGACAACGTGCCCGTGATGAGCCCTTGCGCGTAGTAGATGGTGTCGCCAATGCCGGAGAAAGTCACACCGGTCGCGATGCACCCCCAAGCAAACCGATGCTGCGGGGGCTGACGGCTGACCCCGATCCAGGCGACGACGGCCGATCCGTTGGTGATCAACACGTAGGTGATGTTCCCGACGATGCCGTCAGGAGACAACAGGTGCACGACGCAGACGGCCCCGACGATGGTGATCCAGCCACGCCACGAACGATGGCCGAGGACCGACCCGTACCAGCGGGATGGAACATCATTGCCCGCAGTTGCCACCTCCATCGGTGGGCAAACAATCATCACCCCCATTGTGCAGGGCCTTGTGGGGAGTTTGTCAGGGTCACAGGACCCGGTTGTTGTGGAACGGTCGTCGCCTTGCCAGTATTGCAATGTGCTGCGCGAAGGGGGTCGTGACCGGGACGATCGACTCTCGTACGTGGTGGCCGGCCTGGCAGCATTTGCAGCGATCACGGTCGTCGACCTGACCTCCAGTTCGTTGGTGCTGATCCCGCTCCTGGTGCTCGCGCCGCTGATCACGTGCCCGGGCGGAGGCGTCAGGGACACCATCGTCGTGTCCGTCGTTGCTGCTGCCGGCGCGGTCGCCCTCGGCTGGTCGGACGACATCGCCGGGTCACGGCGCCATTGGGTAGGTGTGGCAACGACCGTGATCGGCGGTGCACTCGCGGTGTGGATCGCGAGCACACACGCGGCGCACGATCGGGCACTGGCCGAGTCGATTCCGATCGTGCACCGCGCGGATCGGCTCAAGGCTGCGCTGGCGACCGGGCGGATGGGGGAGTGGTCATGGGATCGGCGTAGCGGCGCGGTGACGTGGGATGCGCACACCGCGATGTTGTTCGGTGTCGAGCCGAGCGAGTTCGGCGGGACCTTCGAGGCCTGGATCGACTTGGTCGACGAGCGCGATCGCAACATGGTGCAAGAAGCGGTCGCCGCCGGTGTTGCCACGGGTAAACCGTTTCGTTTCGATCATCGATGTCTATGGTCCGATGGAAGTACCCACTGGATCGAAGGGATCGGTGATGTGATTGCCGACCACGACGGCGAAGCTGTCGGCGCGTTCGGGTTGGCGATCGACGTGGACGAACGGCATCGCGAAGTCGAGGAGCGAACGCGGTTGCTCGAGCTCGAACGACACCAGCGCGAGCGGATGGAGTACCTCGCCAAGGTGAACGACGTCTTGGCTTACTCGTTCGACGCTGCCGAGATCGTGCAACGCGTCACCGAGTCGGTTGTGCCCGAGCTCGCCGAGTGGTGCTCGATCGTGGTCGCCATTGACCGGCGACGTGATCGGCCATCCATCACCGTGGCCCACCGCGATCCCGAGAAGATCAAGTGGGCCGAGCAGGTGCAGCGTGACCACCCCTATGATCCCGATGCAAGATTCGGAGCAGCGCACGTGATCCGTACTGGTCGTCGTGAGGTGATCCCTCACGTCGACCCGATCGTGTTCTCACTGCCCGGTGGCGATGTGCTCCGAGAAGTTGGACTCAGCTCGGTGATCACGGTACCCGTGATCGGCGCGCTGGGGACGCTGGGCGCGATGCAGCTCATCCGCGGTGATGACCGTCCGACGTTCGATGATGCCGAGATCGAACTGATCGATGAGTTGGCCGGCCGCCTCGGCGCGGCACTGAACAGCGCGGTCCTGTTCGATCGTCAAACGCGGAGCCGTGCCGCGCTCGACACCTTGCAACATGTCAGCGGCCGAATCGCATCGGTGGCAACGACGGCGAGGGTCGGTCAGGAGGTTCTGACGCACGGTGCGGCCGGAATCGGTGCGGACGGCGCGGCGTTGTTGCTCATCGACGACGATGGAGAATTGACGGTGAAGGGCGCGTTGGGCGGCACCGAGGTCGCGGACCGAGACGTGGTCGTCGACGTTGCCGGGCGAGCGATCGATGCCGGGTCGGTCGTGATCGTCACGGAATTTCCCTCCAACCCAGCCGTCGGTGCGGCGCTTGGCGTGCCGCTTCGGATCTTGAACCGGATCACCGGCTCGTTGGTCTTCACGTTTGCAGAACACCGCGAGTTCACCCCGGAGGAGCTCTCGATGTTGGTCACGTTGGGGTCGCGGTGCGCCGGGGCGCTGGAGCGCGCTTCGCTCTACGAGCGGGACCGCGACGTCGCCCTCACGTTCCAGCGCAGGCTCATGCCGGGGTTGCCGCGGACGCCGGACTGGCTCGACGTGGCAGCCGGCTATCGACCGGCCACGGGCCTGGCAATCGGCGGCGACTGGTACCAGGTGCTGGACGCGGGCAGCGGTCGCATCGCGGCCGTGGTCGGCGATGCGGTTGGTCACGGACTCGTCGCAGCGGCGGCGATGGGTCAGCTCCGCGCGTCGATCGCCACAGCGGTCGCCAACGATCCCGAACCCAACCGCGCGATTGCCGCAGTCGACCGCTTCGCGGTGCAGGGCGCCGACACCATCGGGGCCTCGGTGGCCTATGTTCTCTTCGACCCTGACGGACATGCCCGGTACGCCAGTGCCGGACACGTCCCCGTGGTTCTGATGCCGGCGTATGGTCCGAGCGAGCTGTTGGAGAGTGGCCGCCGCCCGCTGCTCGGCTTCAATATTCCGGAGGACCACAACCTGACAGCCGACTTTGCGTTCGGCTCGGGCGACGTCGTGGTGATGTTCACCGACGGCCTCGTCGAACGTCGAGGCGAGAGCATCGACGATGGGCTCAAGCGTCTGCTCGACGCGGTCGACGAGGCTCGGCACCTCTCGCCGTCAGAGATGTGCGCCTCGCTGCTCGAGCGCCTGACCGACGGCAACGAACCCGATGACGACATCGCCCTGCTGGTGATCCGGCGCAGCTGAACCGCGCCGACTCGAGATCAGTTCACGCGGTTAGACGCAGGCTGCGCTGGATGCCGATGGTTGCGCTTGGTGACGATCGCGACGGCCAGTACCACCAGCACGATCAGGGCGATGGACGAGAACTGCTTGCGGGCTCGCCGGCGCCGGGGTCCGGCGATGGGTGGTAGCTCCTCGATCCGAGAACGGGCTTCGTCCACCAGATCCGACAGCGTGCTGGCACCGGACTCGACCATGGTTTTCAGGGCATTCGACATCTCTGCTCACTTTCGATCTGTTGCTGCCGCGCTGGTACTTGCCAACGCGGCAGCTCAGGAGCCGATGTAGTACCCCGATTTGCGGCAGATCAATCGCGGCAATGGGTCATTCTTGCTGTGATCAGATTTCTGAGGCCCGCTTCGACAGGGTGACGCCCTCGCTGGTGAACTCGTAGTGGTCGACCACGGAACGCAAGATGTTGGCGGCCAGCTCGTCGGGTTCGACATCGACCGGACCGGATTCGAGCGTGAGGACGGCGATCAGTTGGGTGCCGTCGAGGCGAAACGTGGTGCGGACGCGCTCGCCGACGTGTCGCTCGGCGAGCATCGAGAACACTTCGTCGAGCGCCAGGCGCACATCGTCGATCTCGTCGACCGTGAATCCGGCCTCGGCGCCGAATGACGCAGCGATCATCCGAATGGTCGATGCGTATCTTGTCCGCAGCGGCACGGTCACCTCGAAGTGATCGTTATCGACGGAGGTCGGCTCGATTTCGGCGGTCATTGCGTTGAACGCTATCCCTCCCGGGGCACTCGGCAGTGGTGGGACGACGAGGCCGACATCGACCGCTGCCGTTTGGCACGCTGACGGGCCGGGTATGCCCTGGCCATGTCCACCGACGCGCTGCCGATCTCGGTTGCGCTCGTGAACGACTACGAGATCATCGTGCAAGGCCTGGCGGCCATTTTGGCGCCATTCTCGGATCGCGTTCGCGTGGTGGAGATGAACGCCGGTGACGAGCCGAAGCGTCGTGCCGACGTTGCGTTGTTCGACACGTTCGCAGGCCGCCGACACGCAATCGACCGAGCGCGGACGATGGTGCACGAGGGAGTCGTCGACCATGTCCTGCTGTACACCTGGGATGCGGCGCCTGCCTTCCTCTCCCTGGCTGCCGACGCTGGTGTCTCCGGCGTGGCCCTCAAGTCCCAGGAGGGCGCAGCGCTGGTCGATGTGATCGAACGCGTGGCCGCAGGCGAGCGCATCGGGCTCGAGGACGTACGACGTGGACGCCGGGCCCGCGAGCCCGACATGTTGTCGACGCGTGAGCATGAGGTGCTCGCTCTCATCGCGCTCGGCATGACGAACGGAGAGATCGCCTCCGAACTCTTCTTGTCGATCGACACCGTCAAGACGTACATCCGACGGCTGTACACGAAGCTCGGTGTCAGAAATCGCGCGCAGGCCGCTCTCAAGGCCGCCAACCATCACGTCATGCCTCCTGCTGCGCGCGGTGGCCAACGAGGACGCTGAAGCACCATGAGCGCGCGCGAGCCTCGCGGCCTGGTCATACTGGAGCGTGACTACGCGGGGAACTCGGGGACACTGCGCGATGTTCGCAGTGACGTCGTCGCCTCCCTCCGGTCCCTGATCGTCGATCCCGATCTCGAGGAGCGAGCACAGCTCGTGGTCAGTGAGCTGGCCACGAATGCGATCCAGGCTTCGCCAGGACGGCGGTACGGGCTCGTTGTTCACGTGGATTCCGACCGTTCCGTGGTGGTACGGGTCACCAGCATGGGCGAGCACCATGCGCTGCCATCTCGCGAGGCGTGGGGCCCTGAGACCGCGACAGCGGTCCGTGGGCGAGGCCTGATGATCGTCGGGACGCTGTCTGACGAGGTCGAGATCGCCCAACCCGCCTCGGGCACTGTCGTGGTCACCGCAACCTTGCGACCGGCACAACACGACCGCGGCTCGGGTTGACGACCCGGTCCACCAGCAGATTTGCTCGGCGGGTAGCGTGAGGACACGGACTCTCCCAGCGCTACCGACCTCGACGACCTCGAGCTCTTCCACGAGTTTGCTTCGACGCGCCACCGCTCGATCCGCAATCGCCTGGTCGAGCGACATATGGGGCTCGCCGCGCACATCGCCAAGCGGTTCAGTCGGCCCGGCATGGGCGACGATGATCTCCGCCAGGTCGCGATGCTCGGCCTGGTCAAGGCGGTCGACCGATTCGACCCCGACTACGGCGTGCCCTTCGCGGCGTTTGCCGGCAGCACCATTGAAGGGGAACTGAAGCGACACTTCCGGGACCACAGTTGGGTCGTGCGGGTGCCGCGCTCTGCCAAGGACCTTCACCTGATGGTGCGCCGCGCGACGGACGAACTGGTCCAGCTATCGGGTCGGTCTCCGTCCGTCGACGAGATCGCCACCCATCTCGAGATCGATCGTGACGATGTGCTGCGTGGGCTTGCCGCATCGTCCGCCTACCACGTCGGAACGATCCAGGCCGGTAGCAACGATGGCGATCAGGAGACACCGTTGGACCGGATCGACGCGCTGGCGTCGGAGGAGACGGGGTACGCACACGCCGCCGACGCGGACCTGGTCGAACGCCTGCTGGTGCAGTTGCCCGAGCGCGAACGAGAGATCGTGAGGTTGCGATTCTACGAACAGCAGTCGCAGGAGCAGATCGCTGCCGCAGTGGGTGTTTCGCAGATGCAGGTGTCGCGTCTGCTGCGTGCGTCATTCGAGAAGATGCGCGACTGGATGGATGCCGACACGTAACCCCGTCGACGTGTCACCCGAAGGGGTGATCCTCGGGCTGTGGAGTAGGCAGGTCAGGGCATCACCGAGTACCGTTTCGGGCCATGTCCGACCTGGGTGCGCGCTTAGAGATTTCCGCCAGTTCCACCGGCTGGGAAGTCTCTGGTGAGATCGATGCTCACACGGCGCCCACGCTGGCAGCTGCGATGGCGGAGCTGCCGACCGGCGTGGTCACGATCGATATGGCGGGCGTGTCGTTCATGGACTCGAGCGGCTTGCGTGTCTTGATCGAAGCGGCAACGAGGGCCCGCGACGGGGGCGGAGACTTGGTCATCGCCAACCCCACGCCGGGCATCACCCGCCTCGTCGAGATCAGTGGTCTCGGCGGACAGTTGCGTCTCGACGGCTGACCCCGCCGATCACGTATTGCGGTTGAAGACGGAAGATCCGCCGGGGCCGGCCGCGATCCAACGTGGTCGGGCGCGAAACCACCCGCCTGGAGCTACCGAAATCGCGCCCGATGGCCCTGGTCGGGCGCGGAAATATGCCCGCCTACCGAAATCGCGCCCGACCACCTCGGAGAGAGGCGGAGCGCAGAGCCGGCGATCGGTATCTGTGGTGTGTCCCCTCAGTACCGGTCGCAGGTGGGGCAAAGGTTGGCTGGGGCGGCACTAGTCGGAACGGTGCGCCTTGTGTTCCAGTCGTCGCGCATGCAGGATCGGCTCCGTATAGCCCGACGGTTGCTCGACGCCCGACAGCACGAGATCGCACGCTGCCCGAAACGCCGCGCCGTCGTACCCCGGTGCCATCGGCGTGTACTCGGGATCTTCGGCATTCTGACTATCGACCACGGTCGCCATGCGTCGCATCGTTGCTAACACGATCTCGTGTGTCGCCACCCCATGAAGCAGCCAGTTGGCGATGTGCTGCGACGAGATCCGACACGTCGCCCGGTCTTCCATCAGAGCGACATCGCGGATGTCAGGCACCTTCGAGCACCCCACGCCCTGGTCGACCCAACGCACCACGTACCCCAAGATGCCCTGAGCGTTGTTGTCGAGCTCAGCCTGGATCTCGTCCGCACTCCAATCGGTCGTCGGCGCCAACGGAATGCGCAACAGGTCGTCGAGCGTCGCCCGCGGCCCGTCTGCCGCGAGGGCGTGGGCCAGCTCACGCTGACGCCGGTGCACCTCGACGCGGTGATAGTGGGTCGCGTGCAACGTCGCCGCCGTCGGCGACGGCACCCAAGCGCAATTAGCGCCGGCGAGCGGGTGCTGCACCTTCTGCGCCAGCATGTCGGCCATCAGGTCGGGTGCTGCCCACATGCCCTTGCCGATCTGCGCATGCCCCGGCAGGCCGCAGGCAATGCCGACATCGACGTTCCAATCCTCGTACGCCTGGATCCAGCGCTGCGACTTCATGTCGGTCTTGCGCACCATCGGTCCGGCCACCATCGAGGTGTGGATCTCGTCGCCGGTGCGATCGAGGAAGCCGGTGTTGATGAACGCAACGCGCGTCTTGGCGGCCCGGATGCACTCGGCGAGGTTGACCGTCGTGCGGCGCTCCTCGTCCATGATGCCGATCTTCACGGTGTTCGGCTGCAGCCCCAGCACGTCCTCGACCGAGGTGAAGATCTGATCGGTGAAGGCGACCTCGTCGGGCCCGTGCATCTTCGGCTTGACCACGTAGATCGAGCCGGTGCGGGAGTTGGCCGAGCTCGCACCCGGCAACATGCCGGGCATTGCGCACAGCACGGTGACCATCGCATCGAGCAACCCTTCGTACACGGGGGCCCCGTCGCGGTCGAGCACGGCAGGCGTCGTCATCAGGTGACCGACGTTGCGCACCAGCATCAGCGCCCGTCCTCGCCGGACGACGACCGAGCCGTCGGGCGCCGTGAAGGACCGGTCGTCGGCGAGGCGACGCGTGAACGTCTGCCCCTTCTTGGTCACCTGCTCGGTGAGGGTGCCGGTGATCAGGCCGAGCCAGTTGTGGTAGGCGAGCGCCTTGTCGGCGCTGTCGACCGCAGCGATCGAGTCCTCGAAGTCCATGATCGACGTCACGGCGGATTCGAGTACCACATCGGCGATGCCCGCCGGATCCGTCGAGCCGATGGCATGAGCTCGATCGATGATGATCTCGACCCCCAGCCCGTGATGCTCCAGCAGGATTGCAGTGGGCGCATCCGCATCGCCGGTGTACCCGGCAAAGGTCGCCGGGTCCTCGAGCGCAGCGGTTGACCCGTCGGACTGCGCGACCCTGAATGTTCCGTCGATCACCCGATAGCCAGTGGCGTCGCCATGCGAGACTCGCCCGCCATCCGACCCGACCAGGGGGGTGACCTCGTCGAGCAGGGCGCGAACCCAGGCGATGACTCGGGCGCCGCGGGTCGAGTCGTAGGGACCGCCCGGTGGGTCCTCGCCGAGCGAGTCCGTGCCGTACAACGCGTCGTAGAGCGATCCCCAGCGTGCGTTGGCGGCGTTGATCGCGTAGCGCGCGTTCGTCACCGGCACGACCAGTTGTGGTCCGGCGATGGTGGTGATCTCAGGGTCCACCCGGTCGGTGTCGATGGTGAAGGCGGGCCCCGCCGGAACCAGGTAGCCGATCTCCTCGAGGAACGAGCGGTACCCGTCCGCGTCGTGAACGACGCCGAGGTGTTGGCGGTGCCAAGCGTCGATCGATGCCTGCAGCGCCGCTCGGGTCGACAGCAGTTCGGTGTTGCGCGGCGACAGGTCATGGATCAATGCCGACAGTCCGTGCCAGAACCGCTCGGGGTCAACACCGCTTGCCGGGAGCGCCTCGTTCTCCAGCACGTCGACCAGTTCCGCGCCGACCTGCAGCCCGGCGCGCTCCAGATACGTAGCAGGCGTGCTCATGGCCGTCTCATCACGCGGCGGCCTCGAGTGCCGGCTTCACCTCGCTGCAGAAGAGGTCCATCGTCCGCTTGGCCTCGTCGAGCGTCATGTCGCCGGCGGGGAGTTGCAGCACGATGTAGTCGGTCAAGCCGGGCTCGAGGACGGCGGCGAAACGGTCCTTGATCTGCTCGGCAGTGCCGGCGCCGAACTGAATCGCCGCTTCCATGTGGGACATGATGTTGCGCAGTGGTCCGAGAGCGGCATCGCACTCCTCGTCGCTCAACACGAGATGGTCGAACTTGTGCACGTTCTGGGTCCGTCGCATCAGACCACCCATCGTGCGCCGAACGACGTCGAGCGACTCGCTCTCCGTCGGGCTGATCGCCAGCACCATCGTGCAGCCGACCCGCGGCACCGAATCGGGCCCATCGACGCGATGCGTGTCGCCCCGGTGCGCGTTCCACGTCTCGACGTAGAGGTCGTGGGCGGCCTGGTCGATCGGTCCTGGCCACATCAGGTTCATGCCGTGCCGACCGGCGGTGATCGGGCTCCCCGGGTACCAGAACGGGATCGGGTTCTGCACGGGCTTGGTCGACAGTGGAATCGTCGGGAAGTCGTAGAACTTCGAGTTCTCGCTGCTGATCTCGCCGTTGGCGAACGCCTCGCAGATGATGCCGAGCACGTCGACGAAGCGCGCCTTCGAATCATGCCAGTTGCTGCCGAACCAGTAGTGCTCGATGGGCGCAACGCCTCGGCCCACGCCGAAGTCGAGCCGGCCATTCGTCAGGTTGTCGACCACGACCATGTCCTCGATGATCCGCACCGGGTGATGCAAGGGGAGCAGCTTCACCAGTGGCCCGAGGCGGATGTTCTTGGTGATCTGCGACGCCGCGGCGATGAACACCTCCTGGTTCGGTGCCATGCACAGATCCGTCCCGTGGTGCTCGGCGAGGTGAAAGCCGGCGAACCCGGCTTCGTCGGCCATTTTGATCAGATCGAGCCGGTCTCGCAACAGCTGCGGGGTCGAGGTGCCGGGTATGTCTTCGATGTGATCGAAGATACCGAATGTCGGCTTGACCATGGATGTCCCTTCTCGTCCGCATGACGTGGCGAACTGTGGTGTTCGAGATCGTGTCCGAGAACACGACCGTTACACAAATTGTCGACCATCGCGCCGGCAACGCCTGGTTCGAGGGTTGACGTCGCCGGGGAGGTTTGCCAGACTCGTTTTGCAAGTGGTTCGCAATACGGGTACGGCTCGAAGGGGTGTTGTGCACATGCCGGACGGATACCTCAGCCCGTCGACCTGTGGCACCCTGGGTGCGGCCATGGTCCCGTTCTGGGTCACCGCCGGTCGTCGGGTCCGCACGGTGATCACGTCGAGATACGTCCCATATGTCGCCCTCGGCGCCTCGTTCAGCTTCATCGTGATGATGTTCAACATCCCGGTGCCCGACGGCACGACGGCCCATGGTGTCGCCGGCACGTTGACCGCGATACTGCTCGGTCCGTGGGCCGCCGTGATCGCCGTGTCCGCTGCCTTGTTCATCCAGGCGCTCTTCTTCGGGGATGGCGGTGTGCTGGCGATCGGCGTGAACTGCTTCAACATGGCCGTCGTCCAATTGCACCGTCCCACCCGTGCTACCAGCGGTGCCGTGATCCCTGTGTGAGGCTTACTCGGCTGGCGGTGTGACAAGTCCCCATCGTTGTGCCTGGGCCGCCGATGAAACCTGCCCGGTCAGCTGGAAATGAGGAGACGTCTTGACGTGAAGGCCAGCGGCGGCAGCGTCGACGTGAGGCACGCAGACGTTTGACCGACCCCCGGTCTTGGGTAGAGAACCGCAAATGACGGTCGCCGAAACTCGACCCGAGTCGATTGCCGCTTTGCGTTCGAGCGCCTTCGATCGGCTGAGCGCCTGCGCTGCTGTGATCGATGGATACGGAGCCATCCTCGACACGAACGAGGCATGGCGGTTGTTCGCCCACCTCAACGGTGGTTCGACAGCAACGACTGGTCCTGGTACCAACTACCTGACGGTGTGCGATCGGTCTGCGATCCCCGCCGCGATCGCCGTCGCCCAGGGCCTCCGCCAGATCCTTGCGGGCGATCGCGAGCGATTCGAGTACGAGTATCCGTGCCCGTCACCGATCGAGGACCGGTGGTTCATGCTCAGCGCCTCGTCGGCGCCGGTCGATGCCGGCGCCGGCGCGGTGCTGTTTCACGTCGACATCACCGCTCGCAAACTGATGACGGATCGTATGGTCGAGCTCGCCGAGACGGACACGTTGACCGGTCTTCCCAACCGTCGCGCTGCGACCCGATTCATCGCGCAGCAACTGGTGTTGGCCCGGACGCGAGACCGACCCGTGTGGCTGCTCTACTTCGACATCGACGACTTCAAGGACGTGAACGACCGATACGGCCATCACGCCGGTGACGATCTGCTCTCCAAGGTGGCCGCTAGGACGACCAGGGCCGTGCGCCACCAGGATCAGCTCTGCAGGCTCGGTGGTGACGAGTTCGTACTCGTGTGCCCGGGCCTTGGCCAGCGGCAGGCCATGATCCTCGCCCAGCGCTTGCGTTCAGTGATGTCGGAACCATTTCAAATCGACGCCACAGAGGTGTTGAGCGGCATCTCTATCGGTGTGGCCTCGAGCCGGGCCGAGTCGACGGTCGACTCGCTGTTACGGGCCGCGGACGCGAACATGTACGAGGACAAGCGTCGACCGAGCCGCAAGTCCGCCGGCATCGCCAGCGTGGCGTGGCACGAATCTCCGTCTCGCGTCTTCCCGATGTGGGAGACACCGCCTCCGAACGACTTCGTCCTCCATGCGCTCGGTCTCCGCACCGAGGTCGCCGATGCGGTGATCGTCACGGACCTCGACGACTTCCGAGTTCAGAGCTTCAATCGCGCCGCGGAGGAGCTCTACGGTTGGAGCAATTCCGAGGTCGTCGGCCGGCCGCTGAACGAAGTCAACACCTGGCTCGGGTCCGAGCGGCAGCGCGTGCGCGCCGATCGGCAACTGCACACCGAGGGACGGTGGCACGGCCAGCTGTCTGTGCGAAGTCGTGACGGCCACACGATCCAGTTGCTCGGGTCGACCACGTTGGTGCGCGACGACAGCGGTCGAGCTATTGGCGCCGTGATGGTCAATCGGCCGGTCCCCGGCAACGTGCGTCCCCGCACCGGACGGCGTGTCGACCCCGCTGTGGCCGCACAGATCCAGCAAGCAACGGCAAACAGTGAGTTCATCGTTCACTACCAACCGGTCGTGCAGCTCGCCGATCAGGTCGTGGTCGGCGTCGAAGCACTGGCGCGGTGGCAACACCCGAAGCGCGGCCTGCTGCCGCCGGACGAGTTCATCGACGATGCGGAACGCTCCGGACACATCATCGAGCTGGGTCAGAACGTGCTGCAGATCGCTTGCGGTCAGGCCCGAGCCTGGCTCGACGCGGGCGAAGACCTCTACCTCGCCGTCAACCTGTCCTGCGTGCAACTGTTCGATGACCGGTTGCCCGACCGACTCGTCGAAACCCTCGCTGCGACGGGCCTGCCCGCCGGCAAGCTGTGGCTGGAGATCACTGAGACGTCACTCGTGCAGGACCTCGACAAAGCCGCGCGGAGCCTGCACACGATCCGTGATCTGGGCGTGTCGATCTCGATAGATGATTTCGGCACGGGATGGGCCAGCCTGACGTACCTCCGGCAATTTCCCGTCAACGCGCTGAAGATCGACCGCCTCTTCGTGGCCGGTCTCGGGCGGCGCACCCGCGACGCGGCGATCGCCCACTCGATCATCTCGCTTGCCGACGAGCTCGGCATCGCCGTCGTCGCCGAAGGCATCGAGACCGCCGAACAGGCTGCCGCACTCGTCGAGTTGGGCTGTGTGTTCGGCCAGGGCTTTCTGTTCGGTCGCCCGGAACCGGCTGGCCAGAAGCCGGGGATACAACGTCCGACCGTCAGCTGACTCCGCCGATCCGGGCGTCGGTCTGGGCAACGCACCACTCCCACAACTCGCGCCGTCGCCGCGGCGTGTCGGATCGCACGGTCGACGGCAGTCGGTGGATCTTGCGCCGGCGACGGTCGAGCCAGAAGTCGCCGCTGCTCCGAAGTGGCTCGCCATCATCTGCGGCCAGCCACACCAGTGTGTCGGCGCCCTCTGCCGGTGTCCGCAGCAGGGGTCGCATCACCCGGCGGAACTGTGGAAGCGCCGCCGCAACGCCTGGTGTGTCGGCCCAACCGGGATGCAGGGCATGGAACACCACAGCCGAGCGGTCGACGCGTTGCGCCCACATCTCGTTGAGGGTCACCTGCGCCCGCTTGGCCCTCGCGTACTGCTCGCTGCCCCGGTATTCAGCGTCGGTCATCTGGAGGTGCTCGACCGACAACGGCGCCGCGTACATTCCGCCCGACGACATCGTCAGAACTCGTCCCGGCGATGCCTCCGTCAGTCCGGGCAGCAGCAAGCTGGTCAGCAGGAAGGGCCCGAGCACCTGGCTGGCGACGGTCGACTCGATGCCGGCGGTGTTCATCGAGCGGTGGCCGCTGAGTGCACCGGCATTGTGCACGAGTACATCGATCGTCGAGTGTTCCGCCAACAGTCGATCGGCCATCGATCGGACCTGGTCGAGCTCGCCCATGTCGGCGCAGGCGACGGTCAGGGCCGCTGAACCCGTGCGTCTGGCGATCTCGCGGCGCACTCGCTCGGCCTTCGCCGCGTCGCGGCCCGAGATGACCACATGCGCACCGGCTTCCGCGAACTGCTCGGCGGCCTGGCGACCGAGCCCCGAGGTCGCGCCGGTGACGACGATCGTGCAGCCGGTGAGGTTGTAGGCCGCCGTATCGGTCCAATGATCGAGGCGCGACCGCAACTGGTATCCGATCTTGGTGAAGCTCGGAACGATGGGCGCCTCCATCAACGAGTCGACCACGCTCGCGACGTTCACGAGGCGACCACGTCGCCGGCGAGCGCAATGACCAGCCCTTGCGCGGCGCGGTCACCGATGCGCTTGAACATCGGCTTCAACGCAACGTCTGCCATTCGAAGCGGGCCGTTCAGCCTGAGCTCGGCGTCGTAGGTCACCAGACAACCCGAAGCTGCGTCCGCGTTGACCGAGACCCGGTCGATCGAGGTCAGCATGCGGCTGCGCGCCTCGATCACGACCAGACGGGGTTCCTGGTACTGCTTGGTGACGTATCGCAGCGTGAGCTCGCCACGACCGGAGGCCACCACCACGTCGAAGGAAGCAGCCGCGCCGCCGCCAACGCCCTCGATCTGGGTCACGCGCTTCACGCCAGGATCCCATTCGGCGAGGTTGCGGAGGTCGGCCATGTAGTCGAAGGCCTCTTGCGGGCTTCGGGGTGTGCGAACGGTGACGATGTAACGAGCCATGATGAAGTACTACGCCCAAAAGAGGTCGGATGGATGCAAATCGCGAAGATCTCGCCGGCGGCGGCAGGGCCCAGAACGCGGCTCTGTGCGACGTTCTCGACGGCCTTCCGATCTGGGCGCCAGTGATTTCTCTGAGCTGGGCCGGGTGAACGAGCTTGGCGCCCAGATCGCTGTCGAAGCCGTGCCGGCCGGTGCAGTGTGAGTCGGATGTCGCGCGCCGGGTCTCGATCCGACACACACCAGCTCTGCAGCGGCCTCCTCGGGCACCGAACCGATCGAAGCTTCTGCTTCCCAACAGGGCCGGGTCGGGGCATCCGTCGAGCAGGGCCAACGTAGCTTGTCAGGGCATTAGCCGGCGGCGGCAGCAACGAGGCTGGCCAACACCGCCTCGCCACAACGTCGGCCGGAGAACAACGCGCCCTGGATCGAGCCCGTGTCGCGATGGTCGCCGCAGACGAACAGGTCACCTTCGAGATGCACGCGCTGCTTGGGCGGATGCGGGGGAACGTGGTCGGGTTGGGCGTGGGCGATGGCATCGGTGCGCAGGTGCTGCCATGTGTCGACGGCGCGCCCCCACCAGGTCTGGAGCTCATGTCGCACGGTCGGCTCGATCGCTGGATCGCACACTCCGGGGCACGAGGCGACGATCAGGGCCCTTCCGCCTGCGCCGTACTCCGGGGCCACGTTGGTCATCACCGCGACATTGAAGACGTGCCCGGTTCCGGTCCCGTTCAGCACGATCATCTTGGACGAAGTCGGTGGAAGGTCCGCGGCGAACCACACTGACGTCACCGGTCTCGATGGGACCGTTGGGAGGTGCAGCAGCGTCGATGCCACCGGACCCTCGGTCGCCACGATCAATTTGCCGGCGCTGATCGATCGGCCGCCCTCGATCGTCACACGGTTGCCCTCGACAGTTGCCACGCGTGTCTCGAGGAAGACCCGCTCCAGCACCGGTGCCGCGAGTTGACGGGAGATCTCTCCCATTCCGCGGGCGGGTACCGCAGTGTCGCCTTGCGACAAGGTGCGGAAGAGCACCTCGAACATTCGACTGCTGGCGGCGAGGTCGGCGTCGAGTTGGATGCCGCCGAACAGCGGTCGGAAAAACCGCGTGATCATCGACTGGGAGAAGCCCGCAACTTCCAACGCCTGGCGGGTGGTCTGGTCCGGTTTGCGCATGAGCGCTCGCGGGTCGCTGGCGACCAATCGCTGTCGCAGCTTCAGCACGCGCAGCTTGTCGAGCGGCGAACCGACCCGTGCGGCGAGCGATGCGATGAGCGACGACGGTTGCCGAAACGGATCGCCGATGGTGTCGAAGCGGTCGTCGTGCCAGACGACCGCACCGGGCTGGAAGCGTCGCAGCTGCAGCGCGTCGAGATCGAGTTGCGCCGCCTCCGGGTACGCGGTCAGCAGTACTTGGAAGCCACGATCGAGGCGGAACCCGTCAACAACATCGGTGCGAACGCGCCCCCCGACGTCGTCGGATGCTTCGACAACCACGATGTCACGCCCGGCCGCGTGGAGCACTCGCGCTGCCGCCAGACCGGCAAGCCCGGCACCGACGATCACGACCTCGGAGTGCTCGGGTAGCTGCGGAACACTCACGTCGCGGTGACGCCCCGCACGATGCTGACGCCGCTGTGCGTGGGCACCCCGTCGGAGGGCTCGATCGACACGTCGACGATGGGATATTGCGCAGGATCGACGCCTGTGGGGATGACGTAGTCACCGCTGCCGTGGTACGGGCCCAACGAGATCATTCCCTTGACCTGGCGATCGATCAGCCACACCTCGACGTAGCTGGCCGGTTCGCTCGGCACCCGACTGACGTCGAGGTGCAACAGGAACGAGGTGCCCCGTCGGATGATCTCGGCCTTGCCCGACGATGCCGCGCCCAGGGGGCTGAGCCCAACGTTGCTCAGTGCGGCTTCGGCGATGACGTCGTCGCTTCCGCCTCCAGTCATCACCAAACCACCGGCGATGCCAAGGGCGGCGACGACGACGGCAGCTGCGCCGAGCCAGGCGCGTCGGTGGGTGCGCCGCAACACGGCGACGTTGTTCTCGGGGCGGCCGGCACTTGCTGCGATAGCGGACCACATCGAGGCTGGGGGCTCGTCGCGCTCGAAGTCCTCGTCGGTGACGCGGGCAGCGATCGCCCGCAACTGCTGCAGATCGGCGTCTGCGCCATCGGGTCGCGGGTTGTCATTCATGGATGCCTCCGCTGCTCAGCCCGGCGAGTGTGCGATGTAGCAGGGGCAGGCTTCGACGTACATCGCTCTTCACCGTTCCGAGGGGCAGGTGGGTCTTGGTGGCGATCTGTTCGTGGGTCAAGTCGTGCAGGAATGCCAACTCCACGACCTCGCGTGCGCGAGGAGTGAGCTCACCGAGCGCCTCGGCGACCAACATGCGATTGGCGACCATGTCGACATCGTCATTGCGCAAGCCGGCGATCGAGGCGCTGTCGGCCTCGCTATCGGTCAGCGGTCGCCGGCCCTGCCTGCGCAGGTGATCGATCACCTTGTTTCGGGCGATGGCCATCAGCCAACCGCCGAGCCCGCCACGACCGGGATCGTACGACCGCTGCGCGCGCCACGCGGCGACGAACACATCCTGCGCGAGCTCCGTCGCGTCATGATGCCCCACCGTGCGGCGGCAGAACGTGTAGACCAGCGAGCCGTAGCGGTCGTACGCGAGACGTAGGGCGTGATCGCCACCGTCGGCGAATGAGGCCTCCAGTTCGCTGCGTCCGTGGGTCTCGCCCACGTTCTCGCCCACGTCGTCGACCACGCTCCGACTGTACCGACGATCAGTGCAGGTTGACCATGGGACTGCACTGTTGCGCGCGTCGCCGGCCCACGTTGG
>JANMNE010000135.1:0-5213 GCA_031373785.1 Ilumatobacteraceae bacterium
CCAGTCGTCCCGTCACCACCCACCACTCCGGCCGCATGACCTGAAAAGAGCGTGTCCTTCGAACCATCGGAGCGACCCATCACTGGATTGTCTGCGCAACCGGAAACAGACCCTTGACAACCATAAGAGCGTCGCTCCGGCACGCCGGCGCAAGAGCGATGACGCGCACAGAACAAACAAGAGCCGAGCGACAATTCGGCGCTACGCGTTGCACTCTTGGGGGAATCGCTGGCACTCCCGATTCACAAGCGCACACTCCCTGTGGAGTGTGCGCGAGATCGGCAGTTCGGCATGGTTGCCGGTGGTCAGTGGTCGATGAGGCGTTCGAAGCGCTGGCGTGCGCCTTGACGGGTCATGCCGAGCTGGGCACCGATAACGCCCCAGGACAAGCCGGCGCGGTGGGCGGCGAGGGCAGCGGCCTCAATCCGGCCTTCTGCTTCCCGCCGAGCCGACGCAGCTGCCCGTAGCTCGGCCAGCGTGGCGGAGTCGGTGACGGAGTAGGCATCGTCGACATTGTCGTCGAAGGCAGCGACGATGGCGTCGACGTCGGTGTCGCTGAGGTCTCGTGGGTGCTTCTTGGTTTTCATGGCTGGCCACCTCGTTTCGGCTGGATCATCTTCACGTATTTGGAGCGCGCTGGCATGGCGTGGATCACGTAGTCGTTGTCGTCGGCGGCGAGGACGCCGATTTCTAACAGCTGCCCGTTCAGGTCCGCGCCGACGACCATAGTGAAGTCGGGCTGGTTTGGTGTGGTGATTGCGGCGATGGCGTTGTTCAATCCGTGGCGGATGTCGTCGTCGGAGATCCCGTGCTTGCGTGCACTCGGCAAGATCTCCACTGCGACAACTCTAGTTGTCGTCAGGTGGATTGACAACCGTCCGAAAACACTCGTCAGCGGGAGCGACCAAGCGGCGCATATTGCCCGCTCCGCGCTCGTTCTGTCGAGTCCGGGCTATGCGGATTGATGGTGTCGATGGACGTAGGTTCGAGCGTTCAACGGTGCGGGAGCTCAAGCCCGCGTCGGCGTTTGGGTTCCTGCCTTCGAGAAAGGAACCACAAGTGATCACACCAACTTTGTCGCTGGAGCGTCGCCCTGACGGCGTCTTCAGCGCGATTGAGCAACAGGCGTTACTCGGCTTCTTGGGCGGATACTCGGGACTGACCCGAGATGCCTATGCCTTGGATCTACGCCAGTTCGCGTCGTGGTGTCAACAGCGACAGCTGGCCTTGTTCGACGTCGCCCGACACGACATCGAAGGCTTCGCCCGCCACCTCGAAGAACTCGGCAGAGCACGAGCAACGATCTCGCGTCGGCTGTGCACGATCACCAGCCTGTACCGCTACGCGGTCGAAGAAGGGTTACTTGACCGATCCCCGGCGGTGCATGTGCGCCGACCAGGACTGGATTATGAGTCCAACGCCACCGGATTGGACCGCAACGAGGTCGGCGCGATGTTGGTCGCTGCCGGTCTCGCCGGCGCCCGCGATCATGCTCTGATCTCGCTGCTGGCCCTGAACGGGCTCCGTGTCTCGGAGGCGATCGGCGCCGACATCGAACGCCTCGGGCTCGAACGAGGTCACCGCACCCTGCTGGTGCACCGCAAGGGCGGCAAACACGTCACCATCCCACTCGCGCCCAGAACTGCGCGTGCGGTCGATCTGGTCGTCGGCGAACGTATCGAGGGGCCGATCTTCCTCGCCCGAGATGGCCGCCGACTCGATCGCCACGGCGCTTCACGGATCGTGCGGCGCATCGCCCGCCACGCCGACATCTACAAGCGAGTTGGACCACATACCCTGCGCCACGCGTTCATCACCGCCGCCTTGGACGCAGGTGTCCCCTTGCGCGACGTCCAAGAAGCCGCCAGCCACGCCGACCCGCGTACCACCATGCGCTACGACCGGGCTCGCGTCTCGCTGGACCGACACGCCACCTACATCGTGTCCACCTTCATCGCCGGCGCATCCGCTAACACAAACCCGCCCGCTCCGGACTCGACAGAACAAGCCCGGACTCGACAGAACAAGCGCGGAGCGGGCATTCTGCACCGTAGTGGAACGGCCGCGACCGCCATTCGAGCAGTGCTAGATCTGGTCGCGTTGATCTCCGGATTTTACGCATGGGTGATGGCATCGAGTACGGCGAGTATCTCCTTCAACACACCCTCTGAATCATCGTTGTAGATGTTGTGTCCCCCTTCGAGAACCACCTGAACTGGCCGAGAACTGCCTGCGAGCCACACCTTCTGCTCGGAAGGATCCGCCGACTGCCCGCGGCTGGCAGTCACGACCGTGACGGGGATCGCACGGATCGGCAGCCGGCCCACTGCCATTTGATGTTCCACCGCCGCGTAGTCCATGTGTTCAGGGTTGTCGACCGCGTCCCAGGCTGGAACATCAGCCGGAGCGATGTTGGGCTGTCCGGCCGGGACGTCGAGCAGCACGAGTCCGGCGACGTCGTCGGGGTATCGCCCCGCATGTTCATAGACGTCGAACCCGCCTCCCGAGGACCCGACGAGCACGAATGGACCACGAACGTCGGCAGCGCCCAACAGGAGGTGAAGGTCATCGACAACGTCATCCAAAGTACGAGGATGCTGCGGTGCAGGGTCGCTGGCGCCGAGCCCGAGGCGGTCGTAGGCACACACCTTCGTCCTCCGGGCGAGAGCCCGCGTGATCGCTGACGACTTCCACCGGTCGATGCCAGCGTCGCCCGAACCCGCATCGAACAAGATCACCGGCGCGCCGTCACCCCAGCAGGTCAGTGCGAGTTCTCGCCCGTCCGTGCCGATCGCGAAACGACCCTCGACAGATGGTGCTGCAAGAGGATCGTCGGTCGTGGCTGCGCCGCTGGTTCCGGGAGCCTGTGTGTCCCGGGTAGTGCTGCCAGCACCCGGCTGTTGCCCGCCCAGGGTGGTGACGGAATCGCCTTCAGTCGGGACAGCAACGTTTGCGTTGTTTGCGCAGCCAGCGACTGCCAATAGGCATACGGCGACCGCGCGAGCCGGCCTTCGCCGCCAGCGTCCATTCGCGGGTCCCGGGTCGGCACTATCACTCATCGCGACCATCTTTCGATTGGGGTTTCGACACGTACACCTTCGACCAGATTCGCATTATCCGAGCAGCGGGCCAGCGCAGAGGCGGGCTCGAGCCACGAATTTCTGCTGATCCTACGGGTACATCAAGGGCGATCTCGAAATCCTCGAGAGCGCATACCTGCCAGCGAGATCTCGCGCACTCCCCAGGTGTGCTCGGCCGTCAGGTTGGTGACAGCCCGTCATCGCCATCGTCAATATTGGCGATTCCGTTAGGTGTGCTTCGGGTTCCGACGCGCTTGCCATCTGGACAACTGAAATTCGTCGACACTTGATCGAGCCCGATCAACGTGGATTCCTCGAAGACTTTCCTGATCGCTACTTCCACACGTCGAGTCGTTGGTCATCGACTGATGGCACCGGCGAAGTGTTGGTCTGCTTCAAGAACCACTAGCGCAGATCTGCCGTGATGTGCTCGTTGTTTTGTAGCCATCAACGGGCTTGCGCCGAGAGCGACGACCGAATCCTCTTTGTGTCAAGCGGGTCTTTCGGGAACTGAATGGGGCGCGTCTGAGTGCCCCAGGGCGGTGACGGGGGCGGTCGGGTCTAGCGTGTTGTCGGGTTCGGGAGTGACTGTTCCGAAGAGTCGGGTCATGTGAGGTGCGATGCCGGCCACGCTGGATTCAGTGACGTCCTCGCATTGTCCTCCCGGACCCACCCGGCGAGCTCGAGCTCTCGGCGAGCGAAGATCTAGCCGTTGGATCGGGCGTCGGCGACGAGGCGTTGGTAGACGGCGTCGCTGATGCACCGCTTCAATGCGCGCATCGCTTCTTTGCGGCTCTTACCCTCGGCTTGCTTGCGGAGGTAGTAGATGCGTCCGGGTGTGTCGTGACTGATCTGAGTGACGGCGGCCATGTGGATCGCGTGGTTCAGCTGTCGGTCACCGCGCGGGTTGAGCCGGTGTCGCTTCTTCGGCCCTGATGACGCTTCGATTGGTGCGGTCCCGTTGTGTCGGGCGAAGTGCCCACAGCTCGGGAACCGGCTGATGTCACCGATTCGGCCGATGATGATCGCGGCCATCATCGGTCCGATCCCGTAGACGTCGGTGACTGTGGTCGCTGTCGCGGCGATCACGACCTTGGTCCGTTTACGGATCTCCGCGCGTGCGCTGTCGAGGCCGCGGGCCTCGGCGAGCAACTCGCCTGCGGCAGCGATCCGCTCGACCATCACCGCATTGCCGGCATGGACGCTGGCCAGGAGTTGTTCGGCGCGCTCAACGCTCAGGGAACGCCCGGTGCCACCCTCGATGAGCAGACACAACATGGCGTGTAGCCGGCAGATCGTGCGGGTCCGCTGCGCGGTGGTCCGATGGTCGCGGTCGGCCAACAGTCGGAGCACGACACGGTGCTCGTCGAGACCGACCACGACGTTCAATGTCGGGTTATGCCAGGCGACGATCGCCGCGGAGCGGGCGTCGTTGGGGTCGGTCTTGTCGATCCGGCCGCGCTCGAGCAGTCGCACTCGTGACGACAACTTCGGTGGCACATCGACGACATGCTCGCCGGCCGCGACGAGCTGCTGGGCGAGGAGTGCGCCCATCCCGGTCGCTCCCTCGACGGCCCATGTGCGCAGCGAGAACGAGACCGCCCACTCCAACAATCGTTGGCGTTGATGACAGTCGGCGAGAACACGCAACGTGTCGATCACCGTCTCGCTGTGGTCGACCGCGGCTGCGGTGTGAGACCCCTTGTGGGGGTCGATGCCGATCATGAACATGGTGTGCTCCAATGCTGTGGAAGTGAGTTCGCCACGGTGGGCACACCTGATATGTGGGTTGATGCCGTTCCTCTTACGAGCCACACCGCGACTGGATCTGACCGGATGATCGCTTCGATCGGAAGTCAACCATGACGGTGACAGGGCATTCGGGAGACACACCCGGCCAGACCCCGAACGCTACGAATACCGCAACGTCCTTGCATCAGATCCTCTATCAGGGCAATCTGTGCGCGCTGCAGGCCTGGGGAGGGCGTGCGCATCCAGGGAGAGCAACGAGATGAGACCACTTCGATACTCGATCAACGTCACGCTCGACGGCTGCTGCCATCATGAGGCAGGGCTCCCCCCGGACGAGGAGTCGATGCGCTATTGGACCGCTGAGATGGAACGAGCCGATGC
>JANMNE010000183.1:0-89128 GCA_031373785.1 Ilumatobacteraceae bacterium
CAGCTGCCCTCGGGGGTTCTGTCGCGTCTGGGACCGGGGAAGTTGGGCGGCGCCGCGTCGAGGGGGGTACAGTCTTATCTGCCCGAGGACCCCGATAACCCGTCCCAACGAACCGTCAGGGTCCTGGGCACAGGCGCCTAGCTAGCTTCCGGCGATCGAAGTCGTGGAACGAACTTCGTTCGAATCGAGTGAGAACTTGGAAGCTATACCCGTTCGATCATCCCACGATCGGCCGCCCCCCAATGCGCAGATCGTTTGGCCCCGTCGAGTATCGCGATCTGCGCATCGTTTCAAGGTCGACTCTTCGGTGTCAACCTCGCCGTGCTTGGTGCGTTCAGCGGGGGCATCCTCGACTGAACGCACCCCTGGGCAGGGAGACCCGCGGCTCAAGTGGATCCGTGCCTTACGACCGACAGTAGCCCCGGCTGTCAAGCGGATCGGTCGGAGCTTTGTCGCGTCGGTCACTCACCTACGCTTGCGCGATGGGTGCAAGCTTTCCTCCTCCTCCTCCTCCTCCTCCTCCAACGAACACTGCGTACCAGTAGCAGCAGCCGCAGATCAGTCCGGTCGGTTGGGTCGGGATACTGGCCGGTCTCGTAGGATTGGTCGGACTCAGCAAGGGCTCCCGTGGAAACGTGCGCATCGCCACGTTGCTTTCAGTGGGAGGCGCCGCAATGGCCGCCTACGAGTGGCAGAACGTGTCCTCGCGGATCAAGAATCTCGGACAGAACGAGTTTGCTCGCGCCTCTGTCGGATTGGCATTTGGGTAATGCTGGCGGGATTCGCCGTGTCGGCAGTCTGCCTGGGAGTCTCAATTCCAGAGAAGCAGTAGTCGATCACCCGACGATCGCCTGTAGCTCGTTGAGCACCTTGCGCACGTTGGCCCACGACGCCGGCAGATCGGCGAGCACGGCGGCGATGCGGGACCCCGCTCGCGGAGTATGGTCAACGACGGTCGACACCCCGACCGCTAGCAAGCCCAAACACGGACCCGTCCCATCTCGCGATCGGGGTATCTTCCCTTGGCCGGAACGGTACACCCGCCTGTCAATGGGCGGAACCAGGAACAGCACCGCGGGGGGACGGTTCCCGCGGTGCGCCACTCGGCGCAACGTGCGTCGCGCTGGTGAAGCTGGCGATGGGAGTGTCGAGGTTCGCTCGACACAGCGTCCACCGCCGGATCTGGCGACAGTGTGGTCTCCTCGGTTCACCGGGTCAATTGCCCAAACGCCTTAGATCGCGCATCGCCCGCCCCACACTGACGTAGGCCCGGAGGCAAGCGCGAACCGCTACCTACCCCTGACTGATGTCACGCTTCTAGGGCTCGATGAGCTTGACCTCGCACGGAGTCGAGCTGAGCACCTGACCGTCAACCGAGAGGTCTACCTTGATCGATCCAGCGACTTCTACTACGACACTGAACTGCTTGGCGAAGGGAACCAGCCGAGAGGTGGCATGGAAGGGGTCAGGGGTTCAATTCCCCTCAGCTCCACGTTTACCAGGAGTAGCTGTCGAGCCGTTCCTCCAGCCCAAACGTTGACCGCGCCTCGTAGGTGATCGTCGCCTGCAGGCGGCGACGACGCAGTGCTGCGGGCGATCCAAGTCGTACCAGCATCCGCGTGGACGCGAAAGAGATACGGACTTTGTACCCGGTTATCAGTTCCCACTCGGGCGCACGATGTAGGGCGCTGAGCCCACGCACCTCGCTGGCTCACGCCACAGGGAGACAAATGATCATTACCACCAAGAAGATGCGCTGCCTCGCTCTCGCCACCAGTCTCGCGATTGGGATCACGATGAGCGCTCTGACCACTGCAAACGCGGCTCCGCCTGCAGTTGTCGTGTACGACTCGATCGGCTCTGCTGTTCCGGGAAACGTGCCGAGCCAGCCATTCCAAGCGCAACAAACCAGTGAGTTCGGCGACCGAGTCGTCCTGGCGGCCGGCCCCCGAAACCTCACCTCGGTTACCGTCTTGATGTCGAGTTGGGGCTGCCAACGCGGTAGTTGGAACCTGGGCGATTGTCTCACCGCCCCCGCCGCCACGTTTAGTCATCCGCTGACGTTGACGATCTACAACCCACCGTCGGTCGGTCTCGGGGTCGGCACAACGATCGTCTCCAGCACACAGACATTCAACATTCCGTTCCGACCGAGCGCCGACTCCAGATGCATCGGTGCCGACGCTGGCAAGTGGTCTGACGGCACGACCTGCTTCAACGGGTTCGCTACCCCGGTCACCTTCACGTTTGACGGCTCCGTTGTCCTACCGAACGACGTGATCTGGGGTATCTCGTTCAACACCAGTGGCTTTGGTGCGAGTCCGCTCGGATACGGTACAGCATGTGCAACGGCGCTTGAGGGCTGCGGCTATGACGCGTTGAATGTGGGATTGTCCGGGGCCGCTACGGCGATCGTCGGGACCGATCTCGCCTCAAATGGCGTGTATTGGGACACGGACACCGCCAGCCTCTACTGCGATGGCGGGACGGCCGGAGTTGGGACCTTCCGGAGTGACGGACCTTGCTGGACGGGGTTCCGTCCGACGGCGAGTATCGCGACCAGCGATCCGACGGTCGGTCCGCCAACCAATAGGGATCAGTGCAAGAAGGATGGTTGGAAGACCTTCAACAACCCAGCCTTCAAGAACCAGGGCGACTGCGTTTCCTTCAGCAACCACAGCTAGAGCCGAGCGTCTCGGCGACCAAGTGTCGCTGAGAGGATTCAGAAAGAGCGGCAGCTGCAGACTGCCGCGCTTTCGTGTCTGGGATTCCCTAGCGCCGATCCGAGAGGCAGCCACCCCTCCAACGAGGTGTAACTACACTCTTTCGCGTTGGGGCTTGCCCATGGCATGGAAGGGGTCAGGGGCTCAATTCCCCTCAGCTCCGCGAAACCCTTAGGGCGTAAGGGTTTCCTAGCTCCAATACATCGTCAAGATTGCACTCTGGATAGGTCTCGCTCGCGCTGTGCAGAACCGGCTTCGTGCGACTACCTCATCATCGACGTGACGTGCTTACCGCTGTCGCCCATACAGTTGTCGCTCGAAATGATCGCTTGACGCTGGGGTCTCTTGGGGCGACTATTGACTCAATCGTCAGTTGGCGGCCAAGCGAATCGGCCGGGCGTCTCAAAACGGGGCGTCGGCTGTTCACGTCGCCGGGGCCGCCGCGTTTGAGAGACACGGGGCGGCAGGTTATGTACAGATTCTTCCGATTGGTGATCACGCTGATGTTGCTCGGGTGGATGGCGTTGCTCCCTCCAACGGCGAGAGCTGCGACGGCGTTCTCGAATACGCCGTTGATCGCGACGTTCAGCCCGCCGCCTGGTCTGACGACCTCGCCGACCGCGAACTCCACCGGCAATAGCGAGCCGGCGATCGCGTTCGGGTCTGATGGTTCGATGGCCGTTGACGGACTCGGATGGCTCCCGTTCCAGGTCAACCTGTGGAAAGGGTCGTTTGGATCGACGCCGAGCTACTTCGGCGGCATGGATACCAGTCTCCCGATCCATGGCGCCGGCCGTGTGAACGTCGGTGATGGCGATGCCGACGTCGAGATCACGGCTGCTGGCACCACGCTGCTGGCCGATCTCGACATCATCTTTGGCCCCAAGGGTAAGTTCTCCCAGCTTGGTGTCTCGGTGACCCGATGCCCCGCGGGAGCGAGCGGTCCAGCGGACTGCACGACGTCGATCCTCGACCAAGCCGGCGCGGACCGTGAATGGATGACGTCGTATGGCAGCACGGTGTGGGTCGCCTACCACGATGCTCGCAACAGCTCCATCATCCGCGTCAAGAAATCAACCGACGACGGCCAGACGTGGCATTCCAGCGGCTCGCCACTCACGGGCCTCGGCACCGTCACCGGTGGCTCGACGTTCAACAACTCGCTCGGTCCGATCGTGGCCGATCCGACGACGGGTTTCGTGTTCGAGAGTTTCGCTGGTGGCGAACCGCAGACGAAGTGCTGCAGCGCCAACTTCAACAACATCTACGTCTCCCGCTCGATAGACGGTGGCGCCCATTACACGACGAGCCTCGTGTTTCACGCCCAGGCGTTCATCGCCCTCAACAACTTCTGGCCATCGCTAACGGTAGATCCGCTCACTGGCGGCGTTTGGACATCGTGGACGGACCTCCACGGAATGTGGGTGTCCTCGTCGACAGATCACGGTTCCACCTGGTCGACGCCGACCCTTGTCTCGAGCATTCAGACCACTGTGATGCCCTGGATCGCGGCCCGCGGCGGGAAGGTAGACGTCGTCTACTACGGAAGCACAGCGTCATCGACCGACGACCCAAGCGCCGTGTGGAACGTCTTTGACTCGGTGTTCTCGGGCGGGACATGGACCGTGAAACAAGTGAGCAACACACCCAACCGGGTGGGTCGGGTCTGCCTCGATGGATCCGCTTGCGCCGCCGACCGGGAACTTCTCGACCTCTTCGAAGTGGCCGAGGATCCGATCAGCGGCAAAGCGGCCATTATTTACACCGACACAACCAAGAACACCTGGACGGCGAACGGCGTCACCCACCAACTCCCGGAAATCGTCCTCGCCTTCGAGAACTAATACGTCATCGACGACCTGCATGGTCAAGTGATTGGCGGGGTCCGAAAATTACCAGCGAATGCGGTGTTATTGGCGGTGGCCTGATCATGCCACCGCTCGCCGACCCTGTATCCGGGCTCTGGTGATCGCATCGACTCCGCGCGGTCGACGCGAATACGTCATCTGGACGATGTGAGATTCGCCACTCAACACGGATGCTTGCCGCACCGGAGGAACCTCCTTCGCGTAGACAGGAGATCATCATGAGTGGGCGGTTGCAGCTTCGAAGAGCGGTAGGAATTCTTGCGGCAGGATTGACCATTTCTGTCGTAGCCGGGGCGGCCACTTCCGGCGTCGCGTCCGCGCAGCCCCCCGAGGTCACACCTCCTTTGGGGACGTACAGCTTCTTCATCGAAAACGATCAGAGCCCTTGTGGCAGGTTTCAAGTCGACGTCGTCGATGGTGAGCGATACACGACGTTCTTCGCGAAGAACGGCTCGGTCCGAGTGACCGGAGTGAACGGCTCGTTGCGAATGCACGTGACTTCCGTCGCGTCCGGCAAGTCGATCGACCTGAATGTCCCCGGCCCGGCAAAGATCTTCCCCAGCGGCGATGCAGTGTTCACCGGTGCGATGTTCCTGTTCGGACCACACACGTTCGCATTCATCCACGGTCGGGCATTCCTTCCTGGCCTCGATGTCGACCAGGCCGTCGTGAGCGGCAAGCGCGTCGACCTCTGCCCGCTACTGGCGTGAACGGCACCGACCTACGTCTCGACCCCTTCGGATCGAGACGTAGGCTTCGGCACATGCACTTGGCGGCGCGGCCATTTGTCGGGCGAGACAGCGACGTCAGACGATTCCACTGTGCGGTCGACGCGGGGGTGCGTCTGGTCGTAGTCGAAGGAGAAGCAGGCATCGGCAAGACGCGCATGTTGGACGAAGCTGTTCCCGGCCTTTCGAGCACACCAGTGATCATGCGGGGCACAGCCGACCGCGACGACCCGCGTCCGCTCGGTCCGCTGGCGGAAGCCCTCGACCGACACGTCGCTGCGTGGACAGCCTTGCCAGATGGGCTCCGTCGCCATCGAGACGTGATTGGATCGTTGTTCGGGCGAGCACGAGTGGGTGGCTGGACTGATCGAGAGTTCGGGTCGGCAGAGCTCTGCGACGGCGTGGTCGCCACGGTGGCACAGATCCTCACCCGCACTCGCGGGCTGCTTGTCCTTGATGACTTGCACTGGAGCGACGCTGATCTTTTTGCCGCCGTCCGGCGCATCGTGTGCAGTGAGCTGCCCTGTTCAGTTGTTATCACGCGGCGGAACGATGACGATGCGTCCGCATTCTCCGATCTGCTCGACAATGTGACACGCCGAGTGACCGTCGAGAGGCTGGATCTCGGACCACTCGGTGTCGAGGATGTGCGTCGGCTGCTGCATGCCTCGATCGGTGTGGCCGCCACTGCGATGGCCGACGACGTTCATGATCGAACCGGCGGTCATCCGCTCCTGCTGCATCAGCTCATCGACACTGGTCAGCTCGGCGGCGAACCATCGATTTCTGCCCTGCCCAGCACCATCGCGGAGTCTGTTCGCCGTCGCCTCGCCCGCCTCGACGAGTCGACTCGGTCTGTCCTGCACGCGGCGGCGGTGCTTGGCCCGTCGAACACGTTCGACGAATTGTCTGCGTTCACGGATCTCGCCGAGAGCCGCCAGGTTGCCGCACTTCGCAAGCTGTGCGACGCGCAGTTGCTGGTCGAGTCCACGCCCGACTGCTTCACGTTCGTGCACGCACTCACCCGCGAAGTCGTCGAGAGCGCCCTGCTGTCGCGTGAGTGCGTTGCCCTGCACCGACGCGCTCTCGAAGTGGCGCCCGACGACACACCTCCGGTCAAGATCCTGCGACATGCGATTCTGGCGGGCGACGCTGCGCAGACCTTGGAAGCCGCCCGGAAAGGAGCCACGGTCGCGGTCGCTGGCGGTCGCCCGGCGATGGCGGAGCGAATGGCTACCGCGGGCCTGCAGGTCGACTCGGGTGACGTCTCGCTGAACTCGGTCGTCGCTCGGGCGGCATGGCAACTGGGCCGACCGGACCAGGCTCGCGAGGCTGCTGAGCAGACGCTGTTGCTCGCCCCCGAGATCGATGTCGCGTTGCGCGCGGACATGCATCGACTGCTTGCCCGTCTTGCCAGGGATGCCGGCGACTTCGCGGTGCACCGCGTCCACGTCGACGCTGTGAAGGGTCTGCTGAAATCGGCTCGCGTTGATGATCGCTTGCGGATGCTCGATGTGCTGGCGGAGGTGACGATGCTCTCCAGCGACGACGATGCCACCGTCTGGGGCGAACAAGCCTCTGCAGCGTTCGAGGAGGTCGGAGTCGTTCCGGCCACGGTGCTCGTCAACCTGGGAGCAGCGTTGACCGATGTCCCGGGACGGCGTGAAGAAGGTCGGGCCATGTTGCGCCGGGTCGTCGAGCTGGGCGAATCCGCGGGCGACTCCGTGCTGCAGAGCCGCGCGCTCAACAACCTGCTGTGCGAGGTGGTTTACACCCACGACGACGATGCTCTCGCACTGGTCGACCGGCTCGAATCAATCATCTTCGGCGGCGGACTGGGCGCACAGTTCGGCGAGCAGATCGCCTTGTTCCGGGGACTGCTGGCCGAACGGGAGGGCAATCAGCAGGGAGCGCTCGATGCGCTCGGATGGTTGGGTCCGGGCGAGCCCGCCAGCTCGGGTTGTCTGGCCATCTTCGCTGCCGGCATCGAAGCTGGCAGAGGCCATGACGCGTCTGCACGTCAGCGGCTCGCCTCCATCAGGGCACGGATGGGAGGCCGGGTCGGCCACGCTCAAAGCGCGTGGATGCGAACAGTCGATGCTTCGTTGCGACTGCGCCGGGGTGAAGGCGACGCCGTCCGGATCGTGGAGGAACTCATGCACCCCGATGCTCGCCTGACTCGCTACATGCTCGACCATCTTGACCAGCTCGGGCAAGCTTTGCTTGCACTTGCTCACACGTCGAAGAACGCAGCCGATGCCGCCGTCGCCGAGTGGCGTGATTGGGCTGCCGGCGATCCGGACGGAATGTCGATCTACCACCACCTTTGTGCAGTTGCAGCGGAACACGCAGCAGACCATGCGAATGCCCGCGACGGATACCTTCGATCGCTGGAGGGCCTGCCACGTCGCGCCGCCACTGTGGTCGCCGACGCCCACCGCGGCATCGCCCGCTGTTGGAATGAGCTCGGTGACCGAAGCGAGGCGAGACGTTGGGCGACCTCAGCCGTCACAGCGGTCAGGGCGTGGCCAGGACCCGACCTCGACGAGTCGGTGCAGTTGCTGCGATCGCTCGGTGGGCGACCTCCGAGATCAGGCCGAGATGTTCTGCTGAGCGATCGCGAACGTGAGGTGGCGGTCCAGGTCAGTCGCGGCCTGACGAACATCGAGATCGGTGCCGTGCTGTATATCTCGCCGCGCACAGTGAGCGTCCACGTCGGGCACATCCTCGACAAGCTTGGCGCCGTCAAGCGCGCCGAGATCGCCGCGTACGCCGTGCGCCAACACCTAGCGGCTGACGGCGCGTGACCGCCACCCGACGTCGAATCTCGGCCTGGTGATCGGCAACCTGTCCGACAAGGCCGCACAATGTCAACCGGCCCGAGCCTTGGCGCACCTTCCGGATCAGTGCAAGAAAAGGGAAGCGGAGCCCCCCGCCGGGGTGTAACTACACTTTCCCCCGTTGGGGCTTGCCCATGGCGTGGAAGGGGTCAGGGGTTCAATTCCCCTCAGCTCCACGAAACCCTTACGCCGTGAAGGGTTTTCTGGCTCCCGTACACCACTATTCCCTTGTTGTTGAGAATGTTGTAGGTAAGGCGTCCGCCGGGATCGCGGACGGAGACGAACCCACGCCCGAATCGAAACCGTGGATCGACAGGCTCGCTCGCACAGCGTCACCGTTGGAGAAGTAGCGGGAATGTGCGAGTGCGATGATCTCTTCACGGTCGTACGGCCGATGCTGCTGATACCCGGTCGAGCGCATCTTGAACGCGACGGCGGTCAGGCGTGCCAGGGTGAGACCTGCGAGGCCACCGCCTGATGGTGGTGATGACGGGAGCGGCCGGCCAGGCTGCCGCCACGTCAACCGGACCGTCTCTACAGCTCTCACGATGAGAAATGGAGTCGGGCAGCTGTTGAGTTCGATCGATTCCGGTGGCCCGTTCGCTATCTGACCGTTACATGGATGGGCTGACCAAGGCGACGACCGGCGGATCGCGCAGCACTTCGGCGGCCAGCGCTCTGGCATGTCGGAGGTCCTTTCCGATGACCGACAGCTCGGCCAGAACGGTGGCGAACACCTCTTCGGGGCCGTTCACTTCCGCACCGATCTGCACGTCGATGTCGAGTTCGATGCGCGCCGGCTCGTCCGTCGCGACCTCGCCGAAGGGCATTGCCGTGAGACGACCGCTGGCGGGGGCGTGGACGATCACGTCGACGACAGCGCGCTGCGGCTTTCGGCTTGGCTTCAGCTGCGGCGGCAAGTCGAGGCAACTACGCAGCTGGGCCTCAACGAGGTCCACCCCCCACACCGCCCGTACGTAGTCTGCGACCCGTCCTCCCCCGAGGCGAGCGTTGAGCTCGATTATGCGCGGCCCGCGGCTCGTGCACTTGCCCTCGATGTGCAGCACCCCGCGGTGGAGGTGAAAGGCCTGGACGGTCTCGACCACCATGTCGACGAGCCGGCGGACCTCCTTGGGGTTGTGATCGGGAGGACAGTGGAGGCCCTTCTCCTGAAATGACGGCTCTGCCGTCGGCCAGTTCTGCGAGACGCTGGAGAAGAAGCAGCGACCTTCGTGCATGACGAGGTCGACGTCGAACTCGACCCCATCGAGGTACTCCTCGAGCAGCAGGTCGTTACCGTTGCGGAATATGACGTTGTTTTCGGGAGTCACAACGCTGCGTACGAGCGTGTAGACCTGTGGCAGCGACTCGAGGTTGTTGACTCGCACGCAGCCCACGGCGCTTGCCCCGAACTCCGGCTTGACGACAGCGGGGAAGCCGACGTGCGCCGCCGCAGCGAACAGCTCATCCAGCGAGCGGACGCGCCGGGCCCTCGGCGTGGGCAACCCGAGCTCGGCTGCCAGCTCCCGGGTTCGCACCTTGCTACGGGCGGCGTCGACCGAGTCGACCGGGTTGGTCGCCAGTCCCAGCGCGGTCGCGACACGCGCGGCCACGGGAACGCTTTCCTCCCAGATGGTAAAGATCCCGTCGGGTCGAATGGAGGCGCGATCGAGCGTCTCGAGCACGGCGCGCGCGTCCTCGTCAGCGTCGCCGACGACTGATGTCGGCAGCCATGCCTGGGCGAGGCCATCCGCGATCATCGATTCCGACCAGTGGCCGGGCTCTTCGACAACGATCAAATGCGCGCCGAGTTCGGCCAGCCGGACGTAGGCGCGACGCTTACCCTCGTAGCCGGCCCCAATCACGGCGACAGTCGCACCATCTACCGTTGTGACGCTGCTCATGCCTCCACCCAAGTGGGATCGTCGACGAGCGTCGTACGCACAAGCGCGGCGGCTGACCGCCCCTGGCTCGAACGGTCGAGAGCGGACAGCACGGTCGGCGCCGATTGTATGGCATCGAGGAGGATGTCGCCCTCCAGACGCAGGACCGTAGTCGGCTCTCGGGTTGTCACGGTTGCGTTCCGTGGCGCCCGGTCGAGCAGGCCACGCTCGCCGAAGAAGTCACCAGGACCGAGGTGAGCCACGACGTCACCGCCGCGATGCACGACCACCATCCCATCGATGACGGCGTAAAACGCGTGTGCCGGCGCGCCCTCCACGACGATGTCGACGCCGGGCGGCAACGGGCAGAGCTGCGAGGCGGAGGCCAGCTGTTCGAGCACGACCAGGGGTGCCCCGGCGACGACAGGCAGCCTTTGGATGACGGCCAGGCGCGAGGCCAGCAGTTCGGACCGCATCCGGCTCAGCTCGTCGAGTCCGCGCAGCCGGCTGAGGCTGAGGCCCGTGACGATCAGCGAGGCCGCACCGAGCAGCACCATGCTCGTGGTCAGCGACGTCCAGTTGATGATCAGCGGGGCAAAAATTGCGCCGCTGATCATCGCCGCGACCGACACTGCGTCGATCACGCCCATGACACGACCGAGCACGTCGCTCGGTACTACCCGAGCCAGCGCCGTCTCGGCCACCACCTCGCAGGCCACGAACCCGGCACCGCCCACGAGCGTCGCCACCAGGGCGACGGGCAAATTGCCGGTTGCCGCGTAACACAGTTGCGTGGCGCAGAACATCGCGCCGGTGACAACAACGATGCCGGATACCTTGGTGCTGATGGCAAGCCGACCGTTGACGGTGGCGCTCAGCAGACCGCCCAGTCCCAGCGCGGCCAGCAGGTACCCGTATCCTTCGCCACCGAACCCAAGTCGACGTTGGGCGTACAGCACCAACTCCACGGTCTGCGCCCCGTACGTGAACTCCGACATGGCGACGACCACGAAGAGCGGCATCACGAATGGCGTGGTCCGCGCTGCGCGCACGCCGTTGCGGAGCTGGGTGCCGGCGCTCTCGCCGGTTACGCCCCCACCCACCCCAGCGCGCCGGCGAATCGTGGAGATCAGCACGGCAGACACAGCGAAGGTGCCGGCGTTGACCAGAAAAGCCACGTAGTCCGGGGCGATTGCCAGCAGTACCGCGCCGATCGCTGGGCCCACCACCACGCCGAGGTCCTGCACTGTGTGCAGCAAAGCATTGGCCGGCCCGAGTCGCAGCTCGCCGACCAATCTCGGCAGCATCGCCTTCGCCGCCGATCGCTCCGCACTGCCGGCGGCCGAAGCCAGTGCCGTGAACGCCACCACGAGCGCGACAGGACCCTTGGCGGCCACCACTACAGCAAGACCGACCATCAGCCCGCACCGGAAAACGTCGCCCGTCAGCAACACCGTGCGTCGGTCGTAGCGATCGGCGATCATGCCACCCACCGGTGAGAGCAGGACGTAGGGCAGCAACCGGAAGATGGTGGCCGCGCCGACCCAGGCGGCCGAACCGGTCGCCGTGTAGATGTATCCGAGGAGCGCCGCGTTGTAGAGCCAGTCGCCGAGCTGCGACGCGGCACTCGCACTGATCAGCGCACGCGCGTCCGGCACGCGAAGTATTTCCCGATATGCACTGTTCGTCCCCACCGGGCGCACGTTAGCCGCAGGGCTCAGTCGTGTGATCCACCGATTGACACGATGTAGGCGCGCCGACGGTTGATCCGAAGTCTGAGTCGGATCCGTCCGCGCGGGATCGATCAATCCGGCGACCGCATGTGGATGGCGACCTAATCAGTGCGCCGATCGCCGCCGTTCGTTGGTGACGACACGGGCGTCACCGGTTTGCACCGCCGCCGAGATCAACGCGTCGAGGGTGTCGAGCGCTGCATCGCCGCGCAGCTCGGGGGCGATCGTTCGAGCCAGGTCGCGGATCGAGTTGAGGCGCCGACCGCCGCCGCTGGCGCACAGCTCGTCGATCCATCCTTCGACCTCGTCACGCGAAAGGCGCCGACCGCCGGGTCGTTGTAGCGACTCCAGCAGGGTGCGTGCCTCGGAGGCGATGAACAGGCCACCGGCCAGCGGGATGTCGCGGTCGAGACCGGACGGACCCCGGCGGGGCAGGATCGTCATGCCTGGTAGGACCAGCGGGCGATCTCGGCGATGAACGACGTACAGTTCGCCGTCAATCGGTTCGCCGCCGTGGCGGGCGCTTCGGTCGGCGATTACCGCACCCGGAAGTTCGTGGGCGACGATGGTGTGCAGGTTGCGGCGCACGACGTCGGCTGGGGCGTCGGTGACGGCGGAGGTGTACAGACCTGGGGAGAGCCGCGCCAGCGTGCCGCGGCCCGCGGCGCGACTCAGTGAGGTGCGGTCATGGTCGCTTGACCAGACCAGTTCTTTCCAGCCCTTGGCAGCCATCGCGGCCCCGATCGTCGGTCATCAATTCGCGGTCGCACACCCGCAAGCTAGCGGACGGTATGCATCCCAAGAAGGAGATCCGGTCAACATTTTGCGGTTGCGGACGGCATTTTGCGGCGAAGAGATGAGAATCGATCATCATTCTGCGGCTTGCGGGTAGCGAATCCTGGGGGCGAAACGTAGAACGACCTGATCGGGACGTCTGGCCGTAGCTACATTTCAACCAAGCTGCGTACGTTCGAGTGGATGTATCCGATCGTCCGGCTGACCTGAGGTGCGCCCACCCGGGAGTAGTTCCGCAGCCCTTCATCGGGCCGCGATCGCGGTGGCGGCGGTCGCTGCCGCATTCGCCATCGGCGCGATCATGATGGTCGCCCTCGGAGCCAACCCGTTCACTGGATACAAGGCGCTGTTCACGGGTGCATTCGGCAGCAAGCAAGACCTCGCCGACACAGCGGTGAAGGCCATGCCGCTGCTGCTGGTGGGAACCGGCATCTGCATCTCGTTCCGGGCCCGAGTCATCAACATCGGCGGAGAAGGGCAGATCGTGGCGGGTGCGCTCCTGGCCACCGTGACGGCCCTTGCAATGCCCGGCCTGCCGTCGGTGGTGCTCGTGCCGCTGGTGCTCCTGGCCGGGATAGCCGGCGGTGGCGCATGGGGGGCGATCCCCGGAGCCTTGAAGGCGTACCTCGGTGTCAACGAGATCCTGTCGACGATCATGCTCAACATCGTCGCCGTCCAGGTCATGAACTACCTGCTGCGCGGCCCGTTGATCGACCCGGCCGAGATCGCCCGTGGCACGCGCATCCCGCAGACGAAGCGACTCTCGGGCAATGCCGACCTTCCGGTGCTGCTCCACGGCACCCGGCTGCACCTCGGTGTCGTGGTTGCGCTGGTCGCCGCGATCGCTGCATGGATATTCCTGTGGCGCACCACGACCGGTTACCGACTGCGTGCCGCTGGCGCCAACCCGGATGCGGCCCGATACGCCGGCATCGCCGTGAAACGGATGACCACAGTGGCCCTCACGGCGAGTGGCGCGATGTGCGGCCTCGCTGGTGCGGTGCTCGTGTTCGGCAGCGAGAGTCATCGTTTCGTCACTGACGGCTCGGCCACCGGCTTCACCGGTTCAGCGGGGTTCAACGGCATCGTCGCGGCCTTGTTCGGTGGGCTGCACCCGCTGTTGACGATCCCGGCGTCACTGCTGTTCGGCGGGTTGCTCGTCGGCGCGAACGCGATGCAACGGGCTATCCAGATCCCCGCGTCGCTGGTGATCGCGGTGAACGGGCTGGTCGTGGTGTTCGTTGCCGCCAGCGTCAGTCTGCGTAAGCGCGTCACGGCCCGCGTCGAGGGCGTCCGCCAGGCAATGCCGCAAGCCGAGGTCGTCCCGTGAGTGAGTTCTTCACCGCATCGGTGCTCGTCGCCACGGTGGCCGCCGGCCTCCGCCTGTCAACGCCGTACCTCCTTGCTGCGCTGGGCGAGACGCTCGGTCAACGCAGCGGCGTCCTCAACCTCGGCGTCGACGGTGTCATGCTGCTCGGCGCGTTCTTTGCCTACTGGACCGTGCTCGAGACCGGGAGCCTGTTGCAGGGCATCATCGCCGGGGGTTTGGCGGGCGCCGTGATGGGAGTCGTGTACGCCGTCGTCACGCTGGTGTTCAAGACCGAGCAGGGGATCAGCGGGATCGGCATCTACTTGTTCGGTCTCGGCTTCTCGGAGTTGATCTACCGCCAGGAAATCGGCACGCCCAAGCCGATCAAAGGCTTCACCAAGGTGAAGATCCCCGTGCTGGGCGACATCAAGTACGTCGGCAAAATGCTCTTCCAGCACAGTCTCATGGTCTACCTCGCCGTCTTGCTGGTCCCGGTGATGGCGTTCGTGATCAACCACACCCGGTTCGGTCTCGACGTACGCGCCGTGGGCGAAACCCCGGAGGCCGCCGACAGCCTCGGCGTCAGCGTTGCCCGCACTCGGACTGTGACGATCCTCATCGGCAGCACGCTCGCGGGTCTCGGCGGCGCCGCATTGGCGCTCGAGCTCGGCACCTTCCAACAGAACCTCACCAACGGCATTGGCTTCATTGCCGTCGCGCTCGTGTACTTCGGCGGGTGGCGCCCGACGGGTGTGCTGCTCGGCTCACTGCTGTACGGAATGGTGACGGCCACTGTCAACCAGCTGAAGACGCTCGGCATCGTCACCGGTGCCGCCGCCAGCCTCACGACGATGGCCCCCGCGGTCCTCACCGTGATCGCCCTCGTCGTCATCGCCCGCCGCAGCTCGGCCCAGCCCGCGGCGCTCGCTCTGCCGTTCGAGAGGGCGCGATGAACGCCAACGATCTCGCATCAACCCCCATAAGCGAAGGAGTAATCATGAATACATTCAAGAATCGGGCGCTCCGGCGGTCGATCGTCACGCTCGCCGCGATCGGTCTGGTCGCCGCCTCCTGCGGCTCTGACGCGGCATCGACGCCGTCTGCCGCCACGGCGGCTCCGTCCGTCACCGCGGCTCCGTCAGCGACGTCCGCCCCCGCGGCGACCGAGACGACCGCTGCCACCGCGACACAGCCGGCTGGATCCACACCGAGCGCCGGCGCGGGGCTGCGGGTCGCCGTGATTCTTCCCAGTGCGGCGAACGACCTGTCGTTCAGTCAGAGCATGGCTGACGCCCTCAACCGGATGAAGGATGCCGGACTCATCTCCGAGCTGGCGGTGAGCGAGAACATGTTCGTCGTCGACGACGCCGCTGCGGCCATTCGCAACTACGCCCAAGACGGGTTCGATGTCGTCATCGCCCACGGCTCGCAGTACGGCGGCTCACTGCAGGAGATCGCTCCGGACTTCCCGAAGGTCGCGTTCGCCTGGGGAACGGCTGCAGACACGTTCGGCTTGCCGAACGTCACCGGGTACTCCGCGGCGTCCGATGAGGGCGGCTACGTCATGGGCGTCATGGGCGCGATGCTGGCCAAGGGCGCATCAATGGGCGTCATCGGGCCGATCGAGGTCGGCGACGCCAAGCTGTACAACGACGGATTCGCGGCCGGTGCAAAGGCCCAAGATCCAGCGGTGAGCGTCGGCGTGAACTACACCGAGTCGTTCAGCGATACAGCCCTTGCGGCTGAGGCGGCCACCTCGTTCGTGACCGGCGGAGCCAAGGTGCTGACCGGATCGTCGCAGATGACCGTGGGTGCTGTCGGCGTGGCCAAGAACAGCGGGGTCGCCTGGTTCGCGACCAACTCCAACCAGACCCAACTCGCGCCCGATGTCGTGGTGGCCAGCCAGGTCTACAAGTGGGATGTCGTGCTCAAGCAGCTGTTCGACAAGGTCAACGCCGGTTCCTACGGTGGCGAGTCCTACGAGATCAACCTCGCCAATGACGGCGAAGTGATCGAGTTCAACGACGCCTACAAGCTGCCCGCCGACGTCAAGGCGGCCGGCGACAAGGCGATTGCCGGAATCACCGATGGTTCGATCAAGACCGGCGTTGCCGGGAGCTGACCGGCCGATGAGGAGATGAGCGCGCCATGGCGATGACATCGAGGGTCGCAATCGATGAGACCACACCGATGTTGCAGATGCGCGGGATCGACAAGCGATTCCCCGGTGTCATCGCCAACGACAACGTCGATTTCGACGTCAGGGCCGCCGAGGTTCATGCCCTTCTCGGCGAGAACGGCGCCGGCAAGAGCACGTTGATGAAGATCCTGTTCGGCCTGTACCGCCCCGACAGTGGTGAGGTGTTGCTCCACGGCAAACCGCTGCGGCTGCGCTCGCCTCACGACGCGATCAAGGCGGGAGTGGGCATGATCCACCAGCACTTCATGCTCGTGCCCACGCTGACCGTCACCGAGAACGTCGCGCTCGGTTTGGGTCGCAACCCGTTCGCCGGAGTCGACCTGACGGGCGTTGCCCGGCGCATCACGGAGTTGAGCGACACGTATCACCTTGGCATCGACCCCGAAGCCAAGTGCTGGCAACTCGCAGTCGGTGAGCGCCAACGCGTCGAGATCTTGAAGGTGCTGTATCGGGAGGCTCGACTGCTGGTGCTCGACGAACCGACTGCGGTGCTGACGCCCGGCGAAGTTGACGAGTTGCTCGGCACGCTCCGCCGGATTGCCGACGACGGCTGCGGCCTGATCTTCATCAGTCACAAGCTGCGCGAGGCCATGGACTTCGCAGACCGGATCACGGTGATGCGTGACGGCGCGGTGACCGGCGAGGTTCTCCCGGCCGAGACGAGTCTCGATCAACTGGCGCAGCTCATGGTCGGGCGCCCGGTGAAGCTGATACCCGACAAGGCGCCGAGTGTTCCCGGCCCTGCGGTGCTCGCCGTTTCCGACCTGACCGTCGCGGGCGACCGTCGGCACGTGGCAGTCGACGCGGTCACGTTCGAGGTGCGTGCCGGTGAGGTGGTGGGGATCGCCGGCGTGTCCGGCAATGGTCAGCGCGAGCTCGCCGACGCGATCGCCGGGTTGCGGCCTGTCGTGTCGGGAACCGTACGGATCAACGGAGTCGAGACGACGAACAACTCGCCACGAGATTCGCGAGCCGCCGGTCTGGCCTATGTGCCCGAGGAGCGGATGCGCGAAGGCGCGATCGGAGACTTCAGCGTGTGGGAGAACCTCATCTTGTTGAACCACACCGGATCACCGAACGCGTCGCGCGGGTTCCTGCAGATGCGAGCCATTCGCGAACAGGCCCAGAAGCTGGTGTCGTCATATGTGGTCAAGACTCCCAGTCTCGACACGCCGGTTCGGTCGTTGTCGGGCGGCAACATCCAGAAGATGATCATGGCCCGCGAGATGTCGGCGGCCGCCGCCGTGCTGGTGGTCTCGCAGCCCACACGTGGCGTCGACATCGGCGCAGCCGAGTACATCCACGCCCGGTTGATCGATGCACGCGCGGCCGGCGTGGGGATTCTGCTCATCTCCGGGGAGCTCGAAGAAGTCCTTGGGATGAGCGATCGCATCGGCGTGATGTTCGAGGGTCGCCTCGTGGCGATGCTCGAGCGCAATGACTGCACAGCGGAGCGGCTCGGCCTCCTGATGGCCGGCGAAACCGAAACGGATCGGAGAGCAGGATGACGATGAATTTGGAACCCGGTACGAAAGGGCTGCACGCGTTGTACGGTCGCAGCCTGCTGACGACGCACGACTGGTCGACAGACGATCTGGATGCTCTTCTCGCTGTCGCGTCTCGGCTCGAGGCTCTCGATCGTGCCGGTACCCGCGTCGATGTGCTTCGCGGTCAACTCGCCTACGCGATGTTCTTCGACAACTCCACGCGGACGAAGTCGGCGTGGGCGGGGGCCGCGGCCCGACTCGGGATGCACCCGGTGATCGTCGACGGTTCCTCGACTCAGGTGTCGCACGGGGAGACGGCCGAGGAGACCGGCGCCATGCTCGGGATGAATGTTCACGCACTCGGTGTACGTCACGACCTCATCCTCGGCGAGGGCAATGCGTTCATGCGCGATGTGCAGCGGGGGATCGACGGCTACCTCGCAGCCACCGATGATTCGCGGGTCGTGCCGATCGTCAACCTGCAGTGCGACGTCGATCATCCGACCCAGTCGCTGGCCGATCTGCTGTGGTTGCGCGAGCACTTTGGCGGCTCCGTCGCCGGCAGGCGGATCACTGTGTCGTGGGCCTACTCGCCGAGCTATGCCAAGCCGCTGTCGGTGCCGCAAGGCGTCGTGTCGCTTCTGACCCGGTTCGGCGCACACGTCACGCTGGCCCACCCGCCCGGCTACGAGTTGCTCGCCGAACCAATGGCCTGGGCTGCCGAGGGCGCTGCCGAGTCGGGAGGCTCGTTGCGGGTCACCGATGACATGGACGACGCGTTCGCCGGCGCGCAGGCCGTGTACCCCAAGTCGTGGGGGCCGCAGGTGCTGATGCGCGAGCGCGTCGCGGCCAATCGTCAAGGTGACCGGGACGCCATGCACGACATCGAACAGCGAGCGTTGGCCCACAACGCCGAGTTTCGGTCGTGGATCTGCGACGAGCGGCGGATGGCACTTACCGACGACGCGCTCTATCTGCATTGCCTGCCGGCCGACATCGGTGCAGAGGTCAGCTCAGGTGTGATGGAACAGTTCCGCGTGGCTGTGGCCCGCGAGGCGAACAAGAAGGTGTACGTGGTCATGGCCCTGCTCGCCGCGGCAAAGGTCCCCGATCTCAGCGCGGTACTCAACGGAGGTGTTTGAAATGCCCAAAGTCTCAGAACAACTGGACCTGTCGAAACTCGATCAGAGGGTCGCCGAGCTGGCAGAGCGGTATCGCCCGCTCGCTGTCGCAATTCTGCGCGAGGCCATCCGCATACCGGCCGACGACGTCGACCGGGCAGCGGATGACGGCGGCGACCCGCGCTCGGGCCTCTCGAACCACGAGAGTCGCCGGCTGCATTTCCTCCGCGACACGATCGTCGATATCGACGCAGTTCGCCACGCCGACGACGTCGGGTTCGACGAGTACGGCAACCTCGTCTGGGTCGTGCGCGATCCATTCGATGGCGTTCCACCGGAACACCAGAAGATCATCTACTTCGACGGTCACACCGACACCGTGCAGGCTCTGCGGACCCAATGGCACGACAAGCTGGGCCACGCTGTCGACCCCTACGACGGGTTGATCGATGCCGCTGCGCTCACTCCATCAGCGCTGCGCGAACAACTCGGCTACGTCCCGCCCGACGACGAGTGGGAGCACCTCGTGTTCGGTCGCGGTTCGGCCGATCAGCTGGCCGGTGTCGTCGCCCAGATCGTCTCCACCAAGATCCTGCTGGAGCTGGTGGATGAGGGCGCGTTGCACGGGGTGATCGTGCGGTCCTATGGCACGGCCGCCGAAGAGGACAACGACGGGGGTGGCCCGCGCCACGTCGTCGCCAAGATCTGGCCCGGAGCTGGTGCCGACATGATCCCCGACGTCGTGATCTTGACCGAGGGCACCGGTGACGCGATCAAGGGAGCGCTCGGCATCTACCGCGGCCAACGCGGACGGATGCAGATCGAAGTCACGGTCGTCGGACGCTCGTGCCACGGCTCGATGCCCTTCGAAGGCCTCAACCCGCTCGAACACGGCGGTGCCATCCTTGCCGAAGCAGCCCAACGACACGCGGCCGGAGAGGGCTTCGTCGACCATCCGTTCCTCGGTCGAGGCACCCGAACGGCGTCGTGGTCGACGCTCGACACCCCCAGCGACTGCGCGGTTCCGGACCGCTTCACGTTCCGGTTCGATCGACGCCTCACACTGGGAGAGATGCCCGAACAATCGCTGGCCGACATCGAATCGCTCGACGCAGTGGCGGCCGCACGCGCTGCCGGCTTGACCGTCACCATCGACGTGCCCCGCTACACCCAGCCGACGTGGCGCGACTACCCCGTCGACAACGCCCAGATCTACCCGGGCTGGGTCACGCCCGCTGAGCATCCATCGATACGGGCAGCCGTTGACGCCTACCGTCGCGTCGTCACTCCCCATGTCGTCGAACCCGTCGGCGGGGCAACGGCCGGCGCATTGCGTGCCGAACCCCGGGTCGACAAATGGATCTTCTCGACTGACGGCGTCGGCTTCCCGATCCCCGTTGACGACGCCACCATCGTTGTTGGCCCCGACAAGGGCTGGGTTGTATCCGGGCCTGTCAAGCACCCGGCGATGTTCGGCATCGGCGCCGGCATCGAGCAGAACACCCATCGCATCGGCGAGTGCGTCGACGCCCGCGAGTTGCAGCACGCCATTGCCGTGCTCGCCCGATTTCCTCGTTCGTTCGTGGACCTCACCACCGCTGGTTCGTGATGCGAGTCGTCGTTGCACTGGGTGGCAATGCCTTGCTCAGGCGCGGCCAAAAGCCCGACAACGATGTGCAGGAGGCCAATGTTGCGGTGTCGGTCAGGGCGCTTGCCCCGCTCGCTCACGACCACGAGTTGGTGGTCACCCACGGCAACGGTCCGCAGGTCGGTGTGCTGGCCCTGGAGAGTGCGTTGGATCCCAACTTGACGAGGTCGTACCCGTTCGATGTGCTCGGAGCGCAGACCCAGGGGATGATTGGATACTGGTTGTTGCAGGCGCTGCAGAACGAACTCCCCGGCCGCCAGATCGCGGCGATCATCAACCAAACGCTGGTTTCGGCCGCTGATCCCGCCTTTGCCGATCCGACGAAGTTCATCGGTGAGATCTACGACGAGGCCCGGGCGCGGGTCCTCGCAAGCGAGCGCGGCTGGACGGTCAAACCCGACGGTCCGCATTGGCGACGGGTCGTCGCCTCGCCCGAGCCGCAACGGGTGGTCGAGACCCGCTTGATCCGCTTGATGCTCGCCAATGGGGCGGTCGTCGTCTGTGCCGGCGGCGGCGGGGTGCCGGTGGTGCGCAACAAGCTTGGTCGTCTCGAGGGCGTCGAGGCCGTCGTCGACAAGGACCGCACCGCTCTCGTCCTTGCCGAGGCGCTCGACGCCGATGCCCTGCTGATCCTCACCGATGTGGCCAATGTGTTTCGCAACTTCGGGACGCCGCAGCAGGAGGCGATCACCCGCTCGACGCCCGACGCCATGCGCGATGACGAGTTTCCCGCCGGATCCATGGGGCCCAAGGTCGAGGCCGCCTGTCGGTTCGTCGAGGTCACCGGTGGAGTGGCCGGCATCGGCCGCCTCGAAGATGCCGTCGCCATCTTGGCGGGCACCGCCGGAACCATCCTCACGCCCACCGGTGAGTACGAACCGCCGGGTGTTTCGAATTGATGACCCTTCGATCTTGGTGCGGGTGTAGTCGAGTGCTGCGGCCAGACCGCCTTTTCGACCATGGCCGGACATGCCGTATCCGCCGAAGGGGGGCGATCGGGGAGACCGCGCGATAGGTGTTGACCCACACGACCCCTGCCGTGATGCGCTTGATCATGCGGTGAGCACGCGTGAGGTTCTGAGCGAAGACACCTGCGGCGAGTGCGAACGGGGTGCCGTTGGCGAGTTCGAGCTCCTCGGTGTCGAACGACTCCACAGTGAGCGCCGGTCCCAACAGTTCGGTGGTGGTGGCCGGTGCCGCGACGTGGTCGCAATCGAGGATCGTCGGTGGGAAGTACAAGCCGGGACGGTCCGCTGCTCGACCGACTCAACAGTCGTATGTCACGGCTGCGGGTGATGACGCCGGGCACTGCGAATCGAACCGTGTCCGGTCCCGCTCGACTGCGCGAGATCTTCAACTCGATCGAGTGCCACGACCCCGAGGGCGCCGCAGCCGCCTGTCGTCAGCACATCGCCGAGGCGGCGAGAATCGCCGAGAAGATCCTGACGAGCGATCCGGCAACGGTGTAACTACGTTTCTTGCGTTGGGGCTTGGCCATGGCATGGAAGGGGTCAGGGGTTCAATTCCCCTCAGCTCCACGTATGACCTGGTCAAAATCAATATCGACGCTCGAACGTACCAGTGAAATCAGTCCCGTCGTTCTGAGACGGGATCGCACCGACCTAGGGCCCGAGCCAAGATCGTGAGGTCAGCGGAGCCCGATATTGACGTAGTAGGTAGATCCGTCGTCGAGTCGGACGCCGATGCGCCAGTAGAAGCCAGCGGCAGACTTGTCGGTGCCCCAGTTGTAGATGTACTGAGTGGTCCCGTCCGCTCGGTACGTGTCTCCACCCGTCGATGCCACGCTGTACAGCGTCTCGTCGACGGCGGCGGACGTTGCCGCTCCCTTGCTTGGGGTCAGCCACTGTGGAGCTGTGACGGTCTGGACCACGGTTCCGTCGGCTCGGCGCAGCTGGAACTTCACCGGCACGGTGCTTCCTGCCTTGAAGATGCTTGTGCTCGTGCCGATCTGGTGGGCGGTGTCGTTGATGGGTTGTAGGAACCCGTCGAACCGGTAACCGATCCGGAAGTTGACCGTGCTCGTCGTGGTATTGCCGGCCCGGTCGGTCACCGTTGCGCTGTAGCTGAACTGGCCGACTGCATTGGCATTGCCTCCGGTGAGAGTGCCGGCGCAGGGTTGCGCCACGCCAGACAGCGCGTCTGACGCTGTGCAGGAAGGTGTGGGCGCTGTGCCCAGCGTGTAGGTCGCTCCATTCGTGACGCCCTGGAACGTGATGCTCGGCGCCGTGTGGTCGAGGTTCAGGCCCGTCACCGTGGTCGACGTGTGGTTACCCGCGTTGTCGGTCGCGGTGCCGCTGACGGATTGGTTTGCGCCATCGCCGCTCAGCCTTACGTCTACCGGGCATGACGCGATGCCCGACAAGCCCGATTGGTCCGCGCACGTGAAGTGCACCGTGATCGGTCCTCGGTACCAGCCGTTGCCGTTCGGCACAGTGGTCGCCGCGCCGGTGATCGTGGGTGGCGTGGTGTCAACCAGGACCAGCACTGTCTTCGCCGTTTCGGGGTTGCCGGCGTTGTCGGTGCTCCAGTAGGCGACGGTGTGGCTGCCTTGGCCGATGGTGACCGATGAGCCGCTGCCTGTGGTACCACCGTCGATCTTGAAGTTCGTGTGATGCGGGCCGGACAGGTTGTCGGTGACACTGAAGTGCACGGTCACCGCGGAGTTGTGCCAACCGCTGGACACGTCGTTTGTGGTCACGGGGGCGTTCCGGTCGACGTGGATGTTGCCGACAGTTGCGCTGGCCGCGTTCCCAGCGAGGTCGTGGACCGTGGCGGTCGCCGACAGTGCGGCACCCTCACCCGCGATGGTGGTGTCGGTTGGGCACGGTCCATCGATTCCGGACAGGTCGTCGCCGCATGTCCAATGGATGACGACGTCACCGGAGTACCAACCTTCGCCGTTCGGCGACGTGGTCGCTGCGCCGGAGATCGTGGGAACACCCGTGTCGACGTTGAGACCCGACACTGTCGAGCTCGAGGTGTTGCCAGCGGCGTCTGTCGCGTGCCCATCGACCTGCTGCCCAGCGCCGTCGGTGACCGTAACCGGAGCCGTCGAGCAAGCTGCAACACCGGACAGTGCATCGGTGCAGGAGAAGGCGATTCCGATTGGGGCGTGGTACCAGTCGTTGCCATTCGGCGCGGCGCGTCCGGGTGCCTCGCTGATAGTCGGCGCAGTACGGTCGATGTTCAGGATTGCCGTGTCGATTGCAGAGTTACCTGCATTGTCCTCAGCAGTGCCATGGAGCTCGAGGTTCTGACCTTCACCCACCGCAGTTTGCGGCGATGTACAAGCGGCAAGACCGGCTCCGCCGGCGTCGGCGCAGGAGAAGGTCACGGTGACGTCACCGTTGTTCCAGCCGTTGGCGTTGGCCGCAGGAGACTGCGTGTGGCTGATGGTCGGCGCTGTCTCGTCGATCCGGACGGAGATGATTTGGTGAGGCTCCTCGTTGCCCGCTGCATCGATACTCCAATAGGCCAGAGTGTGGTCACCTTGGGTATTGATCTCGACCGATGTTCCGTCCTGCGCGGCGGCACTGTCGAGCGAGTACTGCGTGGCGGCCACGCCTGCCAGGCCGTCGGACGAATCGAGTGAGACAGTGACGGCGTGGTTGACCCAGCCGCCCGGCGCCGAGGCGGTGGTCACTGGTGCTGTGCGGTCGATCCGCACGGCCGGGGCGCTGTTCGCACCGGTCGTGTTGCCGGCTGCGTCGGTGACCGATGCTGCTGCGACAAAGTTCTGGCCTTCACCGGAGATTGTGCTATCGGCTGGACACGTGGTGCCCGATAGATCATCCGCGCACGTCCAGTGGACGTCGACGTCGGAGTTGTACCAACCGTTGCCGTTCGGCAGAGTGATCGGCGTTCCGCTGAGCGACGGCGCTGTCATGTCGACGTTGACGCCGCTGACACCGGCGGTGGCGGCATTGCCGGCCACGTCGTGTCCAGTTGCGGAGGCGGATTGTGCAGCGCCCTCACCGAGCGTCTGTGGTGCCGGGCAATCGGCGATGCCGGAGAGGTCGTCGGTGCATTGGAAGTTGACGTTCAGCGAGGCGTTGTACCAGCCGTTTCCGTTGGCAGCCCGATCCGCGCTTGCGGTCACGGTTGGCGGTGTCTTGTCGAGCTTCACGGTGACGTCGTCGCTGGCTTGGTTGCCCGCATTGTCGACTGCCGTCCCGGTCAGCAACGTGCCGGCTGTTTCAGCGACGATGGGGCTCGGTGCGGTACACGATGCGATGCCGGAGAGTGAATCGGCGCAGACGAACCCAACTGTCACGTCGCTGTTGTTCCATCCAGCCCCGTTCGGTGCAGGTGTTTGGATGTGGCCGATCGTCGGTGTCGTCTTGTCGACACGCACGACCACGGTCTGAGCAATCTCCACGTTGGACGCAACGTCGACGCTCCAGAACCGTACGTTGTGTACGCCCTCGCCGATGATGACGTCGGCGTCGGCGACCGGTAACTCGCCGTCCACCTCGATGTAGCTGTGGACGACACCGGAGAGATTGTCACCAGCAACAACGTGCACGGTGACATCCGTGAGGCTCCATCCTGACGGAGCGGACCATGACGAGATCGGGGCGGTGCGGTCGATGTGGATGCCGCCGACAGTGGCAGATCCAACGTTGTCGGCATTGTCGACAGCTTGGCCCGAGGCGCTGAGTGAGGACCCCTCGCCAATGATCGTGCTGTCGCTGGGGCACGAGGCCAATCCTGAAAGCGTGTCGCTGCACACCCAGTTGACCACGACGTCCGTGTTGTACCAACCGGCGTTTGGCGCCGGCACGTTGCCATGGATGGACGGCGCAGTCAGATCGATGTCGAGGTCGCTCGCGGTCGTGGACACGCTGTTGTCGGCGTTGTCGACCGCAGTGCCAGTGACCGCCTGGTTCTCACCTTCGGCGAGTATCGCTGTATCGGTGCAGCTGCTGATACCGGACAATCCGTCTGCGCACGTGAACGACACGCTCACCTGGTTGTGGTGCCAACCGGCGAGGTTGGGGATCTCGCTGATCGAAGAGGAGATGGTCGGAGGTGTCTTGTCGAGGTTGACCGTGTGCGTAGTCGACGCCGTGTTGCCTGCGTTGTCCTCGGCGTTGCCAGCGATCTGCTGGCCGAGCCCGTCGGTCGTGACTGATTGCGGCTGCGTGCATGACTTGATCCCCGAGAGTCCAACCTGATCGGCGCAGGTGAACGTCACCGTGACGTCGGAGTTGTTCCAACCACCACCGTTGGCATCCGGCAGTTGGCTGGCAGTGATGGTCGGGTTGCTCTGGTCGATCTCGATCGTGGCGGTGTGATGTGCTTCTTCGTTGCCAGCGTTGTCGACGCTCCAGTATTCGAGGGTGTGGACGCCTTCGGTGCTGATGATCACCGAGTTACCGTTCTGCGCTGCGGCGCCATCGAGGATGTAGGACGTGTGGTGCACGCCGGAGAGCGAATCGAGGGCGATGAGGTGCACGGTGGTCGACTGATTCGTCCACGACGTCGGCGCATCGGCAGAGGTGATCGGCGCGAAGCGGTCGATCGACACCGGCGGGCTCGTCGCGCTGGTGGCGTTGCCCGCGAGGTCGGCGACCGAGGTCCCAACCGTCAGGTTCTGTCCCTCGCCGGTGATCGTGGTGGATGATGGGCACGGTCCGTCGATGCCCGACGGGCCGTCGGCGCACAACCATGCGATGGTGACGTTGCCGTTGTACCACCCGGCGGCGTTCGGCGCTGTGGTGGGTGCTCCGCTGAGATCGGGGAACGTCGTGTCGACGTTGATGTGCCCGACGCTCGCGGCAGCGGTGTTGCCCGCGTAGTCCGTAACACTTCCGGATGCGGTCTGATCGGTGCCCTGACCGACTATCTGTGCGGGGGAGCACTGGGCGACTCCGGAGAGGCCGTTCTGGTCGAGGCATGTGAAGTCGACGGTGACTGGATTGTCGTACCAGCCATTCGCGTTCGGGGAGCCCTGCGCTGCGGCGGTGATGGTCGGCGCTGCTTTGTCGACGTTGACCGTGACGACGTCGCTCGCTGTGTTCCCGGCGACATCAGTGGCAGTGCCTGTCACCGTCTGTTCCGCTCCGTCGAAGGTCAGCTGTCTCGGGGGCGTGCAGCTCAGCAGTCCGGACAGGTTGACCTGGTCGGTGCACATGAAGGTGATCGAAACAGGGGTGTTGTTCCATCCGGCCAGGTTGGGCGTCGGCACCTGAGTATGACTGATTCCCGGCGCACTTTCATCGATATCCACGGTGACCGTGTGGAGGGTTTCTGTGTTGCCCGCGTTGTCGACGCTCCAGAAGGTGATCACGTGCTTGCCTTCGGTGACCAGAACGCTGGTGCCTGCAGCCGGATCGGATCCGTCGAGTTGAAAGAAGGTGCCTTGGATGCCCGACGGGCCGTCATCGGTGGCGTTGAGATTGACGACGACGTCGGCGGTCTGCCAGCCGGCAGGCGCATCCGACGTGGTGGTGGGCGCGCTCGCATCGATGTTCACCGCAGTGCTCGAGGCGACTGTGGTGTTGCCTGCTCTGTCGCTGACCGCCGCGCTGGCGAACAGACCGGTGCCATTCCCACTGATGACGGAGTTGACGGGGCAGGCACCACTGGCGAAGCCCGACAGGGCGTCGGTACAGGTCCAGTGGATCGTGACGGGGCCCCGATAGAAGCCATTCTGGTCCGGCGACGTCGTCGGGCTGCCGATCAGCGTGGGCACGGTCTTGTCGATGTTGATGTTGTTCACGGTGGCGTTGGCAAGGTTGCCGGCGGCGTCCGCACTCGTGCCTTGGGCGGTCTGGTTCGAACCCTCGCCGAGCCCGATTGCACCCGGGCAGGTGTCAACGCCGGACAGGGTGTCGGTGCACGTGAAGTTGATCGTGACATCGTTTGCGTACCAGCCAAGTGCGTTGGGGGCGCGATCCGGGGCAGCCGTGATCGAGGGAGCGGTCGTGTCGATGCTGACGGCCGCAGGGTCGTTGGCAACGTTGCCCGCATTGTCGGTCGCGGCTCCGATCCTGCTTTGATTCGCGCCTTGGGGGGAAACAGTCTGCGGCGCAGTGCACGAGGCGATGCCGGACAGGATGTCGTTGCAGGTGAACGTGATCGTGACCGCGGTGTTGTTCCATCCGTGTGCATTTGCCACCGGGGACTGGGTGTGAGAGATCGTGGGTGACGTCTTGTCGATCTTGACGTGGACCGAGCGTGTGGTCTCGGTGTTGCCGGCCCGGTCCGTGCTCCAGTATTGGAGGACGTGGTCGCCGTCGGTGTTGAACAGTACCGAGGTGCCCGTCTGCGTTGCGCCACCGTCGACGCTGTACTGAGTGTTCGCGACACCCGACAACGCATCCGTCGCACTCAGCGTGACAGTGAGGTTGGTGTTGTTCCATGCCGGCGGCGCCGAGGCCACAGTGACCGGCGCGGTGCGGTCGATGCGAACTGCGGACGATGTCGACGTGGTGGAGTTGCCTGCCTTGTCCGCGACTGTCGCCGTCGCGGTGAGGTTCGAGCCCTCGCCGGTGATGGTGCTGTTCCCGGGACATCCGCTGGGGACGAGACCGGACAGCGCATCGGCGCACGGCCAGTTGATCGAAACGTTCGAGTTGTACCAGCCGTTCGCATTGGCGGCGGTCGTCGGCGCGCCGGTCAGCGTCGGTGCCGTGAGGTCGACGTTGATGGCGCTGACGGTGGTCGAGGCGGTGTTGCCGGCGGCGTCGACGGCGGTACCCGTGACCGACTGGTTCGCGCCTTGGGTTGAGACCGTTGCGTTCGGCCCGCACGAGGTGACTGCGTTGAGGTCCGAGCACGTGAAGTTGACGGCGACCGAGGTGTTGTTCCAGCCAGCCGCGTTCGGTGCCGGCACCCGGGTGGCCGCGATAGTGGGCGCGATGTTGTCGAGGGTATATGTGCCAGCATTGGTCGAGTCGCTGTTGCCGTTTCCGGTGCCGGTGCAGTCAGCCTTTTTGTGCGCAGTCACGGTCGGTGTCTGCAGGCCGTTGCCGGCACCCGCTTGGTACGTGATCGTGAACGGGCTCTGCGTCGACGCGGAGATATGCGTCCCATTGTCGACAACCTTGACGCAGCCGATGTCGTTGCTCGTCGTGACAGTCAAGGTCAGTGTCGTACCGCTCTTGGCGATCGTCGGAATGAACGTCGCCGAGTTGATGTTGGCCGCCGCAGCAGGCGACGCAATCAACATCGGTGCTGTCAGCACTGCCACGCCGATGAGGGCAGTCGTCATCAAACGACCAACCTGACTGCTCATGCCCAGAGCTCGTCGCGCGCCTGACCGGGTCGAAACCATTTCCGCCTCCTGTCGCCTGCCGCCATGGCCGACTGAATGGGATCGTGGTTTCGCCATTGGCTTCTCGCCGGGCCAGGCGACCATGTACAGCCCGGAGGATCAACGCCGCTCCGTGTGTTGAAGAAGCTACAGACGAACTATCGCATAGACCATGGGCCATTCGACCCATTCGCTTACAAGTGGTGAACGTTAAGCGGGTCGCCCAGACCCGTAGACTCGCGCTCGCCCGGACAACACGCGTCTGTCCGCTCGGCGACCAGGAACAGGTTGTCGCCATGGACTTCCAGATCCTCGGTCCAATCCACGTGAGCGATGCTGATCGGATCGTGGATCTCGGCAGTCCCAAGCAGCGTTGCGTGTTGGCTTCGTTGTTGCTCCGCGCCAACCAGGTCGTGTCGCTCGATCGGTTGATCGACGACGTGTGGGGCGAACTTCCTCCGCTCGACCCCATGGCGGCGATCCACGCGTATGTGTCGCGGTTGCGGCGCGCCCTCGAACCGGACCGTCCCGCGGGCAGCAAGGAGAGCATGATCGTGCGGGCGCCGCCCGGCTATCGGCTGGACACCGCAGTCGAAGCGGTCGATTCGCGCCGATTCGAGCGCCTCGTCCACGAGGGGAGCCACGCCCTTGAGCACGGCGACGCTCAGTTCGCCGCGGGCCTGCTCGAGCGGGCGCTGTCGTTGTGGCGAGGCGAGGCGCTCGCCGATCTCCGCGGGGCCGAATTCGTGCGAGCGGAGGCGACCCGCCTCGACCAGATCCGATTGCGTACGCTCGAGGAGCTCTTCGAGGCTCAGCTCGCCCTTGGCCGCCACGAGTCCGTCGTCGCCGAGGCCGGCCGCGTCCTCGCCGCTCATCCGTACCGCGAACGCCTTCGAGGTCAGCTGATGCTCGCGCTGTACCGCTGCCATCTGCAGGTCGACGCGTTGCGCGTGTACAGCGAGGGTCGGACGGTGCTGGCGGAGGAGCTCGGCCTCGAGCTCAGCCCGACGCTTCAGCAGCTGGAGGATGACATATTGCTCCAGAAGACGCACCTCGACTGGCGGCCTGCCGCCGAGGGGTCCCGGGTGAAATCGGTTGAGGATGGCTCCAACGCCACGGCCGCAGCGGCCCGATCGCGAGCGGTGTTCGTCGGCCGTGACGCGGAGCTTGCCGCGCTTACCGCGAGCTGGAATCGAGCTGTCGACGGCGAGCGTCAAGTTGTAGTCGTGTCCGGGGAGCCTGGGATCGGTAAGACCCGTCTCGCCGCGGAGTTGGCCCTGATCGCCCGACACGACGGTGGGACGGTGTTACGGGGCCAGGCTCATCCTCACACCGTCGTACCGTACGAGCCCGTCGCCGAGGCCCTCGCTGCCCTCGCTACGGAGGCACCTCTTGCTGATTTGCGCGGTGACGTGAACGACGCCGGCGCGATGATCGGGCGATTGGCGCCCGGCCTGGCGGGCCGTGTCATCGACCTCGCCGAGCCGAACCGCGCCGACCCGGCGACGGACCGGTTTCGCTTGTTCGAAGCCGTGGCCAACCTGGTGGAACGTGTGGCCGAACGAGCCCCACTGCTTGTCGTGCTCGATGACTTGCAGTGGGCCGACCGCGGCAGCTGGCTGCTGTTGGCTCACCTCACCCGGCCACGAGTCGCAGGCCGCATCCTCGTCATCGTCATCGCGCGCGACACGCAGCCGTTCGAGGCGACCCAGCAGGCGATCCTCGAAGACATGCGCCGCGATGGCGCGCAGCAGATCAAGCTCTGCGCGCTCGACGAGGAAGCCGTGTGTGACCTGGTCGTTGCGCGGTTGGGCGCCACGCCCGGCGATGTGCCGGGGGCGATCGCATCTCGCTCGTCAGGCAACCCGTTCTACGTAGAGCAGATCCTCGATTCCCTCGCCGATCGTGAGGTGGCGGTCGCCCAGCCGTTGGAGAGAGCGGACGTGGCCGGGATACCCGTGCCCGAACGCGTCATCGATCTCATCGGACAACGGGTGAGTGCGCTGTCACCCGCTACGGCTCGAGTTCTCGGAATCGCATCCGTGCAGGGCGCGTTCTTCGATCTCGACGTTGTCGGCGAGGTGAGCGGGATTGGTGGGGACGAACTTCTCGACGCGCTCGACGAGGCGATCATGGCTCGTCTCATCATCGAGGAACAGGGATCTCTCGGGCTCTACCGGTTCGCCCACGCGCTCACGGTCGATGCTCTGCACGCCGGCATCTCGGTAACACGTCGGGCCGCCATCCATCACCGAGTAGGGCTGGCCCTCGAATCGATCCCACGCGTTCGCGACGACCAGCCCGGCGTGCTCGCTCACCACTTCCTGAGTGGCGGACGGGACCTGGTTCGAGGCGCGGCCTACGCCGGCGACGCCGGTGTTCGCGCGCTGGAGCAGCTCGCCCACGAGGACGCGGCAATGCTGTTCGAGCGTGGTCTGCAGGTGCTGGCGGGACGAGACGACGGCGAAGTAGTGCGCACCGACCTACTCCTCGGCCTCGCCGAGGCACGGGGCCGGGCCGGGGACGTAACGGCGGCCCGGGAGGCACTCACCGACGCCGCGAGGCAGGCCCGGCAGATCGGCGACGCCGACCGTTTGGCTCGAGCAGCGACGACGGCGACTCGGGGGTACCTGACCGTTCTCCCTGAACCCGACGACATCCCGGTCGCGTTGCTGGAAGAAGCGCTCGCCCATCTCGGACAGGAGGACAGCGCCAGGCTCGTTCGGGTGATGTCGCGCCTCGCCGTCGGGCTCTACTTCAGCTCGGACCGAGACCGCGCAGTGACCATCAGCCGTGATGCCGTCGAGATGGCCAGACGACTTGGGTCGGACCTGGGCCTGGGCCATGCTCTGCTCAGCCATCATCTCGCACTCCAGGATCCCGCGCACATCGGGGATCGCCTCCGCGTTGCCGCCGAACTGAAGGACGTCGCGGAGCGCGCTGGCGATCCCGAACTCGAGCTGTGCAGTCGATACCTCCCGGTGGCCGATCATCTCGAACTGGGAGACCTGAACGCGGCAGATAGAGCCATCTCCCTCTGCGAACCGCTGATCGCTCGAACACAGCAGCCACTGCTTCGACTGCTGCCCGCCCAACACCGGGCAATGAGGGCGATCCTCACCGGCCGACTCGACGAGGGAGAACGATTGGCGAACGCCGCGCTGGAACTCGCACGCGTCGGCGGCTACCACTATGCCCAAACATTCGGATCGCTGCTCTTCGAGCTTCGTTGGCTGCAGGGGCGGCTCGCCGAGCTGGAAGACCGCCTGTCGCGGTACGCCGAGCGCCAGCCCGACTTCGCTGGATGGCGCGCCGCCGTGGCGATGGTGTGCAGCGAGGGCGGCCGGCTGGAGGAGGCCAGGGTCTACTTCGACGCTCTTGCCGTTCACGACTTTCGCGACAGCCGCTTTGACCACACCTGGACATCGGTGATGCTCACCGATGCCGAGATATGTGCCGCACTGGGTGATGCACCGCGCGCTGCGCTCCTGTACGAGCTCCTGACGCCCTATCACGACCGTCTCGTGGTGCTCGGAAGCGGAGCTGTGTGCATCGGTGCCATCGACCGAACGCTCGGCCAACTGGCGACGGTAACTGGCCGATTCGACGACGCCGAAGCACACTTCCGTCGTGCCGATGAACTCAACCGCCGAGCGATGGCCGCGCCGTTCGTCGCCCGGACCCAGATCGATCACGCGGAGATGCTGCTCACGCGGCGACGCCCTGGTGACATCACCCGGGCGGAGGCGCTGTTGGGCGCGGCTGGAGCGACTGCGGAAGAACTGGGACTGGGAGGACTCGAGCAGCGGCTCCGGCGACTCGTCCGGTGACACCCGCCTACAAGCTTTCGTCACAACTTTTTGCAAGCGCGCGAGCAGAAGCTCTTCAAACGGCACTCCCGCCGGAAGCAGGAGGTAGAGACATGCGTTCACTCACCATCGGCGGCTTGATCACCGCCGCAATTCTCGCAGTCGCCAGTCCGGCGTCTGCGGGCGGTCCCCCCGTGACGATCACAGATGTGCAGCATCGGGCGACATTCGTCGACTCGGACATCAACCCCTGCACGGGACAGCCGGGCGTCGTGACGACCGTCGTCAACGCCGTGTTCCACATCACGGTGTTCCCCGACGGCCGTTATCACATCACGGGGACCGCGACCGGCACGTTCCAATTCGACACGACGGATCCCGCCGCGCCCGACTTCTCGGGCCGGTTGACGAACTGGTTCGGGGAGAACTCCGACTCGAACGCCTTGACCAGTACGTTCACGTTCAATTTGCGCGGGACCGGAACCGACGGGTCGACGATCCGGTTCCACGAGACTGCCCACGTCTCGATTGTCAGGGGCGAGATCGTCGTGGAGCTGGACAAGATTCGTTGCGGCTGACGCGGGTGGCTCGGCACGGGTGGGCGCGAATTACGCCCACCCGTGTACGCGGGGGCCGCGTGGCGGCGGCGACGCTCCGTTCAATCCGATCGTGCCCGGCTGGGGGAGCGGTAGTCGAAGTCGGTCGCGAAGGACGCTCGGCGCCCACTGCCTCCACGGATCTCCCAGCGCAGCGCCTCGTCCGTAGAGACCAATTTCTGCCCGTAGAGCTCGGTGCCAGGGTGGTCGAATCCGGGGATGCCGCATTGGACGTCGTCGGGATCTGACGCAGCGCCTTCGGCCTCGACGGTGATGTAGCCGACGACATCGATCCGCTTGCGCGTTGCGAGGTGGTCGACGGTGATCCGGGCCCGACGGACGGCATGGACCTCTCCGATCGCCGGCCCGATGGCGTCACAGTTGCACGCCTCGAAATACGAGCCCAAAACCCGCCAGTCCTCAGCTTCGACAGCTTCAGTCACGGTTCAGCCCTCCTGGAAAGGAGAGTAACATGACGCGAAATCATGAACAGGGGGCAGGCCATGGCTTGGACGCTGGAAGGCACCTACTTCGAGAATTGCTCGTGTGACACGATCTGTCCGTGCACATGGTCCGCATTCGTCGCCAAGGCCACGCGCGACCGCTGCCTGGCAATGCTCGCGTTCCACATCGACCGCGGTGACATCGAGGGGGTGGACGTGAGCGGACTGACGTTCGCGTTGGTGATCGACAGCCCGCCGGTCATGGGCGACGGTGGATGGAAGCTCGGTGTTGTGATGGACGGAGCGGCCACCGACCAGCAGGCCGGTGCACTCGGTCGCGTGCTGGTCGGTGAGCTCGGCGGACCACCCGCGATGTTGGGCCCACTCATCGGCGAGATGGCCGGGATCGAGCAAGCCCCCGTGGAATGGCGCCAGTCGGGCGACACGTTGACCGTGCGTTTCGGTGATCTCATCGACGTGGAAGTCAAGGCGTGGCTTTCCGGTGCCCTCTCCGAGCCGGTTCAGCTCGTGAACGTGTTCCACCCTGCCAACACAACGCTCACCGTGTCTCCGGCGACGAGGTCGAAGGTCGATGTGTTCGGAATTCGCTTCGACGGCGCCGGCACCAGCGGGTTCAGCGCTCCGTACGCCTGGTCGGCGTGACTTCATCGGCGGCACCGCTCGAACGTCCGGCGCTGCGCCTCACGACGCAGAGCATCGTCATGTTGGGAGTTGGCGCGCTGGCGTGGGCCGGTGTCATCGCCTTCGCCCGTCACATCGGGAACGGCGTCGGGACCATGGGCATGCCGCTCGTCGAGTTCATGGGCATGTGGTCGCTGATGATGACAGCGATGATGCTTCCTGCCGTCGCGCCAGTCGCCTCCTTGGTCATACGCACGATCGGGTCTGATCGACCTCGCCGCGTGCTCCTGTTCGTCGGCGGCTACTTGGTCGTGTGGGCGTCGGCCGGCATTCCCGCCTACTTCGCGCTCCGCATCGTCGAGGATCGGGTTGGCGCCGACGCGATCACCATGCGCACCATCGCAGTCGTCCTGCTCGCCGCCGCGGGCATCTACCAGCTGACCCCGCTGAAGGCTGTCTGCCTCCGCCACTGCCGGTCGCCGCTCGGCCAACTCCTGCACTACGGCAACATCAAGGGACCCGCCAGAGACCTGAAGATCGCATTTCACCACGCCGCATATTGCCTCGGTTGTTGCTGGGCGCTGATGGCGCTGTTCATCGCGTTCGGCGTGATGAACGTGTGGGCGATGCTGGGACTCGCGGTGATCGTCGTCAGCGAGAAGCTGTGGCGGCACGGCGATGTGGTCGGCCGCATTGCCGGCGCGGCCTTCATCGTGCTCGCTCTTCTCGTAGCGGCCTCGCCGCGTGTAGCCGACGCTGTCGTACCCTCGATGCCGTCAGGTCCCGAACCCACGATGGGCATGTGAACTCGCCCGCTCCGGCCCGGAATTGCGACCAGAGAGTCAGCCGACGGCGGTGGCGAGCATGAACACCGCGATTCCGGCGACGATCGGCAACGACATCAAACGGGTCCGCAACGCGACCGGCACGGCAGCAGCGACTGCGACAAGTACTGGCATCATGTCAGTCGTCGACGCCTGGTTTGCGACGCTGCGGCTGGCAAGGGCACCCATCAGCGCGGGTGCCGCGACGCGGTTGGCGTGCTGCACGAACGTGGGAAGCTTGGCACGGCCACCGATGAGCGATGGCCCGGCTCTGAGTGCAAGGGTCAAGGTGCTCGCCGCCACGAGGGTGATCCAGGCGCTCATCGCTCGGAGACCTCCGGGGGCGTTGCGTCCCTAGAACTGTGTCTCTGGGCTCAATGCCTGCAAGTCCTCGTTCACAAGGGGAGTCCATGAAGAAGCTCGTTGGGATCAACGTGTCAGCCGCCATGCTCGCTGTGGTCCTCGCGCTCGGTGGTGGTGGTGTGGCCATGGCCAAGGGCGGCGACGGAGGCGGAAGTGGGGGATCGTCGGGTACCTGGCCTGCCGCGTTCCCGCTGCCGACCAACCCCGGAACGGTGATCTCGCAGAGCTCGGCCAAGGCGGTGGTGCGGTCCTCCGACACAGTCAGCGTCGTGCGCGGCAAGCTGGATGACCTGTACCTCACCCGGAAGGGCTGCACCCTCAAGCTGGCGGTCAACAGGCCACAGGACTACCTCTGCGCAAACCCCGCAACGGGAAAGACTGACGAGATCTACTTCACCTTTGCTGCGCTCGACCCGACCGCGACCGATCCTTCCCGCTCACAATCCAACGCCTTCCTCGTCTCGGGCTGACATCGACACTGCAACCGTTCAGCGCGCTGTGCGGCTGTAGGGGGCGACGCCGGCGGGACCTCCTCGACAGCGCGGCCCCGCACTCCGTTGTAGAGTTCGCGCTGTGCGTGCTGCCCGTTCGGCCGCCATCGTGTGCGGTGTCATCCTCTTGTTGAGCGTCAGTGGGTCGTCCGCCGGCGTGCTCGCCGCACCCGCCGTCAGCGATGTGCTGTTGTCCGACGTCGGACCCGGCTTCACGCTGGTCAGCGAGAAGTCCGGCACGCTCGACTCGCTGACGCGCTCGTTCGAGAGCGCGCACGAGCACCTCGACCTCCAAGCGATCCCCGTCACCGACCCACCCGGCGTGCGCCAGGTGTTTCAGGTCTTCTCGTCCAGCAACGCCAGCTTCGCGGTCGTGCCGGAGCCAACGCTTGCTCTCGCAGCGTGGTTCGTTCCCGCGGGGTTGAAACTCGGCGACGGCTTCGCCTCGCTGATCTTCGCCGCGCACGACTTCGTCTTCATCTTCACGCTCGGGATCGACACGGCAAGTGACGTCGACCCGGTGTCGTTCGTTCGTGGGTTGGCGGACCGGCAACTCGCTGTGGATGGAGGGCTGGCACCCGTCGACGAGCCCACCGGTGGCGAACGGACGGCCGTCGACGACGCGGTGGTCGCACTCCTGCCCACCCAACCGCCTGTCGAGTACGGCATGACATCGTCAGCGACCGTGATCGGTTCCGACGAGCTGAAGGGCACCGACGATGTGCAGATCGAGGTGGCCGACTTCCTCAACAAGCATGCCCGCACTGCAACGCGTGTCTGGGGCAACGACACCGGAGACCTCGTCGCTGCCGTCAGTGTGACGAAGTTCCCGTACGACATCTTTGCGGCGGCGGGCCTCGACGCGGCCTCACACCGTCCGGCGTCCAACGTGGTGTCGACGGATGCGCTCGACGATGTCCCGAACGTCGTGTCCTACACCGGCCGGGCCGAAGCGTCCGATCAAGTCGGCACAGCGTTTCGACGCGGCGACGTGTTCGTGCTCGTCCTCGTCACTCACGGCGACGGTGTTCCCGTAGAGCGGGCGGAGGCGCTCGCGGCCGAATTGACGCGTCTCACGGCGTCGAACCTTCCCGCCGGGGGGACAGGGCCCTATGAGTTCCCGGGCACGCCGTCGAAGCTGCTCGGCCTTGCCCTGAGCGCGGCACTCGTCACGGGTGCCGCGGGCGGATCGACGGCGGTCGCCCGGCTCCGCGCCCGCCGGGTGTCGAAGCGTTGGTCCGGCAGTCCGCTGCCGGCGCCCGAACCCGTGGTGCAAGGTGCTCGGAAAGGCACGGCGATCCCGCTCGACCTCGACGCGACCCGGCTGCGACGGCGAGGAGCCGTCGTGCTCGCCGGACAGTTGGCCACGGTGAACATCTGCATCGTGGCGCTCGCCGGTGACTTCGCATGGCCAGGTGTCGCCGTCGCAGTGCTCGCGCTGGTGCTGGGGCTGCTGCTGACACATTCGTGGCAACGTCGGGAGCTGAACTTGCTCGGCGCCGCGGCGCCGCCGCGTCAGTTCGTGCTGCCTCGACCAGCGGGCGCGCTGGTCGGCCTGCTCGCTCTCGCCGTGCTCGCGCTCGGCGTGGGATACACGATCAAAGGTCTGCGATACCTCGTGTTGCCACCCAGCCTGGCCCAGCTCAAATGGTCCGACCTGTTCGGAGTCGCGCCTCGCACAGTCGGGATCATCTTCGGTATCGGCGGGTTCCCGGTGGCCGTGCTCGGCGCCTGGTTGTTCCGGATTGGGAGAGCGCTGGGTCGCTCGGGGACCAAGCGCGTGCTGCAGGTCGACCATCGCCAGGCCGCTCTGTATCTCCGATCGTTCGACGACGACAGCGTGCCGCTCCCGACGATCGCATCCGCACGACGACCGCTGTTCGAGCTGTTCTCGCTGCGCGGGACAGATCCGTTCGAGGAATCGGTCGCGTGGGAGCTCAACAGCTACGGACCGGTCGTTGCCGTGGGCCGCCCCGGGCGATCACTGGCCTCACTCGGCGCAGCGCGTGAACACCTCTCGGACGAGACCTGGCGTGACCAGGTTGCAAATCGAATGGACGAGGCCGGAATCATCGCCATCGCGACAGGCCAGACCGACGGGCTGGCCTGGGAGCTCGGACAGGTCGTCGCCGGTGGGCATCTGCCGAAGACCTTGTTCGTGTTCCCGCCTGTGGCTCCATCCGACATCGGCCGACGATGGGAGCACACAGCGGCATCACTTGTCGGCCACGGTCAGGCAGTCGGATCGCTGCCCGTGTCGCCGGCCCTCATCCACACCGTGAGGATCGAGGCTGACGGCACCACGAGCGTGACGTTCGCCCATCGCCGCGACGAAGCGACCTACCGCACCGCCGTCGACCATGCGTTGTCACCGGCGGTCTCGTCGCCGCCCTGACAAACCGTAGGTCGTTCTCGCTTGTGCTGACAGCTGTCGGACGTGATCAGTCTCCGGGTGGCAGTGAGTCGACGAGACGAAGACGACGTTGGCGCTGTGGGCGACGCTGCTCATGCCGAGACACCCTCGATGGACGGACCGGAGGTCGACCACGCTGGATCGCGCCGCGCCGGGGCCGGGGCCGGACACGGTATGGGTCATATGACCCATACCGTTGGCGGACACGACGACGTACATTGCGGGTGACATCTTCGGGTGATGTCACAGCGCTCATTCGCTGAGGAAGGCGGACAATCGTGGGCCGGACGGACGGGTATCGCGCTGCGGGAACGGACGAGCTCCTGGAGCTTCATCACGAACTACGGGCTTCACTCTGCGGGATCGAAGCGGTGGCGGTCGCATTGAACGAACAGCGCGATCGCTTGTCGTCGGTTGACGTCGACCAGCTGGTGGTGACCATTGCCTCGGAGGCCCGGCGGTTGCGGCTCATGCTCGCGCCGGAGGCCAAGCAGCGCACTGCCTTCGACCTGGCGGAAGCACTCCGCCCGGCGATCCTCATGACCCGCTCCTGGGGAGTCGTGGTTCGTGACGAAGTACCCGCCGGCTTGTGGGTGCACGGTTGCCGCGATGGCGTCGCCCAGGTCGTGCTGGCGCTGCTGGACAACGCTCGCCTCCACGCTGCCCCCTCGCCGATCGATGTCCGAACGACGGTGGGCGAGGGAAGGACCACGCTGTACGTCGAGGACCGTGGCTCGGGGATCACGCGCATCGGTGGCCACCTGATGTTCAAGCGTGGCCGCCGTGGCGCGCAGAGCTCCGGATCCGGGCTCGGTCTGTGCGTCGCCCGACGACTGATGGTCGGCCAGGCAGGATCGCTGAAGGTCGATGCACGACCCGGCGGTGGCGCATCTTTCGCGTTGAGTCTCCCCAACTCACCATCGCACTCGTCAGAAGGGCTGTCTCGGGCTGCCCGAGAGCCGGCGGTCGTTCGATGAGCAGGCGCGTGCTTGTCGTCGAGGATCAGGCGTTGATGGCGATGGGGTTGCAACTGGCGTTGTCTGGGCGTTGTTGGGACGTGGAGACGATCAGCGGACCGACGGCGGCCCACGTGATCGCACATGCCGAACGCTTCCAGCCGCAGTGCGTGCTCCTGGACATCCACCTCGGCGACGGAATCGGCAGCGGGATCGAGCTCATCGGACCACTGTTGTCGACAGGAGCGCAGGTCGTGATGCTGACAGCCGAGTCACGCCGCATGGTTCTGGCAGAGTGCATCGAAGCCGGCGCAATCGGCTGGATCGGCAAGGGAGCGATGCTCGACGAGCTCGACTCGACCCTGAGCCACGTCCTCAACGGGGGGACGATCATCGGGCGGGGCGATCGCGCCGCGCTGCTCAACGAGCTTCGGCTCGAGCGGTCCGGAGCGATACGCGCTTACGCCACCTTCGAAAGGCTGACGCAACGCGAAGCCCTGGTGCTCGGCGCCCTGATCGACGGTCTCAACGCGGACGAGATCGCCGAGACCCATTTCGTGGCGTTGACCACCGTGCGCTCACAGATCCGCGCGGTGCTGCAGAAGCTCGGTGTACGGTCGCAGCTGGCAGCAGTTGCGGTCGCCAGTGCTCACCGAGATCTGCTGCCTCAACAGGTGCGAGCTGGGCGCGATCGGCGCCGGCCCCACTTCGCAGGTCGTCGACGCGGACCTGACTATCGGTGGTGACGCGTTCGACGTGCGGCCGACGAGGTCTGCTGCTCGTCTGAGCGTCTAGGCGTGGAAGAGCACGACCGCCAAGGCGCCGGCGATCAGCGGCGGGCCGAACGAGTACTGAATCTGCAGCCGCCGCTTGTGGATGCACGTACCGATCACGACAACGAGTGCGAGGGCGTTTCCCGCCATGGCTCCGTACAGCACGTACGGCAAGCCGTACCAGCCGAGCAACAGCCCGAGCACAGCAGCCAGCCGCACGTCGCCGAAGCCGAGCACCATCATGCCGGCGAACTGCCGGCCGACGAACCAGATGAGGAAGAAGACGTTCGACATCAACGCCGCGCCCGCCACGGCCGTGCCGAGTGGAATCCAGTTCCTCTCGAGTATCGACGCGAGGAGCAGACCGGTGCCGACGCCCGCGAGCGTGAGATAGACGAGCTTGGTCGGAAGGCGATGGACCTTCCAGTCGATGACCGACAGGAGGACGCCGCCGAAGATGAAGGCGAGCACGGCGGGGAGCTCCGGGGCGAACCCGAGTCGCCAAAAGGCGAGCCCGAAGAGCACAGCGGTGGTGGCGTTGAGTGCGTGCTTCTGCGCGAGTGCTGTCACAGACATGCAACCGAATGTACGGAACGTGGGTGTTCGAGAATTCATCAATCTTGGGGATTTGCGGCCTGTCGGTGGTCCGTAGCGTGCCTGCTACCCAACCCGATCGGCGGGAAATCAGTATCGATCAAGGAGCAAAGGAAATGCACAACCTCGTGGAAAAGTTTACCCCCGAGGCCGTTGAGGCCACCGACGACGATGGCGTGGTCGCCATCGAGTATGTGCTCGTCGCCGGGCTCGTCGCCGCCGGTGTCGCGATCACCTTCGCGACCGGGCTGTGGACGATCATGCTCGCCAAGCTCAATGGGCTGTTCCCCTAAACAGGGAGATCCTGCGCAGTCCCTGAGCAAGCTCGATAAATCACGTCGTCGTCTCGCTCGAATGCGCTCTCGTTCTCGTCGCTCACTTCCCTCTCACAGTCTGCAGTAGGAGTACCAAATGATCGCGTTGACTGAGGTGTCGGGCGCGCCAAGCCGCCCGACCACATCCACTCGCGTGGCCTCGATCGCCACCACGTCGGTGGTGGGCGCTCTGACGTTCCTCTTCGCCATCGCCCACATCACGAAGTGGCACCGCACCGGAGAGCCCACGGGGTTGGCGTTTGCGATCCAGGAACTGGTCCTCGTGGGATTCTTCGTGACCCGCCGGCGACCGTTGGACGTCAGCCGCCGACCCGCAGACTGGGTGGCGGCTGTGCTCGGCGCGTACGGCGCGTTGCTGCTCCGCCCGCATGGTCACGAGGTGCTGGGGCTGGGGACCCTCTGGTTAAGCGTTCAGCTGGTTGCCGCGATCGGCGCAATCGCCTGCATTCTACGACTGGGGCGCAGCTTTGGAATCGTTCCTGCCAATCGGGGGGTATGCGCCGATGGGCCGTACCGTTTGGTGCGCCATCCGATGTACGCCTGCTACCTGCTCGGGCAGGTCGGCTACGTCCTCGGAGCCTTGTCGCTCGCCAACGTGGGCGTCATTGTCGTGGCCGTGGGTGGTCAACTGTTACGCATCGCCGCCGAGGAGCGGGTGCTGCGGGGCGACGAAATCTACCGTGACTACTGCAAGCAAGTGTCGTATCGGCTCATCCCGGGCGTCTACTGAGCAGAGCCGCCCCGCACGTCGCTGAGAGATCACGCCGGCTGGGTCGGTAGGCGGTGAACGTTCCAGCGTGTGCGGCCGTGATTTCATCAATCTTGGGGATTTGCGATCTGTTGATCATCCGTACCGTCTCGTTCTACCCACCCCGATCGGCGGGGCTCGGTATCAATCAAGGAGCAAAGTGAAATGCACCACCTCGTGGAGAAGTTCACCCCAGAGGCCGTTGAGGCCACCGACGACGATGGCGTGGTCGCCATCGAGTACGTGCTCGTTGCCGGGCTCGTCGCCTCCGGCGTCGCAGTCCTCTTCGCGACCGGGCTGTGGACGACCATGCTCGGCAAGCTCAACGGCCTGTTCGCCAGCTGAGGACATCTCGTCAAGGGCGGGGCAGTGCAAGCTGCTCCGCCCCGACAAGGACGTCATGCAATTCACGCGCTGCACTCCCAGCAAGCGCGATGACCGCGGAGTCGTCGCGCTCGAGTTCGTTCTCGTGGCTCCGTTCCTCTTCGCGTTCATTTTGATCATCGCCCAGTTCGGCATCTACTTCAGCACGACGGTCGACGTGAACGATGCGGCACGAGATGCCGCACGGACGCTTGCGTTGCGGGGAACACCAACCTATCCGGCTGGCGTGACTGCTTCGAACGTCGTGACATGCGCTGCCGGTGACACCACGAGCAACGCGAGAGTGACCCTCACCACCAGCTACACCTTCGACATACCGTTCATCTCACTCGGTACCAAGTCGATCACAGCAATAGGAACCATGCGATGCGGCGGTTGAGTCAACAAGATGATCGAGGCATCGCCACGGTCTTCGTGGTGGCGATGATGCCCGTGCTCATGCTCTTCGTATCGTTGGTGCTCGATGGCGGCCGGGGCATGGTGGCTCGAGGCGAGACACAGAACGCCGCGGACGCGAGTGCCCTTGCTAAAGCAACCGACTGTGCGAAGGGCATCACGACGACGGACATCGCGCCCTATCAAACCAGTGGTGTTGTGCTCGCCAACGCGCCGACGTGCGGGAGCGGGTCTACGACGGTCTCCATGACACGAACCATCACGGCCACGTTCCCACTGGGCGTCGGTCCTTGGGACGTGACGAAATCTGCGACGGCGAGGTGGAGCATTCTCAACACGTCGACAGGTGTCTTTCCGATAACCATCGCAACGTGTGCGCTTACCGGCGTGTCCTTCGGACAGAAGGTCACGTTCCACGCCCACAATTTCGGTGGGTGCACTAACCCCTCCGGTCAGTTCGGTTGGACCGACATCAACTGCTCCAGTCCCTCGACGGTAACGGTCGGCACGGGATCTGGCATCGGTGGTCAAACCGGTAACACGCCCACGGCCTGCAGCAACACCCAACTGGATGCGTTCATCGGCAAGGACGTTCTGGTGCCGGTGTGGGATCCGAGCGTCACCTCATGCGGCAAGACCTATTGCCTGACCACGTTCGTTCAGTTTCATTTGACTGGATGGTCGGCAAACGGTCAAAACTTCGGCACTTCTCCTCCGAGCACGCTCCAGAAGCAGTGCGACGGCCGCGCTGACGGGGACCCGAACTTCCAGGCGAGTCCACCCGAGAACACGGCCTGCATCAGGGGCTACTTCGTGAAGTTCACCACTGAGACCGGACTGTTCGGTCCTGGTGCCTGCAACACGGCGACCTTGCTCTTCGTCTGTCGCGTCTACCTCTCGCTCAGCTAACCCCCACTACACGCAAGGAACAACCCCCACATGAAGAACAAACGGCGGATCACAGGGATCATTGCAGCACTGGTCCTGGCCATCATCGGCACGGTGGCCCTCGCGGGCTACGTGCAATCGGCGAAAGACAAGGCGGTAGCTAGCGAAGCCCTTGTCGACGTCTACGTCGTCGACAAGCTCGTGCCGAAGGGCGCCGAGGCGGAGACGATCAAGTCATCGGTCTCGGTCGAGCACGTACCGAGCCGGCTGAAGCAGTCGGGTGCGATCACCGACCTCGACGCGGTGGGCTCCAATGTGGCCGCCACCGACCTCCAGCCCGGTGACCAGCTGCTGGCGGCGCGATTGGTCGCGAAGGACCAAGTGTCCGCGGAGGTCACGGACAAGGTTCAGATCTCGACCGTGCTGGCGGCGGAGCGAGCGGTCGGCGGGTCGCTACAGAAGGGTGATCTGGTCGGTGTCTACCTCTCGTTCGATCCCTTCGACCTCGACAACGCAGAGCAGACCGACCCGGCTGCGGCGATCGCCGGGGATGCCGCGCCGACGACGACCGCTGCGCCGAAGAAGTCGCCGAACACGACTCGGCTGGAGTTCCAGCACGTGTTGGTGACCAACGTGCAAACGACCGATGCTCCGGTGAACGCCGACGTCAAAGATGCGAAGGGCGTCGCGCAGGTGACCGGGTTGCAGTACGTGGTCACGTTGGCCCTCTCGCCCGAACAGTCGGAGCGCTTCGTGTTCGCCACCGAGTTCGGCCACGTGTGGCTGTCGAATGAGCCGGCGTCGGTGTCCGACGACGGCACACGACTGGTCACCCTCGGCAACGTGTACGCGGTGGTGAAGTGATGGAGACCAACGAGATGCCGTCCGTGATCATCGGGCATGACATGTCCCCGGAGCTGGCTGCCAATGTCACGACCGCCCTCCGCGGAATCGGCGTCGCCGTCAAGGCCAATGTCTTCGCTCCTCCATCGCGCCAGACCAAGGTCATCGTCGTGGTCTCGCCGAAGGGCGGCTCCGGCAAGACCGCAGTCTCCTCCAACCTCGCGGTCGCTCTCGCCGAGCGCTTTCCCGGCCGCGTGGTCGCTGTCGACCTCGACGTGCAGTTCGGCGACCTGGGGGCCGCACTGTCGTTGACCCCGCAACACACGCTGTCGCAGTTGGCCCGCACCACACAGATCGACGCCACCACTGTCAAGCTGTTCCTCACGCTCTACTACAACGGCCTATACGTCCTGGCCGGCGCCCACGACCCCGTGGACGCCGATTCGATCAACCACGCGCACGTCTCGGCGGTGCTGCCGTTGCTGGCGCAGAACTTCGACTACGTGATCGTCGACACCCCGGCGGGGCTCGACGAGCGCACGCTGGCCGCGATCGAGTGCGCTACCGATCTCCTGCTGGTGTCGAGCCTCGACGTGACGAGCATCCGCAGCATGCGCAAAGCACTGGACGCCTTCGACCACGTCGGTGTCAAGGCTGAGCGACAGCTCGTCCTCAACCGGTCTGACTCCAAGGTCGGGCTCAACCCGGCCGATGCCGAAGAGGCCATCGGCATGAAGATCTCCTGCTCGATCCCGTCGAGCCGGGACATCCCGCTGTCGCTGAACCTGGGCACGCCCGTCGTCATCAGCGAACCGAAGTCGGCGGTGGCCAAACAGCTGCAACAACTCGTGCAGCTGTATGCGCCGGTCGATGAAACCAAGGCGCGCAAGGGCAGGCGGCGGTGAGCCTCACCGAACGCATCAACCAGGCCCAGCAAGCCGCCGCGCAGCGCGGGGAGGTCGCCAGCGGTTGGCGGCAAGGGCCGAGCCAGACCCTCACCATCGATGGGCTGGGCGACTACAAGGCCAAGGTTCACGACGCGCTGTTCGAGCGCCTCGGCACCCGGCTCTTCGAGGCAACGAACGAGGAGCAGTTGCAGTCCCTCGTGCTGACCGAGATCGGCGCTCTGATGGACGCCACCGAGACAGCGCTGTCGCCCCAGGAGCGCCAGTTTCTGGTGCGCGACATCGCCCGGGACGTCATGGGCCTCGGCCCGCTCGAGCAGTTCCTCGCCGACCCCACCGTCACCGAAGTCATGGTGAACGGGAGCAACTTCATCTACGCCGAACGCAACGGCGTCATCGAACAAACCGGGGCGCGCTTCATCTCCGAAGACCACCTGCGTCGTGTCATCGATCGGATCGTCTCGTCGGTTGGTCGTCGCATCGACGAATCCTCGCCGATGGTGGACGCCCGCCTGGCCGACGGCTCGCGTGTCAACGTCATCGTGCCGCCCCTGTCGCTCGACGGATCGATCCTCACCATCCGCAAGTTCGCCAAGGACGCGTTCCGGGCGACCGACCTGATCGCCATGGGAACGCTGACCGAGCACGTGGCGTCAGTACTGGCCGCCGCTGTTGAGGGTGGCATGAACGTCCTCATCTCCGGCGGCACTGGCACGGGCAAGACCACGATGCTGAATGTGCTGTCGAGCTTCGTTCCCCGCGTGGACCGGATCATCACGATCGAGGACGCCGTCGAGTTGCAGTTGCTGCAGACGCACGTGATCCGCCTCGAGGCGCGCCCGCCCAACATCGAGGGCCAAGGAGAGATCACCATTCGTGACCTCGTCCGCAACGCCTTGCGAATGCGGCCGGACCGCATCATCGTCGGGGAGGTCCGCGGCGCCGAGGCCCTCGACATGCTCCAGGCAATGAACACGGGCCACGACGGCTCGATGTCCACGGTGCACGCCAACTCCCCGCGGGATGCTCTGGCCAGGGTGGAGACGATGGTGCTGATGGCCGGCTTCGACCTGCCCACGCGGGCCATCCGCGAGCAGATCGCCTCGGCGCTCAACCTCATCGTCCACGTCGATCGTTTCCGCGACGGCTCTCGCCGCGTCAGCCACGTCACCGAGGTGGTCGGGATGGAGGGTGACATCATCACCCTCCAGGACATCTACAGGTACGACTACAGGGCGAATTGCCTGATCGCGACGGGCATCCGCCCGGAATTCGTCGACCGACTGGAGGACCGCGGGGTCACCGTGCCCGGCGGGTTGTTCGGTACACCCGACATGTGGCAGCGATGAAGCGGCTGCCGCACATCCTCGTCCCGCTCGTCGTGTGCGGCTTGGTTGCTGTCCTCTTCAGTGCCCCGGCCGACGCCCAGGCCCCGGCGGGCAACCTCGAGGTCATCATCGCGATTGACACGTCCGGGAGCATGCGGCCGGCCATCGGTGCCGCCAAGGCAGCTGCGATCGAGTTCGTGGCATCGATGCCTGCAAACGTCGGCATCGGTGTCGAGACGTTCGGCGATTCCGTCACCGTGTTGACCCCGCCGACGACCGACCGCACGCTGCTGAGCGAGGAGATCAACGCGATCGTGACGGGCGGCAACACCGCGCTCTACGACGTCGTGGTCACCGCCAGCCACCACTTCACGCCGACGGTCGAGCACAAGGTGCTCGTGTTGTTGTCGGACGGTAAGGACGACGGCAGCACGGCCACGTTGGACGAGGCCATCGCCGCGGTTCACGATGTGCACGTCGAGGCCATCAGCCTGACCACGGCCGCGACGGACATCAACAGCCTCTCGGCCCTCGGCCCGGTCACGTCTGCCGACGACGCGGCCGGAGTTTCGGCGGCCTTCGCCCGCGTCGCCGGCCTGGTCGTCAGCGTCGCGGAACCGATCGCCGTCCCCAGTTCGGCCGTGCCGGTCACCACCATCGCGGCACCGACCACGACCTCACCGCCGCCCACCACCGCGGAAGCGGCGGCCACCACAGTCTCCTCCACAGTCTCCACCAGCCCTCCGGCGCCGGCCGTCGCGATCGCGTCATCGGATGCGCCGGCCTCGTCCTCGCGGCTGTGGCTTGGTGCCTTCGGCATCTTCGTCGGTCTGTTCGTACTCGTGTTGCTGCTCTTCCCCCGTGAGCGGGTTTCCAAGGCTCGGCTCGGCATCGACAAGCCGCGCAGCGTGTCCGACATGGGCAGGCGTGCCATCTCGGCCGTTGAGGAGGCCCTCGAGCGGCGAGGCAAGCGCGCCGAACTGGCGACGGCCTTGGCGGTCGCCGACATCTCCGTGAACCCCGCCGAGTTCGTCGCTCTGGTCGCCGTCGTCGCCGTCGTCGCCGGCCTCGTCGGCCTGCTGGCCGGCGGGCCGTTCGTCGGCCTGCTCGTGGCATTCGCGGTCTGTCTCGTGGTCAGGGTCTACGTACGCCGGACCACGGCCAAGCGCCGCGCGGCATTCGCCGACCAGTTGCCCGACGTGCTCCAACTGGTCACTACAGCACTCCGCAGCGGGTACGGCCTCACCCAGGCACTCGACTCGGTCGCCGAGGACGCCGAGGAGCCCGCACGCAGCGAGTTCGCCCACGTGCTCGTCGAGTCGCGCCTCGGCCGCGATTTGTCGGAGGCCATGCGCGCAATCGCACAGCGTATGAAGAGCGAGGACCTGGAGTGGGTGGTCGCGGCAATCGACATCAACCGCGACACTGGCGGCAACCTGTCCGAGATCCTCAACACGGTTGGCGCCACGATTCGCGAGCGCCAGCGCATGGCCCGTCAAGTCGGAACCCTCACGGCCGAGGGCCGGCTTTCCGCCCGGATCCTGACGGTGCTGCCACTCGTGATGGCCCTCTGGCAGTGGCGGGTGAACCCGGAGAACTTCGCCTTGCTGACGCGTGGCGGCGGGCTTGTTGCCCTCGTCATTGGAGGGATCCTCATGCTCCTGGGCACGATCTGGATCCACAGGATCGTCAACTCGCTCTCTTCGTAATGAAATGAAAACAGGAACGGAACCATGAACCTCACAGTCATCCTCGGCTCCATGGCGCTGATCGGCGCGATCGGCATGTTCTGGTGGGGCCTCTCCGCTCGACCGTCAGCGGCTCGCGCCAACCTCTTCGCCGGCTTGGCGCAACCCGAAGCACCCGTCAGCAAGTCGGCCTCGATCCTGCTCGGGTTGGGCCGCACCACGCGCCGCATCCTGCCCAAGCCGCTCGTCGACGGGCTGGAGGTCAACCTCGTTCAGGCCGGGCATCCCTATGGCCTGGACCTGGCTCGAATCCTCGGGATCAAGGTCGTCCTGGCCGGGATGACGTCGTTCATGCTGCTCCTCGCCGGCCATCCGACAGTCGCCGTCGTTGGCGCCGGGCTGCTGTTCTTCCTGCCCGACTACTGGGTGCTGTCCGTGCGGGACAAGCGCCAAGCCGCGATGCAGGCCAAGGCTGCCGACACGATCGACCAGTTGACCATCTGCGTCGAAGCCGGACTCGGCTTCGACGCTGCGCTCGCACGTGTGGCGACGACGACCGAGGGTCCTCTGACCGAAGAGCTCCGTCACACGATCAGCGACATCCGGGCGGGTGTACCGCGCGCCCAGGCGTTGCGGACGCTGGCCGACCGGGCGCAGATCGTGGAGATCCGCCAGTTGGTCACGGCGCTCCTCCAAGCGCAGAAGCACGGCGTGCCGATTGCGCACACGTTGCGCACTCAGTCGGCGGAGATGCGGATGAAGCGCAAGCAGCGCACGGAGGAGAAGGCGGCCAAGCTGACCGTCAAGATGCTCTTTCCCATCATCTTTTGCTTCGTGCCGGTGTTCATGATCGTCACCGCGGGGCCCGCCATCCTCAGTCTTGGGAACTCCTTGTAGAAGTTTCCCGGAACGACGCGGGGCCGTGGGGGTCCCCTGTCTGCGCGAGGCGCCGGTGCGAACGCACCGGCGCTTCCGTGCATCTTGCGGCCTCAATGCCGTCATCCTCGGCGCATCGTTCGACACCCCGGGTGACCGACGTCGCCAGCCATAGCGCCGATGTAATCGGAGATCTCGAGGCGGCTCAAGCCGCGGCGTAGGTCGGCGGCGTCTGGACCTTGCGTTCCGAGAATGCCAATGGGACATGTCGGTCATCAAGACCGGGCCTGCGGCATGGGCGAAAGCCACTGGCGCCGGCGTCAAGGTCGGGGTCATCGACGGTGGGCTCGAATTCACCCATCCCGACCTCGCCGGAGCGATCGATGTCGGCCTCTCCTGCTCGTTCATCCTCAGCACCACACCGACCGCTGATTCTGCCGAGATCGCCAATGGTGACTGCGCGAACAAGGCGGCAGTGCAGGACCTCCAAGGTCATGGCACTCACGTGGCCACCACGATCGCCAGTCGGTTCAACGGCATCGGGATCGTCGGCGTCGCACCACAAGCGACCGTCGTCGGCCTGGAGGCATGCACCATCGCCGGCTTCTGCTTCGCCGATTCCGTCGCTGCCGCGCTGCGGTACGCAGGCGACCACAAGCTGGATGTCGTCAACCTCAGCCTGTTTGCCGATCCGTACCTGTACTTCTGCGCCAACGATGCCGGTCAACGGGCGATGCTGCTCGACCTGCAGAAGGCGGCTCGGTATGCCGAGCAGCGAGGCGTCGTGATCGTGGCCGCAGCCGGCAACGAAGCTCAGGACCTGGGGCATCCAACCGAGGACACGATCAGCCCCGACTGGCCGCCGGACACCGCGATCGTACGAACCGTGCGGAACAACTGCCGCGTCGCGCCGGCAGAGCCTCCCGGCGACGGTCTTCGGACGCGGGCGCATTCCCGCCGGCTGGTCGAGCACCGACGCCACTGGCACCTGGGAGGCTTTGATCCCGGCGAACCGCGCGGTCGTCACCGGTGGCGGTCGCTATGTGTGGATCAGTGGTACGTCGATGGCGTCACCGCACGTCGCCGGTGTCACCGCACTCATCCGGTCGAAGTTCCCGAACATGCCCCAGGGTGCCGTTGCCGCCCTCTTCCGGTCGTCCGCCACACCGACAGCATGCCCCGAAGGCTGGCCGGCGGATTATCCACGGCAGTGCACGGGCAGTTCGGCCAACACGTCGTTCTTCGGCGGCGGCACCGTCAACGCGCTCGGGGCTGTCTCGCGGTAACCGTCCGGATTCGCTCAATCCGTGGAGAGTCGCCCTCGCGGGAGGCTCTCCACGGATCAGGGCTTCAGCACGCAATGCCCTCGTGATCACCGCGCTTGCGCCGTCGGGCGGTCACCAAGGCAACCGCGCCGCCGGCTGCCAGCAAAGCGGCCAACCGCAACATCTCGCCGACGTCGATGCCCGTGCGGGGCAGTTCGGCCGTCGGGGGGATCACCGGGATCGTCGGTGCCTCGGATGCGACCGCGATGGGGTTGACGATCGCAGTGTCGCGGTTGTTGCCGAGGTTCGTCTCCGGCGTGGATGTGCCGACGGTCGCAGTGTTCAACAGGCTGACCCCGCCGACGGCAGACGCCGGCACGAGCGCTGTGACGGTGATGGTGCCGACCTCACCGACGAGGAGCACCGGCCTCGAACAGCTGATGCCGTTGTTGGCCGATGTGCAGGTGAAGTCAGACGACGACACCGATTGCAGCACGAGGGGTGCTGGAATCGGATCGGTGACCGTCACGTCTCGGGCAGTGTTCGGACCGAGGTTCGACACGGTCAGCGTGTAGACGACGATGGAGCCGAGAAGCGGCGAGGGCGTCGTGGTGGTCTTATCGATCTGCACGTCGGTGAGGACCCTGGCCGGGGTGTCTTCGCAGGCCACGTTGTTCGAGGGGTTGGTTCCAGTGACCACTTCGACGCGGACGGTGGAGGCACACGGCGGGACGCAGCCCTGGGTAGCGCAGGCCGGGTCGTCGACGGTGGTCACGAACGCCTTGTTGGTGAACGTGGTGGGTGCGGTGATGTCGTCGATCTCGGCCTGGAGCGAGATGGTCACCGATTCGCCGACCTGGAGATCTGCGGGGTCCACGGTGCAGGTCACGACATGGCCGGCGACGGTGCAGTTGGCCGGCATCGGCAGGACCCACGACACGCCGGCCGGCAGCACGTCGGTGACGACGACCGGCTCGCCGAGGTCGGCATCTCGAGTTCCGAGGTTGCTGACAGTCAGGGTGTAGGTGAAGGTCTCACCGGCCAGCGGTTCTGCTCCTGCGTCGCTCTTGGTGATCTGCAAGTCGACCGGCAGGTCGTCGTTGACCAACGTGCAGGTGATCTGATCGCCCTCATTCGGGACCACCGGGGTTGGCACGGACGTGCCCGCTGCATCGGAGCAGTCCAAGGATGTCAGCGCATAGCCGCCTTGTTGGGTTTCGGAGACGTCGTAGCTCTGATTGGCGTCGACCGTCGCAGCAACCCCACTCGTGACCTCGGTGTCACCGACGAAGAGCGGGAAGTCACTGACGACGGCGTCTCCACCGTCGTCGTTGACGATGTTCTTGACGACCGTGATGGTCGGCGCTTGATCGTCGTTGGTGATGGTGCATCGCACGGACTCGCCGGGCGACAGCGTGACCGTGGCGCCGCCGGTGGACACGCTGAGGGCGTTGTTCGACCCGATCTGATCGCTGACGCAAACGGTGCCGATGGCGACGTAGCCGGGGATCTGCACCTCGCGGATCACCAATGGGGTGGCCGCGGGATACTGGTTGAGCTCGTCGGAGATGACCTGCGTGTCGTTGACCTGCAGCACGAAGTCGCTGACCACGGCGTCACCGCCGTTGTCGGTGACGACGTTCTTGACCACGGTGAGTCCGGGTCGGACGTCGTCGTTGGTGATCGTGCAGATGATGTCTTCGGCAAGGCCGGGCGTCACCGTGATCGCATCGGTGCCGGCCGCGGTGACGGCGAGACCGAGATCACTCGTGCACGTCACTCCGGTCGGCAGATATCCCTGGACCGGCAGCTCGCCGATGTTCAGCGCGACCCCGGCGACCTGCACGAGGGCGATGTTCTGGGCAGCGGTGGTCCCGCCGATCTGCAACGAGAAGTCTGCAGGCTTCAGGGCTCCACCGTCGTCGTTGACGACCGTCTTGATCAGGGTCAGCGAGGGGGCGATGTCGTCGTTGACGATAGTGCAGACGACGTTGCTGCCGGCAGCAACGTTGACAGTTGCGCCACAGTCGAATCCGACCGTGGAGTAACCCGGCACAGCGGACTCGCTGAGTGCATAAAGCCCGGCCGGGATCGCCGAGGCCACCGGGGTGGTTCCGCTGACGGTGGCCGGACCTGTTGCCGTGAGGGTCACGTCACCGGGCTGCAGCATGCCACCGTCGTTGTTGACGACCGACTTGATGAGGGTGATCGTCGAGAACGGTGCACACACGGACGCATTCGGCACCGTGTGGTTCGTGGTGACGGAGGCCGTGTTGCCGAACCCGCCGCCGTTGGCGCAGTCACCATTGGTCTGCGGGCTCACTGCAATGGTTGCGGTGACCGTGATGGTGTAGACGTGGGTGTCACCGGCATTGAGCTGCGTACCCGACGTCGTGACCCCGGCATTGGTTGCCGAGAATGTCAAGCCGGTCGGGCTCGTGGAGACTGCCACGTTGGTCACGGTGACTCCTGCGCCGAACCCGAAGGTGTCGTTCAGTGAGTACTGGGCGGGACCATCACCGGCGTTGGCGACGGTGACCTTGTACTCGATCGTCCAGACGCCGGCAGCGTCGCGCGTCGGACCGGCCGAGATGGTCTTGCCGAGGCTGACGAGGGGGTTGGGAATAGCGCCGCAGTCAGACGACGTGTTCTCGCCGAGAGCAGACGACACCGATGCGGTGTTCAACGTGCCCGTGCCGGATTCGCCGATACTGAGCACACAGTCGCGTGCCGAAACCGTCATGGACCCGGCGACCGCAAAGGTCACGACGACGTGGTAGGTGTGCCCGTTGGGATCAACGGTCGCCGGGTTGATCAGCGCCTGGTTCTGGATCTGGGGATGGGTGACTCCATCCCAGCCGCCGACGTTCGGTGCCGGGCCGTCGACCGTGGTCAGGGTTGCCGACACGATCGTGGTTCCGGTGCCGAAGGCGATGGTGTCGGAAAGGTCGTAGAGCTCGTTGATCGTCGATTCCGACGTGACGGCGAGGTCGTAACCGACCGTGTAGACGTTGCCGCTGACGATCGTGGGACCGTCGGTCAGCGTCTTGAGTACCTTCACCGGCCCGCGTCGGCTGTTGGTGTAGGTGCAGGAGATGTTCTCGCCGGCAGCGAGGCCGATCGTCGCAGTTGACCCGACGATGTCGACGCTCGAACCCCGTTGTCCGACGCAGTCGAGCCCGGTCAGCTGCCAGCCGGCGACTGCGGGTTCGTCGATGACGTAGGTGCCGGGAACGACGAGGCCAGAGGTGAACGGAGTGTCAGCCCCGGTGAGCGCGAACGGCTGGCCGTTGAAGGTAAAGCCGAACTGGGTCGTGTCGGCTCCGGGAACAACCACCTTGTCGATCGTGATGGTGCCGCGCTTGGTGTTGGTGTAGGTGCATGTGACCGTTTCGCCGGGACCGACAGCGATCGATGCTGTGGCCGTGCCGAGATCGACCGTCGAGTCGATGTCGCTGCACGTCAGGCTGGTGAGATCCCATCCGGCGAGGCTTGTCTCGGTCGCGCTGTACGCGCCGGGTACAACGTTGGGAAGCGTGTACGAATCGGTGGGGCTCGTCGCGGTGTTGATCGATCCGCCCGCCGTGCCCGTGAAGGTGAAGATCCCGTCGCCGCCGACTGCTGTCTTGGCGATGACGATGTTGCCCTTCTTGGTGTTGGTGATCCGGCAGGTCACGGCTTCGCCAGGTGTCGGCGTGAACGTCGACGGGGAGACCGAGCCGGTCGAGCCGTCTGCCGCGACGAACGTGCAGTTCATCAAACCCTGGATCCAGGTGGCACCCGGATCGCTCTCGGCGACGCCGTACTCGGCTCCGGGCACGAGATCGACCAGAGCCGAACCCTGCACGCCCTGTGTCGCCAGCGAGATGCTGATGGGGGAGGCCAGTCCGCTGACCGGGAAGGTGAAGTCGCCGCCGGCGCCGACCGCGGTCTTGATGACCTGCAGGGTCGCCGGCTGCGCCGCGTTGGTGATGCCGCATGCGATCTGATCACCGGGCTGGACGGAGAGCGGTGGTGCGCCGATGGGTGTCGATGTGTTGGATCCAGCATGGATCACCGAGCACGAGAAGCTGCCGGCTATCCACCCCGGAGCCAATGTCTCGTTGAGCGAGTATGACGTGCCCGGGACGAGCCCACTGAACTGAGCCAGAGGATCAGCCTTGGAGACAACATCGCTGGCCGGGGTCGCGCCCGGCGTGAGCGTGATCGTGAAGGGACCCCAGTCCGCAGCGGGATCGAGGCCGGTCACCGATTTGGTGACGTTCAGCGTGGCCGGCTGAGCCGCGTTGCCGGCCGCGCACCCGATGGCTTCGCCGGGCTGAGCGATGAACGTGAACGGCAACGTGGTGCTGCTGCTGATGGATCCATCTGCAGCAGTCAAGGTGCAGGAGATCGACGAACTCCAGCCCGGTGCAGCCTGCTCGCCCAGGGTGTAGCTCTGCCCGGGAACCAGGCCGGTCCAGGTTTGGGCAACCGAGGTGGTGTTGCCGGTTCCCGCAAATGTCTTGGTGCCCGAGGGCGTGCCTGGGGGTGTCAGTGTGAAGTCGAAGCTCCACGGATACGTGGAGTCGACACCGGAAACGGACTTGGTGAGCGACAGGGCCGCGGGCGCTGCAATGTTCGTGAACGTGCATGTCACGGTTTCGCCGGGACCAACGGAGATGGTGGCCTGACGGGCGATGAGATCGGTGGTCGATGCAGTGTTGCTGCAGCTGATCGAATCGAGGGCCCAGCCGGGCGTGGTGCCCTCGACGACCGGGTAGGTGGTGCCGTTCACCTCGGTTGCGGTGATGTTGCTGAACGCCTGCGAGCCACTCCCGTTGATGCTGAAGTTCGACAGTGGCGCCGATGCGGTGAAGCCGAACGCGGCCGCGAGGTTCGGCTGAGCGGCTTTGACGATGACGATCGTGCCCTTCTTCGAGTTGCTGAAGGTGCACACCACTGTCTCGCCGGGGTCGACGTTGACGGTGCCCGATGTCAGAAGTTGCGGGCTGGAGGGCGACGACGCCTTGGTGCTGTTTGCGCCGTCGACGCACTGCAGCGACTTCAGGTCGAACGCTGTGCCGGGGTCTGTCTCGCTGACCGTGTAGCTCCCGGGCGTGATGTTGCTGAACTGCTGTTGGCCGATATTGCCCGGAGCGACGGTGGTGATGGCGAACGGTGTCGTCGCGCCGGTGCCAGACGACCACGTCTGGTTGAAGGTGAACGTGCCCGCGGCGACTCCAGAGTTCTTGACGATCACGATGTTGCCGCGTTGGGTGTTGGCGAACGTGCATGTCACGGTCTCGTCGGCGCTGACAGCGATCGCCGTGATCGGTGAGCCATCGCTGCACGAGGCCGATGTGAGGTCCCAGCCCGCCGGGATGGCGGTCTCTGCGACCGAGTAGGTGCCGGGATTGATGAAGCCACTGTCGCCGGACTGGCCGTCCGTCAACGTGAGGTCCGTACCCGCGCCACTCCACGATCCGTCGAAGGTGAACTGCTGCGGCGAGCCGTCGGGCAACGTCTGCTTGGTGACGATGATCTTGCCGAGCTTGGTGTTGTTGAACGCGCACGTGACGGTTTGGCCGGCATTGATGACCACGTTTGGCAGGGAGCGTCCCTGATCACAACTCGACGACGTCAGTGCCCAGCCGGCAGGGACCGTCTCGCCGACGGGATACGTTCCGGGGGAGACGTCGAGGCCGACGGTTCCGGTGTTCGCACTGGTTGCCACCGAGCTGATCGGTCCGGAGAACGAGAACGTCCCATCGGGCCCGACGGTGTTCTTGACGAGCACCAGGCGGCCTTGCTGATTGTTGGTGAAGGTGCACGAGACGGTGTCGCCGGCCTTCAGCGTGATCGTCGCCGTGGGGTTGGCGACCGATGTCGTCGACTGGTTGGCGCCGCCGGCATCGTCGGTGCAGCTGATGCTGTTCAACAGCCACGCAGGGCTCGTTGCCGGCAGCAGTTCGCTGACGGTGTACCTGCCCGGAGCGATGTCGCCGCTGTTGGTAGTGGCGCCCAGGGCGAGTGAGAAGTCCTCGGGAGCGGTCGTGTTGCCGTCCCAGCTCTGTTCGAATGGAAAGGTCTGTGCAGCGCTGCCGGTTCCCGTCTTGTTGACGATGATGCGCGCCTTCTGGTCGTTGGTGTATGTGCACGTCACGACCTGACCGGCCACGGTCTGCAGGGCGACCTGAGTGCCCGTGACCGTACCGACGAGGGTGCCATCGGCAAGCTTGCACTCCACCTTGGTGAGCTGCCATGCGGGCGTGGTGCTCGGCAGCGTCTCGTTGATCGAGACGCTGGTGCCCGGGGCGAATGCGAAGTCGGCGGAGGAGCCCAGTTTCAGGGCGGGCACCGTCTGGCCCGTCATCGAGAAGTTGAACGTCTGGTTGGCGTCGCCAGAGCCGGCCTTGACCAGTCGGATGCCGGAGGTGGCGTTGGTGATGGTGCAGTTTGTGTTCGGTTGGCCCGCCGGCTTCAGCTGCGGTGACGGGATGCCGATTCCGGCGAGCGACGCGGTGGTCGTCGTCGCGGTTCGCAGCTGTGGTGTGACGAGCCCCCCGGAGACGAAGAAGGGATCCCAGAAGGTGCAGGTGATCTGCTTCACCTGCCAGTTGGCGGGCACGGTGACTTCCTGCAGCTGATAGTCGGGCTGAGCGAGCACGTTCGACCACAGGTGGGTCTGGGCCGTCTGGATCAGCGACGAGATCGACAGGTTGGACGCGTCGGTGTCGGAGCCTCCCCCGCTGACCGCGAGGGTGCTGTCGTGGACCGGCTGGGCATCGGTCTGACTGAGCTTGTAGGCGAAGTTCTGGCCGGCGCCGAAACCGGCCGGCTCGGTGACCTTGGCGACCGAGATCGTGCCGCAGTTGTTGAGCACGATCGGATTCGAGAAATTCAGGATGTCCTTCAACGAAGCCTGGGTGCTGTTGCCGGTGTAGGTGAGCGTCGACCCCGTGGTGAACGTGACGCAGCGATTCTCCGGCATCACGCCCGCAGCCGTGAGGTCGATGGCGAACTCGCCGAAGGTCGACGGGTTGGCCGTGGCCGGATTGAGCTCGGGGTTGGCGCCGCTCGCGGTCTGGACGAAGCCGGCCGAGAGGACGGTCGCGCCACCCCACGATCCTGAGCCGAGGGTGTTCGCACACGCGTCGGCGACGGTCGGCGTCCAGCGGTACAGGGTCGTGACCAATCCGCTCGACGGGCCGAAGTTGTAGTCGATCAGTAGGTCGTCGCAGCGACCGGGGAGCGGACCATTGAGCGACGTCACGACGGACTGGTCGCCGGTAGCGCTCGGGCTACGCGTGTAGTACTGGTAGAGGAGGTAGTGAACAGCACCGTTCACGTTGACCGCTTCGGCTGCGGCTCCGCCCGAACAGATGTCGTTCTTCGAGTTGGGCAGGCCGGCCTGGACAGGCCACGGGTTGTCATCGAGCTTCGAGCCGTCCACCACCGAGTCGGCATCTTGCACGCCGCACGACTGGGTGATCGACGGACCGTCGATCTGGTAGGTCTGCGCCACAACACCGGCAGATACCACGCCTGGGGTGACGACATAGCCGCCGGGCAACGTTCCATCTTGGATGTCGTTCCAGTCGAACCCGGCAGCGTTGGCCTTGTTGCCGTCGATCTCCATCCGGGTCGTCAACGTGCCGAGCGTAACCGCCTGGGCAATGTTGGGTGTGACCAGCCCGATTGCCGACAGTGCCATTGCAACTGCCGTCACCACAATCAGCCATGTCCGACCATCGCTCCGCCGTGCGCCGCTCGTATTCACGTGTACTCCTGTGCCGTAAAGTGGTTCCGCCGAGGAACTCACCACAACCTAGACCGTCACTCCTTGTAGTCAAATGGGTCATTCGATTCATTCCCCGCCAGTAGGGCCTGTTCAGGGTCATTGCGGAGTGGCATCATGCCCACGTTCGGTGAACTCTCAAGTCTCAAGTTAGACTTGAGGCACCAAGACCTTGCGCTGTTCTTGACGATGGTTCAGGCAGCGGCGACTGTTGATCGGAAGCCGTTCCAGGTCGTCGTGGAGTCGACGTCGACCACGATCGATGCGTTCCCGGCACGGATGCGGGAGAGCGACGCATCGCCACGGGCGACGATCCCGGATTTGTCGGAGGGCCGCGGCGAGTCGCTGTCGTCGATCGTGACGCACGCTCGACCGGGTAGCCGCGCCTTGACGGCGGCGAGAACGGTTGCCTGCACGCCAACGGTCGAACTGCTGGCTGTCCACCCACCTGGCAGGACGATCGGTCCGGCGTCTGTGTCGAGCCCGAGCCAACAGTTGCCGTCGTTGTCGAGCAGCGATGCATCACGTTGGCGTTGAGCTGTTGATCGCCGCTTGGTCGAGTGAGCCTTTCGTTGCACTGCGTGCTCGTGTCGAAATCGGTCCGTCTTGTGTGTGATGGCGCCATCGTCGGTCCACACGACTTCGTTCTCGTGACGCAACGCGATCAGTACCCGGTGACGCAGCCTCCACGTCCTCGGGGTCGAGGCTGCATCGACGACGTAGCCAAGGAGCTGCTCGGGATAGCGGACGGCAATCAACGCAAGGGCGCTCCCCGCGAGTGCATACACAGGGAGTTCGCGTACTCCTTCTGGCGGACGACTGACGTCGATGACAACGGCGCGCCCAGCGCGCAGCCGCCACGAGTCGTCGTTGCGCGACAGCACCGATGCACTGGGATCGCGGCGCAGAGCAGCGACCTTTGCAGCGCGCCGCGATGTGGTGGTCCAGTAGTAGCCGCCAAAGTTGACCCCTGCCTGCAACGTGACTACGGGACTCGATTTCCCGCGCACCACGAACGCCTGGAAACCGCTCATCACGCGCGCAACTGCTTGATGGCGATCGTTGCCGGGTCCAGGCCGAGTCGGTGGTAGAGGTTGACGGCGAATCGCTTGCCGGTTCGCTGCATCGATGCCTTCATCACTCGCTCGACGGCGCCGGCAGACAGTCGCGGCAGTGGAAGCTCGACCGTGAGCGCAATGTCGACCTTCAACTCGGTCTCGTCGCCACGTTGGGTCAGTTCGTAGATGCCGTCGGCTCCAGCGCGTTCGCGCTCGCCATGAGCCGTCTCGTGATTGAAGCGGATCAGCCGCGGCTCGATGAACTCCATCCGCTCGGTGAAGGTCGGGGCGACGCTGACACCGAGTGCCTCGATGCCCGTCAACTGCCATCGCCACAGATCACCTTCGACGACAATGGAGCGCACCAGGGGAGTGAGGGCGGTCAGCGAAGCGGGGTCGGAGATCTGCTTCCAGATCAGATCTGCGGTGACCGGAACGGTGGACGCGGAGATGTTCCGGGCGGTGAAAGATGCCATGGCTCTGGACGTACCCCAATATCTCATGCGTCACCCATCGGTCAACGAATCACGAGCGGGAGGGCGACGAACATCAACACCGACCATGTCACGTGCGTGAGAACTGGCGCGAGCACCCCGTCGGTTGCTCTGCGCTGGAGACCGACCACGGCACCCAGCAAGACGGCCGCGAAACCGAGCATGAGATTGCCGGTCGCCATCGTCATGGCTGCGTAGATCAGCACGGCCGCCGGCAACCGAGTTCGCTCCGGCAGCGCGGGCTGGACGGCGCCGCGGAAGAAGACTTCCTCGGCGATTCCGTTGGCGACGGTGAGGAGCAGAACGATTGGCCACGAACCCTCGCTGGCATAGTCGAGCACTCGTTCGACCCGGTCGCTCAGGGCAGCGATGTGTCTCACCACGAGGGCTCCGACGACGAACACCGCGGCCAGCGCGGCGCCGGCGATGATCGCGCTGAGGACCGGCCGACGACGTTGGTCGTCGTGCGTCTCCCAACCAAGGGGCACGGGACCGGAGAGCATTCCGCCGACAAGCCACACGACGCCGAGCGCGAGCGTGCTGGCGTAGAACGCTCCGCTACCAGGTTCGGTGCGCAATGCCCAGGCGAGCCCGGCGACACCGATCGCGCCGAATGCGATGACCACGAATCGCCGGCGAAATGTGGGCTCATCGACGACCGGTGTGCCCATCGAGCCAGGCTACCGACGGTCGCTCGACGAGCCGAATGGCCGCCGGCGCCGTATGGGTCGCTAGCCCTACTCGCCTCACGTTCCGGCTTGAGCAGCCCGATACTTTCGGCGTGGGCAGGTCGCTGCGGCTGAACCGGTCTCTGGCATGGTTGCGGCTCGGCGCGCTCGTGGCGGGTGTCGTGCTGGTCGGTGCCAGTGTCGGGTTCGGCATCGTCAGAGGTCGAGCGGTGGGGCCGGCGCTCGACCGCGAGCTGCTGCGTGAGGATCGCAAGCAGTGGAAGCGATCAACGAGTACTTCGACAGAGCCCGCGATCTGATGTTGCTGGAGAGTGGTGCCGAGAACGCCCGGCTCGTTCGCGAGCAACGTGCCGCGAACTCTGACCTGTCACCGAATGAGTCGGATAACCCGTTCGTCGCGCCAACGCTCGAGCTCGGCATCGGCCAGGTGTACCAGGCGGCTGCCTCATGTCGCCGGACACGCACGACCTCGTGATCTCGAACGCCGGCCGCTCGACGTGGGGTTGGCGACGTACTTCGGAGTTCGCACACTGGTCCTGGTCGGCGCGGCGCTGGTTCTGCTCGTGTTGGCCCTGGCCAGCTTCCGGGGCCATCAACGTCGGCTCGAGCAGGCCGCAATGACCGACGCGTTGACGAGTCTTCCCAACCGCAGCTTCTTGGAGACACCGTCGCTCGCCTCGAACGCACTACGCGCTGTCGGTCGGATTGCAGCGCCCCCACCTCCTCTTGCGCCGCCGAGTCCGCGATCGCCGATCGGTCGTCGTCGCCCGGACGAGTGATCGCCCCACATTGTCGACGCCACCGTCAAGGTCTGCGAGACTCCAACGATGCTGACGTTGAACGCCGCTGCGCCTGATTTCGAACTGCCGGACGAGCACGGCGCCAACGTCCACCTCCGGGATCTTCGAGGTCGGTGGGTGTTGCTGTGGTGGTACCCGAAAGCGGCGACACCTGGTTGAACGATCCAGGGTCAGGGCCTGCGTGACAGCGCCCAGCGATTCGAAGAGTTGAACGCCGTCATCCTCGGTGTTTCATTCGACACACCGGCCGAGAACCTGGCGTTTGCCGAGGCGCAGCAGTTCCAGTTCCACCTGTTGAGCGATGTGGATCGCGCTGTCGGGACCAAGTACGAGGTCGTTCGCGATCCGGGCGAGAAGTACGCCGAGTTCCCGATGCGTCACAGCTACCTGATCGATCCTGAGGGACGGATCCATCGTCGCTACGAGGTCACCGACGTCGCCAGCCATGCCGCCGATGTGATCGCAGATCTCGAGGCAGCTCAGATCGGCTGATTCGGCTACGCCTCGGTGACCTCGAACGTGGTCGTCAGTTCTGCCGTCGAGTCGCCGCCGACCCACACGTCGAAGGTCGACGAATCGGAGACCCAATCTCGGGCCGCCGCGTTCCAATAGCGCCGTTCGTTCGGCCCGACCGGGAACTGGATCGTGCGAGATTCCCCTGCGGCGAGCGTGACCCGCGAGAAGCCCTTGAGCTCGCGTACGGGGCGCGACGCCGTGCCAGATCGTTGGTGGATGTAGAGCTGGACGACCTCGTCGCCGCCTCGATCCGCCGTGTTCGTCACCTCGACCGACACCAGGACCGTCCCGTCGGTAGTGGTGGACGGTTGATCGACCGTCAGGTTGCTGTACTCGAAACGGCCGTAGCTCAAGCCATAGCCGAACGGGAACAGCGGCGCGCCATCCTCGTCCCAGTATCGCCGCGCCTGGTTCTGGGGCTCGTGCGAAATGGTGTGGGCGTACACCAGCGGCACCTGCCCCACGGTGCGCGGCCACGTGAAGGGCAGCTTGCCGCCGGGAGAGGCGTCACCGAACAGCAGGTTTGCCGCGGCTGCGCCGCCCTGCGTGCCGGGATACCAGATGTCGAGGAGCGCCGCCACGTGCTCCGCTGGCCAACGCAGGTCGAGCGGGCGCCCGTTCATGACCAGCAACACCACCGGCGTACCGGTCGCGACGACCGCCTGCAACAGTTCCAGCTGGCGTCCAGGAAGCTCCAGCGACGACCGCGAGGCAGCCTCGCCGATCATGTTCTGCCACTCGCCGGCGACGACGACGGCAACGTCGGCCGCGCCCGCGAGGTCAACGGCGTGCTGGAACTCCGCGGCCTCGTCGAACCCCTCGGGATCTTCCGGCCGGTTGCCGCCGAACATGTCGAACATCGAAGGAAACACCCGCTGCACGACGGGCAGGCCGCGGGCGTGATCGACCCGCACGCCGTGTCCGGCCCTCGCGCGGATGCCGTCCAACACGGTGACCGTCTCGTCGAGATCGAAGTCGAAGACCCACGGTCCGATGGTGTCGCGCTTGGAATCGGCGAGCGGGCCGATGACTGCGATCGAACCCAGGTCGGCGACGTCGAGTGGTAAGAGGTTTCCTTCGTTGCGCAGCAGCACCGCCGATCGTTCTGCGGCAACGCGCGCCACGTCGCGGTGCGCCGGATCGGCGAGCACCACGCGGGCGCGGTCTTCGTCGACGAACGGTGCGTCGAAGAGGCCCATCCGAATCTTCGCTTCCAGCACGCGCCTCACGCTTGCGTCGACTGCCTGCGGGTCCGCCGCACCTGAGCCCAGCGCCTCGGGCAGGTGTGCGTAGGCGGGGTCCGCGATTGCCATCTCCATGTCGACGCCCGCGTTGACGGCGCGGGCACCGGCGTCACCGAGATCAGTTGCAAAGTGGTGTGTGACGAGATTCCGTACGGCGTTGGCATCGCTGACCACGAAACCCTTGAACCCCCACGTGTCGCGCAGCACCTCGGTGAACAGCCAGCGATTGCCCGTGGCCGGTACTCCGTTGAGGCCCATGTAGGCGGTCATCACGTTGCCGGCGCCCGCGTCGACCGCCGCCTTGAACGGTGGGAAGTAGGTGTTCCAGAGCTCCGAGTCGGAGAGGTTGACCTCGTCGTAGTCGCGCCCTCCGATCGCCGCGCCGTACCCGGCGAAGTGCTTCGGGCCGGCAATGACGTGCTCCGGTGCACCCAGCTCGCCACCCTGGAAGCCACGAACCTGGGCGACAGCGACCGCAGCGCCGAGATACGGATCTTCGCCGGCGCCCTCGATCATCCGACCCCAACGCGGGTCGCGGGCGATGTCGACCATCGGCGCAAAGGTCCAGTGGATGCCGACAGCGCGCGCCTCGCGGGCTGCCATCGTCTGTCCGCGTTCGATCGTCTCGGGATCCCAGGAAGCCGCCATCGCGATCGGCACGGGAAGGATCGTGCGGAGCCCGTGAACCACGTCGAAGCCGAACAGTACGGGGATGCCGAGGCGGTTGCCTTCGATGGCGAGCCGCTGGAGACGGTTGATCTCCGCCGGATCGGTGACGAACAATAGCGACCCTGCGGCGCCGTGCTGCAGCGCCGACTCGACCATCCGTGGCTGCTCGTCGCTGCGGAAGTCGAGCGCTGGGGCAGCATCCCCCGGCAAACGAAAGTAGAAGTACTGGGTGAGCTGGCCGGCCTTCTCTGCCGGTGTCATCTGACTGATCAGCTCATCGACCTTCGACTGGATCGTGTCCATCCAATTCTCCTTCCGGCCTTGTGAGGCGAAATGAATAGCCCGGTGATCACCGACTCTGGTGCAACGAAGCCTCCCGAGCGGCAACGATAGACCGGACGTTCTCGACGCATGAGTTCCAGATCCCCACGGGGTCGGAGCCAACAGCGAAGCTCGGAATGTTTTGCAACGGCCAGGTCGCGCCGTGCGAGGTCAAACAATCGTTCATCGAGGACTGGGTGAGGCTCTCCAGCTCACCAAAGCTTTGACCACTGGCCGCTGGGGTCGCCGAGCACGACGATGAGGACGCCCAGGAGCACGATGATCATGCCGATCCCGGCGGGGACCATCCATGACGGTGGCGATCTGCGGGGCTCTACTGGCACTTGCGTCGACATGATGGCCCGCTCTCTCGTCAGTTCTGGCCAGGGCCTTGCTCGCTCCCCGGCGAATTGTCAAGCTACGGTCAATTGCTGCCGATCACTGACGACGTACCTCTCTCTGCGGAAGGCGAGCCAGAATGACAACCGAAACCTCTGTGCCGGCTCCCACTGCGACGGACGGACTGCTGGTTCGACTCACGCGCTTCAGCTACCGGAAGCGTCGGATCATGGTGTTCGGGATCTGGCTGCCGCTGCTTCTCGGGCTGAACACGGTCAGCGGGTTCATGGGGATCGACTACCACACCGACTTCAACCTGCCGAACAGCGACTCCCAGTTCGTCAAGGATGCGCTGATCAAGACCGGGGACTACGAGGACGCGGGATACACCGCCCAGATCGTGTTCGCCTCGAGTGACTTCGCCGACGAAGGCACGCAGGGTCGCATCAGAGCACTGATGGAACCCTTCTTCAACGAGGTCGACAAGATCGACGGCGTCAAGGTCGTGAGTCCGTACACCGAGGACGGCAAGGACTTCACCAGCTATCTGGGCGGCACGTCGTTCGCCCAGATCTCGTACACGAATCGCACTGAGGCAGGCACGCGCGATCTGGCTGAGCGCATCGAGCACTTGGGTAACACGATGGTGCCGGAGTCGGAGCGGCACCTGCGTTGCGAAGCGGCCCGGTCGCACGTCACCTGCTTGTTGCGGATCGAGTACGGCGGGCAGTTGTTCGCCGGATTCCACCTACCCGAGAGCGAGGTCCTCGGACTGCTGGCGGCGATCGTCATCTTGCTGATCGCGTTCGGTTCGGTGTTGGCGATGGGATTGCCGATCACCACTGCGCTCTTCGGTCTCGGCGTGGGTGCGGCCGTGATGGCGATCGCCTCCAACGGTTTCACCATCCCGGAGTTCGGTCCGTCGATCGCAGCGATGATCGGGATCGGTGTGGGCATCGACTATGCGCTGTTCATCGTCACTCGCTACCGCGAACACCTGCATGCTGGTCTTGACCCCGAGGACGCCGTCATCCAAGCCGTCGACTCTTCGGGTCGTGCGGTCATCTTCGCCGGCATCACCGTCATCATCTCGCTGTTGGGGCTGTTCATCATCGGTCTGTCGTTCGTGCGTGGGCTGGCAGCGGCCTCGGCGATCAGCGTCTTGTTGATGATGCTGGCGTCGATCACCCTGCTGCCGTCCCTGATCGGATTCGCCGGCCATCGGATCGACGAGACGTCGAGGGCTGCGGCGATCGCCGTCGGCACCTTCGTGGTGCTCTCATTGGTGGGCGTCTTCACAGGGATCGCTCTCGGGTTCGCGCTGCTCGGGGCCGTGGTGATCGCGACCCTCGTCATGATCATCAGCAGGCTCGGGTTCGGCCGGTCGCTGCGCGTTCATCTCCCGCACCGCCATTCGAAGCCGCGAGAACAGCAGTTCTGGTATCGATGGAGCCGGTTCATCCAGCGGCGCCCGTGGCCACCGCTGATCCTCGGACTGCTCGTTTTGCTCTTACTCGCGGCACCGTTGACGTCGATTCGCCTCGGGTTCGGCGATACGGGGAATCTTCCCAAGGACAACACCGCGCGAAAGGCGTATGACCTGATCGCCCAAGGATTCGGTGCGGGAGGCACCGGGCCGCTGGTCCTCGTCAGCACGGATCCCAGCGTCACGACCGAGTCGGCAAAGGCGTTCCGCGACAAGTTGATCGACGACACCGACATCGCCTTCATGACCAAGGGAGAGGAGTTGGCTCCCGGCACCTGGTCGTGGCAGGTGTTTCCGTTCAGTTCCCCGCAGGACGAGGCGACGACGGATCTGGTCAACCGCCTCCGCAGCACGGGCATACCGTCGTCCGGTATCGATGTGCGAGTGGGTGGCTTCACCGCAGCCAGCATCGACTTCGCCACCTACCTGGGGGAACGGCTGGCCCTGCTGATCGGCGCGGTGTTGATCCTCAGCTTCATCTTGCTGCTGGTGGTGTTCCGCAGCATCCTCGTGCCGCTGAAGGCCGTGATCATGAACATGTTGTCGGTCGGCGCCGCGTACGGCGTGATCGTTGCAATCTTCCAGTGGGGCTGGCTGAAGGACTTCTTCGAGATCGGCAGGCCGGGCCCGGTCGAAGCCTGGGCGCCGATGATGTTGTTCGCGATCACGTTCGGGCTGTCGATGGACTACGAGGTCTTCTTGCTGTCGCGCATGAAAGAGGAGTTCGATCGAACCGGCGACAACGCTGCTGCCGTGGCCGACGGCCTGGCGGTAACGGCCAGGGTCATCACCGCTGCCGCGCTGATCATGGTGTGCGTGTTCTCGGCGTTCGTCCTGGGGGACAGCCGCGAGTTGAAGGTCTTCGGGCTCGGTTTGGCCGCCGCCGTGCTGGTCGACGCGACGCTGGTGCGCATGGTGCTGGTGCCGGCGACGATGGAACTGTTGGGCGATCGCAACTGGTGGCTGCCGAAGGCGCTGGATCGTGTGCTGCCGCACGTGCACGTCCAGGGGAACCACACCCTGTTGGAGACCGAGCCAGAGGCCGACCCCGTCCTGGTCTGAGTTCGACTGCTCGCCAGTCGTCAGGCGCAGTGGACCTGAGAGTTTGCGTCGACGAGTTTCTCCCGGCAGTCTTGTTCGGATATGGATTGGCCCACCTGGGATCAAGCTGCCGTGGTGGCGGTCCTCTGCGGGTTGACAGCGGTTGTGTTGCGACGGCAGCGACCGACGCGGCTGCGAGAGGCGATCATGCTGTCGGCGCAGGAGCTTGCGCTGGTGGCATCGTTGTATTCCGTGTGGCGCCTGGCGAGGGTGCTGCCGCTGGCGCAGGACGAAGGAGCCATCGACCGGGCTCGGCAGATCGTCCGGTTCCAAAACACGCTCCACATGCCGACGGAGCTGTCGTTGCAGCACCTGGTGTTGCGTCACGACTGGCTGGCCCGGTTCTCCAACTACTACTACGCGATCGTGCACGTGCCGGCGTTGGTTGCCTTCCTGGTTTGGCTGTTCGTCCGCGATCGCGAGCGCTATCCCCGCTGGCGCAATGCGTTGGCGATCATGACCGGTTTCTGCGTGATCATCCGCTTCATCCGGGTGGCGCCACCACGCTTCCTCCCCGACCTCGGTTACATCGACCTGGCCACCCACTACGGCTTGTCGCTGTACGGACCCGTCGGCACCGGCGTCTCGGATCAGTTCGCGGCGATGCCCTCGATCCACGTGGGTTGGGCAGCACTGGTGTCGTTCGGCATCGTCGCCGTCAGCACCAGTCGCTGGCGATGGCTGTTCTTGCTGCATCTCGCCCTGACGATGGTGGTCGTGTCGGCTACCGGGAACCACTGGTGGATGGACGGCATTGTGGCGATCGTGTTGCTCGGGATCGCGCTCGCGATCGACAGCGGGGTACGCCGCCTGGTTCGTTCGAGGCGGATGACCGTTTCCGACGATTCGGCCAGACCGGAGCCGGAATCGGCTGATCCGAAACCTGCGGTCGCGGAGACGGCGCCGACTCGCAGCTGATCGCACTTCGTCGACTGATAGTCGCGCGTGTCAGGTGCGGGCGAGGTGGAGTCGGGCGTGGGTGACGGCCTCGTCGAGGGTGTCGAACAGGTGCCGTTCGTGGGCGAGGTGATCGAGCGTTCCCACTGCGAGGAGGACTCGTCGGTGGCGCGGCCGCAGGCCCTTGAGTAAGACGGTGATGCCGCGCGACTCGAGCTCGGCGACGATCTCGCCGAGGGCCTGCGCGCCTGTCGCGTCGAGGACCTGGATCTGGGAGAGCCGCAGGATCACGATCTTCACGTCGCTGACCGCAGTGAGCTCCGTCAGGAATCGCTGTGATGCCCCGAAGAACAGCGAGCCGTCCAATCGGTAGACGACGATGTGTTCGTGGAGGAGGCGAGCTTCCTCGCCATCGGTGACCGTCTCGTCGAGCGGCAGCTGTTCGAGTTCGGCTCCGCTGCTTCGGGCGACATGACGGAGGGCCAACACTGCCGCGACGGCGACGCCGATCTCGACAGCGACGATGAGGTCGAATGCGATGGTGGCCGCCGCAGTGAGCAACAGGACCAGTGCGTCGGAGCGGGTCGAGCGCAGCACGGCCCGGATGTTGTGGATCTCGACCATTCGCTGGGCAGTCACCATCAACACGCCCGCCAGGGCCGCCAGCGGAATGTGCGAGACGAGCGGCCCGCCGAAGAATACGACCAGTATCAGGACGATCGCGTGCGTGATGGAAGCAACCCGTGTTCGCGCCCCGGCACGCACGTTGACAGCGGTCCGGGCGATCGCGCCCGTGGCAGGTATGCCTCCGAACAACGGTGACACGACGTTGGCGAGCCCTTGACCGAACAGCTCGCGGTCGGGGTCGTGGCGACCTCCGTCGCTCATCCCGTCAGCCACCCGCGCCGACAAGAGGCTTTCGATTGCTGCGAGCAGGGCGACGGCGATCCCTGCGGACAACAAGTCTTTGGTCTGCCCGAACGATGTGTCGGGCAACGACGGCATCGGCAGCGACGATGGGAGTGAACCGATCCGGGCGATGTCGAGCGATGTCATCTGCGCAACGATCGTGGCGACGAGCACAGCGATCAGCGACGACGGCAGCGACCGGCGGATGCGGGGGAGCGTGACCATGATCGCGGCCACGAGCACGACGATTCCGATCGCCTTCATGCTGCCGCTGTCGAACGAGTTGACGACAGCCCTCGCGGCCACAGCTGCCGTGTTCTCGCCATGCGGTTTGGCGACACCGAGCGCGGGCGGCACCTGCTGCAGGAAGATGATCACGGCGATGCCCACGGTGAATCCCTCGACCACGGGCCACGGGATGAACGCGATGTACCGGCCGAGACGGGCGATCGCGGCGATGACCAGCACGACGCCGGCGATCATCGAGACGACAAACACGGCCTGCCGCCCGTACCGGGCGACGATCGGGACCAGGACGACCGTCATCGCTCCGGTTGGGCCGGAGACCTGCACGTTCGAGCCGCCGAACACGGCGGCGATCAGGCCGGCGACGATCGCCGTGATCAAGCCGGCGGTTGCACCGAGCCCGGTGGTGATCCCAAAGGCCAGCGCCAGCGGAACCGCAACCACGCCGACCGTGAGGCCGGCGATCACGTCGCCCTTCCAGGACGACCGCAGGCCGGCGTAGTCGCTTGCCCGCGGCGCCAGGTCGCGCAGTGGTGAGAACGAGGGCTTCGCGCTCGACTTGCTGGTGGGTGTCGCGGTCAGATGACCGTCAGTAGTGCCCATCACCCACCCTGGTGGAGGTCGGCGAGCAACTCTTGGCTCACGCTGAGGCTGTTGATGAGGAATGACCGGGCGGCCGCGAGCAACTTGACGATCGCCGGATCGGCGATCGAGTAGGTGACCGAGGAGCCCGAGCGAGCGGCGTTGACCACTCGGGCCCGCCGGAGAACGGCCAGCTGTTGCGAGAGATGCGACGACTCCAACCCGACGGCAGGAATCAGTTCGGCAACGGTGCGATCACCATCGCTCAGCACCTCGAGGATGCGCACCCGGCCTGCATGGCCGAGCGCCTTGAACAGTTCAGCCTTGATCTCCGACAGTGGCTGGTTCACCGGGTCGTCGTTGGCGGAGTCGTTGTGAGTCGCATACTTCATCAACTGACAAACTTATCATATTGTCGACCTGATGAACGATATCTCCCAGGGTTGTGCTGTCAGGGCACGCTGGGATCGCGCCGACAGGAGACATCGCCGAACCAGGCGACGGCCCCACTACGCAATCCGAACTGCAGCGCCACCGGTGAAGCGACTTCGATAGCGTCTCCGATCTCGACTGCGGTGCCGTAGGCCGCGAGTACCTCGCCGCGAGTCGAATCAATCGTGATGCCGTGTGGCGCCACCAGCTGCGTGAAGCCGATCGCCGGGCCACCGGTGTATTGCCACGTGGTCAGTTTCGCCGCGCCGGCCGATGGCCCCTCGAACATCAGACTCAAGTTGGTTGACTCGATCACCCAGTGCTCGCCGCCGCCCAGGCATGGGTGCATCGCAATCGCTCCGCTCGAGTTGCTCGGCTGGGCAGTCGGCTCTACGACCGGTGTCAGACCCAGCGTGCGAAGGGCGTCCGCGAGTGACGACCCCACGCCGATTCCGAGAAGCCGTCCGTGCGCGACCAGCAGCGGAACAGAAAGGTCGGCGGTGCTCGAAGTTGCTGCAACGTCGGTCGCGGCAGCTGCGACGTGTGGTGTGAACGCGGCCAAGCCTGCTGATGGCTGGGCGTGCTCTTGCACCCCGCAGGCTCCCAACGTGGCGACTGCCATGGCTACGACGCCGACCAGACTGATGTTCATCCGCACGTGCGAATGGTGCCCGTTGTGGGCGCGATCGAAACGCGGAAGTCGCGGCCGCCGCCGACCCATGTCACGCCGTCGCCGGGGGTACGGTGCGACATGGCCGTTCAACGCAAGTCAACGAAGCCGGTAGGCATCACCAACTCGTCTGGGCAACCCGAAATCGTGTTGGAGATCGATGGTCTGACGATCTCGATGACCCCACCCGGCACAGCGCCGGCGCCGCCTCCGGCCGACGTCGGTGAGAGCGACCCCGAGGAAGCGTGACCGTCGATCTGCGCCGCTTCGTCGAGGCGCAGCACGACAGCTTCGATCGCGCTCTCGGTGAGATCGAGGCGGGCCGCAAGCTGTCGCATTGGATGTGGTACACCTTCCCGCAAGTCAGTGGACTGGGTGTCAGTCCGATCTCGCAGCGCTACTCGATCGCCAGCGTGGAGGAAGCAACGGCCTACCTGCTGCACCCCGTGCTCGGCGCCGGATACCTGCGACTCGTCGATGCCGTGTGGCGCCAGGTGATCGAGGAAGGGGTCACTGTCGGCGCACTGTTCGGGTCGCCCGACAATTCCAAGCTGGTCTCGTCGCTGACCCTGTTCACAGCGGTCGCCCGTCGCCTCGATCCGTCACGACCCGATCTGGCTGCCTTCGTGACGCGCGCCGAGGAGATCCTCGACAGGGCCTCCACCGAGGGCCTCGCCCGTTGCACGACCAGCGAGGGCTTCATCGGCCGATGACCGACGTCTTCGAGGTCGGGCAGCCGCTGCGCATGTGAGAGATTCGCGAGGTGAGCACCCACTTGCCCCGCACAGACCGACGAGAGGACGGCCCACTGATCGTGGGTCGAGGGACGTTCATCGACGGCCTGCGCTTACCCGAATTGGACGGAGCGCTGCACGCCGTGTTCGTTCGAGCGATCGAGCCCCACGGTCGCCTTCTCTCGATCGACACGTCGGAGGCGACGTCGATGCCAGGCGTCGTCGCCGTGCTCACCGGTGCCGACCTGACCGACGTGTGGGTGCTGCCGCCCCGATTGCCCACGGCGAACAAGGCGATGGTGCGTCCGATGATGGCGCAGGACGTGGTGCGCTTCGTCGGCGAACCGGTGGCCATCGTGGTGGCCGAGACGCGTGTGCAGGCAGCCGATGCGGCCGAGGTCGTGATTGTCGGCACCGAACCACTGGCGCCGGTGATCGATCTCGAAGACTCGTTGCGCGGCGAGGTGCTGGTGCACGAAACGGCTGGTTCCAACGTGTCGTACGAGTGGTCGATGCCGCCGTTCGAGGACGATCCGTTCGCGGCGTGCGACGTGGTCGAGGAGTTCACCATGCGCCACCCCCGTCTGCACGCTGGGGCGATGGAGCCCCGCGCCGCCGCGGCCGTGTGGGGCGACGACGCGCAGTGCACGGTCTGGGTGTGTTCGCAGCGACCTGCCGGCGCGAAGTATGTGATCGAGTGCGCGCTCGGCCTCGCGCCGGGCACGGTCCGAGCGATCACGCCTGACGTCGGCGGTGGGTTCGGATCGAAGGGTGGGTACGGATGCCAGCCCGAAGACGTGGTGATCGTCTGGGCGGCGCGTCGGCTGGGCCGAGCGGTGCGGTGGGTGGAGACGCGGTCGGAGTCCATGCTGAGCATGGGTCATGGCCGGGCGTCGACCCACCGGGTCCGGATCGGAGGCACGTCGGACGGCAAGGTCTTGGCGTACGAGGTGACAGCGGTGCAGGACAGCGGCGCGTACCCGGCGATGGGAACCTTCATCACGGGGAACCTGCGCAACTCGGGCACCGGCGTGTACGACATCCCCACGGCACGCGCCAGCGGTCGATCGGTGGCGACCAACACAGCATCGACGATGGCCCTGCGCGGTGCGGGTCGCCCGGAGGCATCGTGCGACATCGAACGGGCGATGGACCGGTATGGCGCACGGATCGGGCTCGACCCGGTCGAGGTGCGTCGCCGCAACCTCGTGCCGCCCGAGGCGTTCCCGTACACGACAGCGATGGGCTCGACGTACGACAGCGGTCGGTACGCCGACGCGCTCGATCGCTGCGTGGAGGCCGCCGGGTACGAGGCGTTGCGGGCCGAGCAGGCGGAGTTGCGTCGCCAGGGAGGCGCGATTCGACTGGGCGTCGGCGTGAGTTGCACCGTCGAGATCACCGGAGGCGGCGAGGGCGAGCATGCTTCGGTCACCGTCGATCCGCAAGGTCATGTCACCGTGGTGGTCGGCACGTCACCACACGGTCAGGCTCACGAGACCACGTTCGCTGCGCTGGTCGGCGATGAGCTGGGCATCGTCAGCGACCAGGTCCGCGTGCTGCACAGCGACACAGCGCTGTCGCCGACCGGCGGCGGAACCATCGGGTCGCGCTCGGCACAGCTGGGTGGGTCGGCCGCGTATGGCGCGGCACGCGATGTGATCGAGTTGGCCAAGCACGCCGCTGCCGAACGGTTGGAAGCGGCCGTCGCCGACATCGTGTTCGAGCGGGCCGATGGCCGGTTCCACGTCGCCGGGACACCGACACGCGATGTCGGCTGGACCGATCTCGGCCCGTTGTCCGCCGATCACCGGTTCAAGCCCAACGGAGGCGCCGGCACGTTCGCGTTCGGGGCATGCGTGGCAACGATCGAACTCGACATCGAGACGGGCGAGGTGCGGGTGCGGTCCCTCGTCGCGGTCGACGACGCCGGCACGTTGCTGCAACCACAGCTGGCCGAGGGACAGGTGCACGGTGGCCTGGGTATGGCGGTCGCCGCGTCGATTTATGAGGAGATGGTGTACGGCGACAACGGTGTGCCGCTCAGCGGCAACCTCGCCGACTATGCGTTGATATCCGCCGCGGAGCTGCCGAGCTTCGAGACGCACGAGATGGAGACACCTTCGCCGTGGAACCCTCTGGGTGTGAAAGGCGTCGGCGAATCCGGCACGGTGGTGGGCACGCCTGCCCTGCAGAGCGCAGTGCTCGATGCCCTGCGCGAGTTCGGGGTCGAGCATCTCGACCTGCCGTACACGCCAGTCCGCGTCTGGACGGCACTCTCGGTGGGCAAGGGCTAGTGCCCTGACAAGCAACGTTCGCCCTGCTCGACGGATGCCCCGACCCGGCCTTGCTGGGAAGCAGCGGATTCGTTCGGTGCTCCTGCGTCCGTCTGGGGCATATCACCGAGGTGCCGGACGAATACCGAACGAAGGTTGGCGGCCGAGGGCGAGCTCCCCGGCGCGGGACGTTGTGCCCTGGTGATCGCCGGGACAATCGATGAGTCTGTGACTATGAGACTGGAGATCACCCGCAGGGCGGAGCTGGCAGTCCGTGCCATGGTCACCCTGGGTGACACCACCGGGCGATTGAAGGCACCGGCACTGGCCGACGCGCTCGGAACGACCTCGGGGTTCGTCCCACAAGTGGTCGGGCCATTGGTCAAGGCCGGCTGGGTTCGATCGGATCCTGGACCGACCGGGGGCTACCGGAGTTGCGTCGACCTTGGTCAGGTCAGTGTGCTGGAAGTCATCGAGGCAGTCGATGGTGCGACGGACGGCGGTCGGTGCGTCGTGGCTGATCGTGCCTGCGACGGCGTGGCACCGTGCTCGCTGCACGTCGCCTGGACGAAGGCGCGGCACGAGTTGGTCGAAGTGCTCGGTGGCACCTCGTTGTCCGACATTGCGATGGGAGCAACATCATGAACACAATCGATACGACGATGACCTTGGCTGCATTGGTCGACGCTCACCCGCAGCTGGCCCGAGAGTTCGAGCGGCACGGCCTCGACTACTGCTGCGGTGGTCAGCAGTCGCTCGCCGACGCGTGCACCGGCCGTGGCCTCGACGCCTCGACGTTCAACGACCTCGCTGCGGCGATCACCGAGGACGATGCCAGCGACTGGTCGACGTTCAGTGCGACAGACCTCGTCGATCACCTCGAGGCCATCCATCACCGGTACTTGTGGGGCGAGATGCCGCGCCTGTCGGCACTCATCGCCAAGGTCATGTCGGTCCACGGCCTGCGTCACCCGGAACTGGCCGACATCGCCTCGTGCTACGAGGAGGCGAGGGCCGATCTCGAGCCACACATGCTGAAGGAGGAGCGCGTGCTGTTCCCGATGATCCGCGAGCTCGCCGTGGCCACCGAACCGCCGTCGTTCCACTGCGGCACGCTGCGCAACCCGATCTCGATGATGCTGCGCGAGCACGACGTGGTCGGCGGACTGCTCGCCCGGCTTCGTCAGCTGACAAACGGGTACGAGACGCCCGCCGACGGCTGCGCGTCGTATGCGGCGTGTTTCGCTGCGCTCGCCGAGTTGGAAGCCGACACGCATCTGCACATCCACAAGGAGAACAACGTGTTGTTCCCGCTCGTGCTGCGGATGGAGTCCATGCTGGCGGTCCACGGATGAAGACCGCGTGCGATGAGGGTGGCGACTCGCCGTGTTGGGCGCATCTGTTCGAGATGCCGACCGCTGATATCAGCGACCGCGACGACGTCGAACGGTTCGTCCGTGACTTCTACCGGCAAGCTGCGATGGACGATGTGCTCGGTCCGGTGTTCGCTGCCGAGGACGTCAACTGGAACGCGCACATCGAGACCTTGACCGAGTTCTGGTCGTGGCAACTCTTCGGTGTTCGCGGGTACGAGGGCAACCCGTTGCGCGCCCACGAGCCGATCCATGAGCGCACCCCATTCACCCCGGCGCACTACGCGCGTTGGCTGGAGTTGCTGGAAGAGACCGTTGATTCGTTGTTCGCTGGGCCGGTCGCCGAGTTGACCAAGTCTCGGGCGCGCAAGATGGCGGTGGCGATGAACCGACTGCTCAGCGGTAGCTCCGATGCCGGTGACGCACCAACCGAGGTGATGTGGGTGGCCGCCGGTGAGCCCTGAGTTGATCCGGTTCAGCCCCTCTCGACGCAGGGTTAGTGTCGCAGCATGACCTCGGCCGCAGCTCGACTGGATCGCCGGGGAGTGGTGTGGGGCATCGTCTCGGTCGCGATCGTGCTCGCCCTCTCCTTCATTGGCAGCGATCGCCTGGTGTGGTTCGACGCAGCGCTCGTTGGATACCTGTTCGGCATCGTGTTCGCCGTCTTCGGCGTTGTCTACCGGTACGCCGTGTGGCTACGACGCCCACCGACGGCCATGTTGAATCGTCGAGGGTGGGATGCCTTTCGCCAGCGAAAGTTGCGCAATGCCGCGGCGCTGCCGTCGCTGGTCGCGACCCAGTTGTTGGCGCAGGGCTTCATCCGCCGTCGGTCGCGGGCGCGCTGGATGGCACACCAGTTCGTGTTCTGGGGTTGCATCCTCGCTGCGCTCATCACGTTCCCGCTGACGCTCGGGCTGCTGCACTTCGAGAGCGTCGGTCAGCAGGCAGATCGGTACCAGGTCTTCTTCTCGCGCATTGGAACGCTGCGCTTCGACGCCGGCAGCATCGTCGGCTGGTTGATCTTCCACGGGCTCGACATCGCGGCGGTACTGGTGCTCGCCGGCGTCTTCATCTTCCTTCGACGCAGGTTGCGCGACCCGGGCGCGTTGGCAACGGAACGGTCGGGTGACTTCCTCGCGTTGGCCGGTCTGTTCGCCGTCTCGGTGACTGGGTTGTTCCTCACCGTGTCGAGCACGTGGCTGCAGGGCCGTTTCTATTCGGCGCTGAACACGATTCACGCGCTCACCGTGATCCTCGGCCTCATGTATCTCCCGTTCGGCAAGTTGTTCCACATCTTCCAGCGCCCCGGCAACCTCGGTGTGGCCTACTACAAGAGAGCCAACGACGAAGGCCCACCCGCCGTGTGTCGTCGTTGCGGTGAAGGTTTCGCCAGTGCACAACAGATCGCAGACCTGCGCGAAGTCCTTCCCCAAGTGGGCTTCGACTACGGCCTGACCGACGGCGGCAACTACCAGGACACGTGCCCACGGTGCCGCCGCGCGCAGGTGACGCTGGCACAATCGTCGCGGGTCGGAGGTTTCGGCTGATGGCTCACCCACCGATCACCGACGAGGAACTGATCGCTCGCTATGGACCGCACCTCAACGAGGCGCCGCCCGGTGGATGGAACGCCGGGCTGGAGGTCGACAGCGTGGTGCAGACGCACTGTTGCTTCTGCGGCCAGCAGTGCGGCATCAAGCTGAAGGTCCGCGACAACGAGGTGGTCGGCTTCGAACCGTGGTACGAGTTTCCGTTCAACGAAGGCAAGCTGTGCCCGAAGGGCGTCAAACGGTACCTGCAGGGCAATCACCCCGACCGGTTGCTGCAGCCGATGGAACGCGACCCATCGGCTCCTGGCGGGTTCCGATCGATCACGTGGGACGCTGCTCTCGACAAGGTGGTCAGCGAGATCCGCCGCATCCAGGCGGCCTTCGGCGACGACGCGTTCGCGATGTTGTCGGGCGTGTCGCTGACGAACGAGAAGAGCTACCTGATCGGCAAGTTCGCCCGGCTCGCGCTGCACACCGCGAACCTCGACTACAACGGCCGGTTCTGCATGGTGTCTGCCGGCGCCGGCAACAAGAAGGCTCTCGGGGTCGACCGGGCTCCGAACCCATGGAGCGACATCCCGCTGGCTGATGTGGTGTGGATCGCCGGATCCAACGTCGCCGAGACGTTCCCGATCACGACGAGCTACATCTGGCGAGCGCGCGATCGTGGCGCCAAGTTGATCGTGCAGGATCCGCGTGTCGTCCCGTTGGCCCGGACAGCGGATCTCTTCCTTCCCGTGCGACCGGGCAGCGACTCGGCGCTCTTCGGCGCGGTGCTGCACACCCTGATCCGTCACGACTGGCTCGACCACGAGTTCATCGACGCCCACACGGTCGCGTTCGACGAGGCTGCTGCAGCCGTCGCCGAGATGACCCCGCAATGGGCAGCAGGCATCACCGGTGTGCCCGCTGCGCGCATCGAGGAGGCCGCCGAGTTGTGGGGAACAGCGGCCACAGGGATGCTGCTGCACGCGCGTGGTATCGAGCAGCACACCAAGGGAGTCGACAACGTGTTGGCGGCGATCAACCTCGGGCTGGCGACCGGTAAGTTCGGCAAGCCGGGTTGTGGTGTGTCGACGATCACCGGGCAGGGCAACGGTCAGGGCGGCCGAGAGCACGGCCACAAGTGCGACCAACTGCCCGGCAACCGCGACATCACGAACCCCGAGCACCGCGCCCACGTCGCCAAGGTATGGGGATGCGAGGAATCGGAGATCCCCGGCAAGGGGATCCCGGCGGAGGAGATCATCGAAGCGATCCACGCGGGTGAGATCAAGGGCCTGCTGTCGATCTGCTTCAACCCGGTCGTGTCGGCACCGGATTCGAACTTCACCCGCGAGGCGTTCGACAAGCTCGAGTTCTACGCGGTGATCGACTTCTTCTTGTCCGAGACCGCACAGCACGCCGATGTCGTGCTGCCGGGGTCGCTCCACGAAGAGGACGAAGGCACATCCACCAGTGGCGAGGGTCGGATCATCAAGATCAACGCCGCCGTCACCCCGCCCGGTGATGCCCACCTCGACTGGCAGATCCTGCTCGACATTGCCCAACGCCTCGGCAAGCAGCAGTACTTCTCCTACAGCAACACCGAGGAGATCTTCGAGGAGCTCCGCCTTGCGTCAGCCGGTGGTACGGCCGATTACCGGGGCGCAACCTGGCAGCGGATCGAGGACGAGATGGGGTTGTTCTGGCCGATCCCCGAGGTGGGCCACCCCGGTACACCGCGCCTGTTCGAGGGCGGGAGGTTCTTCCATCCCGATGGCAAGGCGAGGTTCCACGGCGTGCCTTTCCGCGAGTCGGCGGAGGTCGTCGACGACGAGTACCCGATCTGGCTCACCACGGGGCGGGTCGTCAGCCAGTACCTCTCCGGGACACAGACCCGGCGGATCGCTGCGCTGGTCGCGCAGTACCCCGAGCCGTTGTGTGAGATGCATCCACAACTCGCCGAGCGACTGGGGGTCGCCGACGGCGACAACGTCGCGGTGACGTCGCGCCGTGGCACGATCACGCTGCCCGCGCACGTGGTCAACACCATCCGACCCGACACGGTGTTCATCCCGTACCACTGGCCCGGTGCGAAGGCCGCCAACCAGCTCACCAACCGAGCGGTTGATCCGATCTCCAAGATGCCCGAGTTCAAGGTGGCTGCGGTTCGTATCCTTCGAGTCGGCGGCCGAACCGACACGACCGATGCACGCGATCTCGAACTGCAGGGAGGCGAGCCGTGAGGTTCGGGATCGATGACTCACCGGTGTTCGTGATCGACCAGAGCCGTTGCATCGGCTGCGAAGCCTGCGTGCAGGCGTGCATGGAGTGCGGCACCCATCGCGGGCAATCGCTGATCCATCTCGAGCGGATCGATCGAGCGACGACCACACAGACGGCGCCCATGGTGTGCATGCATTGCGAAGATCCGACCTGCGCCCACGTCTGCCCGGCTGACGCCATCAAGCAGACCGAGGGCGGCATCGTGCAGTCGGCGTCGAAGCCTCGGTGCATCGGCTGCTCCAATTGTGTTCTGGCGTGTCCGTTCGGCGTACCGAAGTACATGGCCGAGTTCGATCAGATGATGAAGTGCGACATGTGCACCGACCGAACCTCGGAGGGCTATGCACCGATGTGCGCATCGGTGTGCCCCAGCGAAGCGCTGTGGTACGGCACCGTCGAACAGTTCAACACGAACCGTCGTGGGTCTCTGCTGCGCGACTTCATGTTCGGTCGCCAGCAGGTGCGCACCAAGGTGTACACCGTGGTCGACGACCTGCAGGCCGGGCCGCTCGATGTCGGCGCAGGTGAACGCCGCAGTTGGCTCGACGACCCGTTCGGCATCGAAGAGGGAGGGCGGCTCTGGTGAGCGACACCGATACACCCGTGGACCAACCGGTATGGAAGCGCGACTTTCCGTACGAAGCTGCCAGCGAAGAAGAGGTGACTCGACGCGAGTTCACGCGGTACCTCGTGCTGGGCGCCGGCACGATGGCCGCTGCCAACGTCGGCTTGGCGGTGTGGACCCAACTGCGCAGCATCAACACCGGCGAACCGAGAGCCATCGTCGCGATTGGCGACGTCGCGATCGGTGACAGCTATCTGTTCCACTACCCGGCCGATCGCGACCCGGCGGTGCTCGTTCGGCTCGCCGAGGCCGATGTCGTTGCGTTCAGCCAGAAGTGCACCCACCTCGGTTGTGTCGTCTACTACCAGCCCGAGGAAGGACGCTGGCACTGCCCGTGCCACGAGGGCAACTTCGATGTCGCGACGGGTGCCGTTGTCTCTGGACCGCCCACTCGACCACTCGGTCGCATCGACGTCGAGATCCGTGATGACGGACAGATCTGGGCGCTCGGGAGGGTGGAATGAGAATCTCCGAACGCGGTCGGCGCACCTCGTCGGCAGTGTCGCTGTATGTGATCATCCTCGTCGCGTTCCAGGTGTTCCTGATCACGGTCGGTGTCGAGGCGTTCCAAACCGACCACGAATCGCTCGCCTGGGCAACCGCCGCGGTGTCGATCGTCCTGGCCGCGTCGGCCGCAGCCTTCCTCAAGTACCTCCGTCCATGACCGCGACCGCAACTGCACCCGAATCGAAGGCCGGCCCGATCGCCACCTTGTTCCCCGGCTACTTCGCGCTGGTCATGGCCACGGGCATCATCGCGATCGCTTCCAAGCAACTGAAGATCGGCTGGTTGGCCGACGCGCTGTACGCGATCACGGCCGCCGAGTACGTCGTGCTGGCGATGCTGGTCATCGCCCGGTTCGTGCGCTATCGCAGCCGCCTGATCGCCGATCTCACGAGTCACGCAAAGGGATTCGCGTTCCTGACCATCGTCGCCGGCACCAATGTGCTCGGCAGCGCGACGGCGTTGATCCACGGCTGGTGGGGCGTGGCCCGTGGGCTGTGGTGGACGAGTCTGGTGCTCTGGGCGATCTTGCTCTATTCCACGCTCATCGCGGTCGTGCTGCGACACGACAAACCCGGACTCGGCGCCGGCATCAACGGCACGTGGTTCCTCCTCACGGTGTCCACCCAATCCATCGCGGTGCTGGGCGCACTGCTGTTCGGCCACTCGCCCAACGACCTGCTCGCGTTCGCCTGCATCGCCGCGTTCCTGCTCGGGCTGGTGCTCTACGTCATCGTGATGACGATGGTGTTCCTGCGCTGGACATTTCAAGGGCTCGAGCCCAACGAAGCCGATCCGCCGGCGTGGATCGCGGCCGGCGCCGTTGCAATCACGGTCCTCGGTGGCTCGAACCTGCTCGCGGTCCGCGCCGCATCCCCACGTATCGAACGAATTGCGCCACTTCTCGAAGGCCTCGTCGTAATGGCCTGGGCTACTGCAACGTTCTGGTTTCCGCTGATGGTCGCGATCGGGGTGTGGCGTCACATCGTCAGCAAGGTTCCGCTGCGCTACCACCCCTCGTATTGGGCGCTCGTGTTTCCCCTCGGCATGTACGGCGCGGCGACCTTCAAGATGCGGGCGGTGATCAAGCTCGACCAACTCGAGTGGGCGCCCAAGGTGGTGTTTGTCGTTGCCCTGACGACGTGGACGACGGCGTTCGCCGGGCTCCTCTGGCAGGGTGCGACATGGTCACGGTCTCGTTGACGGATGCGGAAAGTGGTATTTCCAAGTCACTCCGCGCGCTCTAGCATTCCGAGAGCACGATCGGAGGGGGACTGTGAGGGTCTTCGTCAGCTACGCCCGTCGCGACCGGGCAACGGTGGATGCATTGCTGCAAGACATCCGACGGGCGCGCCACGACGTCTGGGTCGACGAGGAACTGACAGGCGGTCAGCGTTGGTGGGACACGATCCTCGGCACCATCAGGGGCGCCGACGTGTTCGTGATCGCCCTCAGCCCCGACTGGCTGACGTCGAAGGCCTGCGCCGCTGAGCTGCAGTACGCAGTCGCGTGCAATCGGGCGCTGCTGCCCATCATGGTCGGGCGGGTGTCGCCGCAGATGGCACCGCCGGTCATCGCCAACGCCCAGATCCTCGACTACCTCGAACGCACGCCAGACGCGGCGATCAGCTTGGTGACTGCGCTGTCATTGGTTCGGCCGGCCGGCGCGCCACCACAGCCGCTACCGGAATCCCCACCCGTGCCGATGTCGTACATGAATACCTACCGCGAGCGTGTCGATGAGCTGAACCTGACCTTCCAACAACAGTCACTGCTGCTCAGCGAACTGCGGGCGCGCATGGCCGACGATGACGACCGTGACAGCGCTCTCGAGTTGGTCCGCAGGCTGCGTCGTCGCGGCGACATCACCGAGTCGATCGGCAAGGAGATCGACGCGTTGTTGGCAGCAACGCCGGAGCCGGCTCGACAGCCGCAGGTATCGACGGCCTCGACGTCGGCGGATCGCCCCGCTTCGGCATCGACCGGTGCCCCGGCAGCAGTGCCGCCAGGTTGGTATGCGGATCCATACCGACGCTACGACCAGCGGTACTGGGATGGAACGACGTGGACCCAACACGCATCGAGGGGTGGGCAACAGTTCCTCGATGCGCCGACAGCTGATCCTCAGTCAAGCGCGCCGCAAGCATTCGCCCAGCAAGCCACTGTGGCGCGGCCGGTCGCGCCGACGGCACTGACGGCAAAGTGGGACACGGGCACGTTCGTCACCTTGCTGATCGTCAGCTTCATCCCGTGCATCGGGCTGATCGGTGTCGTCGTGGGTCTCTCCAATCTCAAGAAGCCGGCGCGTCGCGGGCAGGCGCTGGTGCTGTTGATCATCGGCATCGGGATGACGGCGCTCATCTTCGCCAACGGTGAGTTCCACTTCGGTAGCAGTTCGGGCGGGTGAGCCAGGTGGCACGCATCGCCTCAACTCACGATCACCGCTGCCCCCGATGCCCCGGATGCCGGACGCGGGTCGATGCACAGCTCCAGCCAGCCCAGCTGCTCGGCGCGCGCCGCAAAGTCGTCGGTCACGCTCGGCGGGTGCTCACCTTCGGGTGGCCGGATGGTCAGCGCCACGATCGTCTGACCACCGGCGACCTCCTCGCCGCGCCGGATGAGTTGATCGTGAGCGACCCGGTACCACTCGGCAGTGGGGTCGTCATGACCTTGCACAACGCTGCATCGGTTATCGGAGCACACGTGTCGCAGCACGGAATCGAACATCCCCACCCATTCCGGTCCGGCGTCGACGACCGACTGCTTGACGAACTCGACCATCGCGATCGGCAGCACTACGTGTGCGTCGACGCCGCGTTGGATCGCCTCGTCGAGCACGATGAGGTCGGCGCCTGCTGCCGCGACCGAGACCACGGCGGAGGGTTGCAGCGCGTCGAGCAGGCGCCCGACGGTGGCCCGCACCGCCGGCACCCGGCTCGCGGGGAACCGTGCCACAGATCGGTTGGCGAGGTCGATTCGGTTCCCTGCGTGCACCAAGAACACATCGGCAGGGTAGTGCTCGCACCGGGGCGAGGCTCCGCGCGGTGAGCATCGAGCGCGACATCGGCGTGGCCTTCTCGGGTGGCGGTCATCGGGCGACCGCGTTCGGGCTCGGCGTACTGCTGGCGCTGGTCGATCAACAACTGAACCAGCGGGTCGAGTCGATCAGCTCGGTCTCTGGTGGATCCATCGCCAACGGCATCGTGATGGTGGGGCCCGACTTCGGCTCGGTGGCATCTCCCGAGTTCGAGCGTCACATCGGTGCCGCGCTGGCGACGATCTCCGACCGAGGCATCTTGCTCGGTGGTGCGCCGGCAACGAGCGGCTACTTGCGCCGTCTCATCGCGTCGGGCGTCGTGGCGCTCGTCGCGTTCGTTGCCGTAGCCGTGGCCGTCGTCGGACATTGGTGGAGCGTTGCCGCGATCGCCGCAGCGGTCGCGGTCGTCGGTGGGTTCGTTGCTTGGCGGCTGTTCGGTCGGCGATCCCTCCACACCGAACACGCCATCGACAGTGAGTTGCTCGGCAACCGGTCGGTGAGCCTGGCCGACCTGCGCACGACGCCGAGTGCGGTTCACCACGTGCTGTGCACCACCGAGTTGCAGACGGGCACGTCGGTGTACTTCTCGAACCGGCTGGTGTATGGCTACGGCTTCTCGGGATCGACTGCACCGGTCAAGGTTCCCCTGGCAACAGCCGTACAAGCGTCGGCGTGCGTGCCTGGTGCCTTTGCACCGCGCGTCCTCTCCCTCGCCGAGGTCGGCCTGACTGGCGCCGGGCGAATCGTGCTGGTCGATGGCGGCGTCTACGACAACATGGCCGACGAGTGGGAGTACGGATTCCCGTCCCGCCAGAAGTCCTGGCCGAGCGTGGTCGACGCCCAGCCACGTGCGGCGGCACTGCTGCTCGTCGCCAATGCGTCGGGTGGCTGGAACGAGATCAAACCGATCAAGGGTCGCGGCGTCTGCCTCGAGCTCGCCGGTGTGCTGCGATCGAAAGATGTGCAGTACGACGTGTCGACAGCTCATCGGCGGCGGGCGCTGGCGGCGATGTTCCGCGACCATGATGCCAAGAGCCCAGACGGAGCGTTCGCCCAGGTGTCGGCGAGCCCCTACGACGTGGCCGAACAGTTCGGCACGCGTCCCGGGTGGCAGGTCGACGCTCGGTCTCACCGCGCAGACGAGGCTCGACAGTTCCTCGACGGCGAGGGCTACACCGTCGCCGAGTGGGCGTCGATCGTTCGGAAAACATCCGGTGTGCCCACCACGCTCGCACCACTCGGTCGCGACACCACTGCTGCGTTGCTGGAACACGGGTATGTGCTGGCGATGGTCAACATGTATGTGCTCCATGGCCTCGGCGAGCTGCGGGCCATCGATCGCACTCGCTTCGCTCGCCTCGCCGCAGGAGGTTCGACGTGAGCGATCTACCAACCGATCTCGGGGGAGTTGCATTCGACGACGACTTCGAGGTCGCCGGATCGTCCGACGGCGTCGATCGAGGTGGCCCGACGGTTGTGCACGACTCCGCCGAGAGCCTGCAGCGCCGAGGCATCGCCTATCCGACCACCGCGCCGATCGGCATGCGCGTCCTCCGTCAATACGTCCTCACGCGCTGGTCAGGCGTCGACCTCGGCATCCTCGCCCAGCCTCCGAGGTCGGTGCGCGCCGGCTCGGCCCCGAGCATGCACAACTGGGGCATGGCGTGGGACTGGCGCTGGGCAACGCCGGGTCCTGGTCGGAAGGCGGCGGATGAGGTGATCGAGTTCGCTCTCGCCGAGTCGGCTCGCCTCGGCATTCAAGCGGTCCACGACTATGTGAACGCGAGGTATTGGAAGAACAACGTCGGCTGGCGAACGGCGCACAGCAGCCCGTCAACTGGCTTCGGTCAGCCGTGGAGCCAGTGGTTGCACATCGAGCGGACTTGGGATGCGGCGAACAACCCCGACCCGATCGACGGTACGTCGGCGCGCACTGTCGCTCCCGATGCTGTTGCCGCACTGGCGTTCGAGGGCGATCTGCCGACGGGCCCGATTCGCCGGGGTGACTCCGGCGCCGACGTTGCGCGGATTCAGGACTTCCTTCGCGCCGCCGCCTTCGCCGATTTCACGATTTCCGACGGCGAGTTCGGTCCTCGCACCGACGCAGCAGTCCGGGCCGCGCAGACCGCGTTCGCGGCCAAAGGGCTGTACACGAAGGCGATCGATGGCGTGTGGGGCCCGGCCACGGCCAGCGCCGCGGCGCGCTTCGGTGTGGCGTAGCAGAGATGTCGATCACCAGACCGATCGCGGGCGACGAATCGCTCGTCGACCCGACGCCTGCGATCAACGCCGATGACGGCGCCGACGATCAGCCATTGGTCGAGATCTCGATCATCCACGCCAGCCTGGCCAGTGCCGACTATCCGTTGATGATCGGCGGGTTCGCTGACGAGCAACTGGGCGGGCAGGAGCGCTTCATCGACCGGCAGTTCGCGGGAATGTTGACGTCGTGGTCCGAGGTCGATCTGTTCCCCACCGAGGTGGGCACGTCACGCTTCATCGAGCCCACGCCCGACGCGGAGACCGAGCCGCCGGGTTGCTATGTGATCGGGCTCGGCTCGGTCGTCGACCTGCAACGCGAACAGCTGACGTTCAGCGTGCGCCAGGCCCTGGTGGATCGCTGCACCCGTCTGTACCGGGAGCACCACGCAGGCTCGGCGACGACTGCCCTGATCGAAGTCGGGGTTGCCAGTTCGCTGATGGGTGTGCGCTCGGACCGTGGGTTGCGGGTCGAGGACTCGATTGCCGGCATCGTCGAAGGGGTGCTGCAGGCCAACCAGGCGTTGGCGCTCTACGAGTCGTCGCGTGCTGCCGCCGGGAACAGCGTTCGCGTCACTGCCTTGCAATTCGTCGAGCGCTTTGCCGAGCAGGCCAACCTCGCCGCCGTCGCCTTGCGATCGCTGTCGACCGCAGTGCACCTGCCCAGCTCGTACGACACGTTGCGTTCGGTGACGGTCAGCGAACGGCCGGGTGGCTTGCCACTCGGCGCGACGCTGACCGATGTCGCCCAAGGCTGGCGTCGGTTCGTCATCACCGTGGCCGATGTCGCTCCGTCCCCACCGGCTGGCGGCGGGACCCACCAGAGCGTTCCCGAGACGGAGGATCGGTGTGTCACGTTCGACATCGCGCTCCTCGGTCGCGAGGCCCGAGCCGACCGTGTGCGGCACCGCCTCGACAAGGTGATGGTCGATGCGCTGGTCGATCGGCTGGCGACCGACACGGGTGACCGGCGAACCGCGGGCACCCTGTACGACCAGTTGATCCCCCACGAGTTGCGCAGCGATTTTCAGACCACGTCGGCGATCCAGTTCGTCGTCGACGCGACGACTGCCCGGTACCCGTGGGAGTTGCTGGGCGCACCACGACCGAGTCGCAACCGATCGGCGAGCGGAGCGTTCGGCGGCGTGATCCGCCAGTTCACCGAGTCGGAGAACCGTCGGTTGTCGCCCGAGCGTGCGCACTTCGGCAGCGCGTTGGTGATCGCGGCCGGCAAGGTTCCGGGCGAACACGAGCTGCCATCGGTGTACGACGAGTGCGATCTGGTCAGCCGGCTGCTCGGCGAGACCAACCCTGGGCGCGTGACGCTGCTCGACGACCGGCGCAGCGAGCTCGACCTGGTCGAGCTCCAGAACGAGCTGTTCGGCAACCATCAGGTCGTGCACATCGCCAGCCACGGCGTGTACCACGACGATCAGCCGGCAGACACCGGGGCGATCCTTGCGCGCGGGGCGCTGCTGACCACCGACACGATCCGTCAGCTCACATCGGTTCCCGATGTCGTCTTCCTCAACTGCTGCAGCCTCGGTCGTGTCGGATTGAACCGCATGGCCGCCGGTCTCGCTCGGGAGTTCATGGCGATCGGTGTGCGGGCGTTGGTCACCGCGGCGTGGCCGATCGACGACAACGCGGCGCGGGTGTTCGCCGAGACGTTCTATCGAGAGCTCATCGCCGGGCGTCCACTGGGCGACACGGTGACGCGGGCCCGCAACATCTGCGCCGAGGTCGGTGGCCGCGAGACCTGGGCCGCGTACCACTGCTACGGCGACCCCGGATTCGTGCTGCGAGGCAGCCGCATCTCACTCGGCGAGGCCGTCGCTGAGCCGGTCAGCGAGTCCGATCTGATCGCCCGCCTCGACGGTCTGGCTGTGCGCGTGTCCGATCTCGGCCGGCCCGGCAGGGGAGGCGTGGTCGATCGCCGCGATCGCCTGCTGGCGACGTGGAACCACCTGGCAGCGTGGATCGACGGGCGCCCTGAGCTCGCTGCGAGCGCACCGATCCAGCGCCGTCTGGCCAGTACAGCTCGAGACCTTGGCGAGTTCCGAATCGCTGCGGCCCGTTTCCGGCAGTTCGTCGTCGGCGACCGCGGTGGCACATCCGTCGTCGGCCCTCAGACCGACTCGGCTTCGGTGGCCGACGTGCAACAGGCGGCCAACTGCTTGGCCCGTGCTGGGCAATGGGCGGCCCGGCAGGCAGACCTCGATGGCGCGGCCGATCGGAAGAAGATGGCCGTGGGCGAGCTCGCGCTCGCGGCCGACCTGGCCCGCGCCGCTGCAGCGGTGCTCCCCAACCGCGAGAGTCTCGGCATCCTGGCCAGCACGATGAAGCGATGGGCGACAGTCGAACCGGATCGTCGGGATGAACTTCTCCAGGAGGCGTTGGATGCGTACCAGCACGCTGATGCGGCGACCATTGCGACTCGGTTCGGCGCGGAGAACGCGGTGCAGCTGGCGCTGATCCTTGGTGGGGACTACTCGTCGTGGGCGAGCACATATCTCGCCGCCGCAGACGAAGCGCGGCGGGCTCCACCGATCGAATCGGAACCCGGGCCACCGCTCCGTGTCGATCAGTGCCGATCCCAGGCGGGGGATTTCTGGTCGCGTTCCGACGCCGCCGATCGCGCACTGACGCGCCTGGTGGCGGCCAACGACGAACCATCGCGAGAAGCCGCCACCGACGAGATGATCGTCGTCTACGAACGAGCCTTCGCCAGCCGGTCGACATGGTCGGAGCGCCAGACCGTGATTGGGCATCTTCGCGATCTCAGCGAGCTGATCCCGGACTCTGATCCCCGGCGGCCGCATCTGCAACGCGCCCTCGGTGACCTTGAGCAATGGGAGGAGGCGAACGTCGAGCACAGCAACACTGCGGCGACCCACGCTCCGTCCGTCGCGGCGACGACCGCTTCGACCCGCGTGCACACCGTGGCCAGCAGCGTCGCGCTGACCGCATTCCCAGCGGGCTGCGGTGACTGCTTGCTGATCGAGTGGGACGGCGCCGCGGGGCATCACCGGATGCTGATCGACGGCGGCATGGCCAGTGCACTCGACGAAGGCATCGGACGGTACGCGGCTGCGTTGCCGGAAGCCCGGCTGGTGGTCGACGTCGCGGTCGTGACGCATATCGATCTCGACCACGTCGGTGGTGCCATCGCCGCCACCCGCGCCGGATTGGTGGAGGCCCCCGATGTGTGGTTCAACGGCCTCGACGAGATCCGCGCGCTGACCCGCGGGCCGCGCCAGGGCGACGAGTTCAGCAGCTTGATCCCCCCGGAGGTCCGCAACCGCCCGGTGAACGGGGCCGCGATCTGCATCGCCGATGGCGGAGCGTTACCGGTGTTCGATCTCGCCGACGGCGCTCGGTGCACGGTGCTCGGTCCGACGCCCGAGCGGCTCGACCGGCTCGACCGGGCGTGGGCAACCGCAAAGCGCGGCGCGGCCGACGATCCGCTCGCCGACCTGCTGCACCGACTCGGCGACGACCTCGATCGAGGCGGGCCGAGGTCGTTCGGTGGCGATCACAGCGTGCCCAACGGGTCGAGCATCGCGCTGCTCTTCGAATACGGCGGAACGTCGTTGCTCCTGACCGGCGACGCGTATGCAGGCGATCTGCAGCAGTCGATCCGCCGCCTGCTCGACGAGCGCGAACAGAGCCGGCTCGAGGTCGACCTGTTCAAGGTGGCCCATCACGGCAGCATGAACAACGTGACATCGGAGCTGCTCGACCTGATCGACCCCGGCGTGATCCTGATCTGCACCGACGGCACTCGGTTCGGTCATCCCGACGTCGAGACGATCGATCTCCTCCGGCAGCACTACCCGTCGACGCCCATCCAGTTCACCGACGACACCCCGATCGTGCGGGAGCGTGCTGCGCACGCCGGGTCCGTGCCGCCATCGCAGGTTCCGGTCAGTTTCCGCTTCTAGCAAGGTGATGAAAAAGGAAAGTGCGTTCGAAACGGCCCTCGAATCGCCCGCCTCTTGATGCCAGCCGAGACGAGATCGTCGCTCAGAAGCGAACACAGAGGCCGGCCGATCTGGCAGCCGCGGAGCGGAGCGAGTTTTTCAGCAGCCTGCTA
>JANMNE010000194.1:0-3586 GCA_031373785.1 Ilumatobacteraceae bacterium
CGCCTGATCCTGCTCAGCGAGACGTTCTCCACCGGCTTCGCCACCGATCGCGACGACCTCGGCGAACCCGAGGGTGGGCCGTCGTCGCAGTTCCTCAGCGAGCAGGCCCGCCTCCACGGTGTCTGGATCGGCGGATCGTGCCCGGAGATCGCAGCCGACGCTCCCACCGACGATCAGCGTCCGTACAACACCCTGGTGCTGGTCGCGCCCGACGGCACGCAGCACCGCTATCGCAAGATCCACCCGTTCACCTACGGCGGCGAGACCAAGCACTTCCGAGCCGGCGATCAGTTCGTGACCGTCGACGTCGACGGGCTGCGGGTCACGCTGTTCGTCTGCTACGACCTCCGGTTCGCCGACGAGTTCTGGCAACTGGCCAACGACACCGACGTGTACCTGGTGCCGGCCAACTGGCCGGAGGCTCGACGGTTGCCGTGGATGGCGCTGCTGCAAGCACGGGCGATCGAGAACATGGCGTTCGTCGTCGGTTGCAACCGGGTCGGCAGCGGCAACGGTCTGGCGTACTGCGGCGATTCGCGCATCATCGACCCGCTCGGCGAGATCTTGGCCAGCGCCTCGCAGACCGAGAGCATCCTGTTGGCCGAGATCAGCGCCGAGCGGGTCGCCGAAGTTCGCGATCGGTTCCGCTTCCTGCAGGACCGTCGCTAGCGAAAGGAACCGTCATGACCACCAACGGGTTCGGCCACCTCTACGTGGAGACGCACAACTGGGGCAGGGCCGTGGCGTTCTGGCAGCGACTCGGCTTCACGCTCGACTTCGACACGGGCCACGGTTCGGGAATGATGAGCCATCCCGCCGGCGGCCCGACGATCTTCGTCGCCGAGCAGTCGATCGAAGATCCGCTCGCCGTGGAGGTGTACCTCGCTGCCGGCGCCGACTACGAGGCGCCCGATGGCATCGACGTCGTCAGCCCGTTTCACGACACGCATTGGGGCACGAAGGTGATGGTGATCCAGGACCCGGATGGTCATCGGTTCCGCATCGAGGCACCGGTCAACGACTGAGATCAGCTCCGTGGACGACCGGTACTGTGTGGCGATGACCAGCATTCGCACGCTCGCCGATCTGGAAGCGCTGTACGACGTACCCGTGCCGACGTCGATCACCAAGGAGATCGATCACCTCACCGACCTGCATTGCGCCTACATCGAGGCGTCACCGTTCGTCGTGGTGGCGACATCGGGTCCTGGTGGTCTCGACTGCTCGCCTCGCGGCGACCCGCCTGGCTTCAGCCGCGTCGTCGACGAGCGAACGCTGCTGATGCCCGACCGTCGCGGCAACAACCGACTCGACACGCTTCGCAACTTGGTCGAAGACCCACGGATCGGCCTGCTCTTCCTCGTGCTCGGCATCGGTGTCACGCTGCGGGTCAACGGAATGACCGGTGCCGCCCGGGGTTAGGGTGCGGTTCAACGCTGTCCAATCAGATGAGAGGGGCTTGTCGTGGGGCGAATCGTTTTTGTAGGTGGCGGGATCGTTGGCACGTGTGCCGCGATGATGCTCGCCAACGATGGTCACGAGGTGACCGTGCTCGAGCGTGACCCGACGCCACCACCGGCGCCCGACACGGCGTGGGACGAGTGGGACCGGCGTGGCGTCAACCAGTTCCGCATGCTCCACTTCTTCCTGCCCAGGTTCCGTGAGGTCGCCGACACCGAGTTGCCCGGTCTGACCCAGGCGATGGTCGCCGGTGGCGCGCTGAAGATGAACCCTCTGGCCGGGATCCCCGACGAGATGACCGGCGGATTGCGTGAGGACGATTCTCGATTCGACACGGTCACGGCCCGTCGCCCGGTTGGTGAATCGGTCGTGGCGGCCGTCGCCGCGGCGACGCCAGGGGTCACGATCCGCCGCGGCGTCGCTGTAGCCGGAGTGCTCGGCGGCACCGCCTCCGACGGTGTCGTGCACGTCACCGGTGTGCGCACCGACGAGGGCGAGGAGATTCCGGCAGACCTCGTCGTCGACGCCGGAGGTCGCCGGTCGGCGATGCCGAGTTGGTTGCGCGAGGCCGGCTCGCCGGGCCCCGACGAGATGATCGAGGACTGCGGGTTCGTGTACTACGGCCGCCACTTCCGATCCGCCGACGGTTCGATCCCACCGGCCTTCGGTGGTCTGTTGCAGCCCTACGGATCGGTGTCGGTCCTCACGTTGCCCGCCGACAACGGCACGTGGGGAGTCGGGGTGATCACCAGCTCGAAAGACGCCGCGCTGCGCAGTCTGACGGAGATCGACTGCTGGGAAAAGGTCGTCCGCGCCTATCCGCTCGTCGCCCACTGGATCGACGCCGAGCCGATCACCGACGTGCAGTTGATGGCTAAGATCGAAGATCGTCAACGCAAGTACGTGGTCGATGGCGCGCCGGTCGCCACCGGCGTGGTCTCGCTCGCTGACGCGTGGGCGTGCACCAACCCGTCACTCGGTCGGGGTATCTCGATCGGCATCACCCACGCCGCCGCGCTGCGATCGGTGATGCGCGAGGTACCGCTCGACGACCCTCGTGCGTTCGCGCTGCGGTGGGACGAGGTGACCAACGATGTTGTCGAGCCGCTGTTCGCCGACACCCTGGCTTTCGACCGTCACCGCCTTGCCGAGATCGAAGCGACGATCGAGGGCCGACCGTATGAGACCGATGATCCCGGCTGGCTGCTCGGCAGGGCGCTGGAAGCCTCGATCATGAAGGACCCCGATCTGCTGCGCGGCTTCATGGAGATCGTGTCGTTGCTCGATCGCGGCGTCAACGTGCTGTCGCGCCCCGGCGTGGCCCAGCGGGCTCTCGATCTGGCCGACCCGACGCCATTGCCCGGCCCCGACCGGGCCGAACTGCTGACCCTCGTCGGTGCCTGAGAAAGGACCGCCGCCCCATGAAGAACATCACTCTCGGCGATCTGACGTTTGCCGTGCAGGACGAAGGCGACGGCCCCGCCATCGTGCTCCTGCACGGGTTCCCCGACTCCCATGCGCTGTGGCGCAACCAGGTCCCTGCACTCGTCGACGCCGGCTACCGCGTGATCGCTCCCGACCTCCGTGGCTTCGGCGATTCATCGAAGCCGGAGGGCATCGACGAATACGGGATCCTCAACATCGCCGGTGACGTCTTGGGGATCCTCGATTTCCTCGGCGTTCAGCGCGCCCACGTGGTCGGGCACGACTGGGGTGCGGCACTCGCCTGGGCGATGGGCGCCTTCGTTCCCGACCGGGTCGATCACCTGGTCGCGCTGTCCGTGGGCCATCCCTCCGCGTTCCGCGATGTTGGCGACGTGCAGCGGCAGAAGTCGTGGTACATGCTGCTGTTCCAGTTCGAGGGAATCGCCGAGCAGTGGCTGTCGGCCGACGACTTCGCCAACATGCGTGCCTGGTCGAAGCATCCAGACATGGACCAAGTCGCCGTCGATCTGGCCCGCCCCGGCGCACTGACGGCGGCGCTCAACTGGTACCGCGCCAACGTCCACCCACGGACATGGGTGGAGCCGCCAATGGTCTTCCCACAAGTGCAGGCACCGACGATGGGCGTGTGGAGCTCCGACGACTTCGCCCTCGACGAGGCCGGCATGACGGGTTCGCAGCG
>JANMNE010000198.1:0-22866 GCA_031373785.1 Ilumatobacteraceae bacterium
TTCTGCCCGGCGAAAGGTCGTGCAGCGAATCGCGCAGCAGGTGCACGTAGCGCCGGCGCCCGTCGCCGCTGGAGCGCGAGCGGTTGATCATCCCGACCGACTCGAGGACGTCGAGGTGGTGGGCGAGCAGGTTCGACTCGACTCCGAGAAGTCGTCGCAGCTCGACTGGGGCTCGATCCGATTGCAGCAACTCATCGACGATCGCCAGACGGACAGGATCACCCAGCGCTGCGTGACGTGCCGCTCTCGACTCCAAGGTTGGCTTCACAACTTCGAGGATAGAGACTCAATACATATTGAGTCAACTTGTGATGAGATTGATGACCTACGACTGGAACGGCACCTTCACCCAACTGAGCACGTTGGGATCGTCTTCGTCGATGGTGACCTTGACCCAGTCGTTGACACCGGTCGAGCCGTCGACCGTCACTCTGGTCAGGTTCGGCGCCATCGTCGTGACGCCGTAGAACGACAGCCAGGGCGACCCAGCAGCGAACGGATGGTCTTCGGTGAACACGTGGCTGTCGCCGTTGAACAGAACCACCGGCTTGGCAAACGCTGCTGATTCGGTGGCGATCGCCTGCACGATCGTCTGGAAGGCCGAGTAGTCGGCGAATTGCGGGTTGGCCACGGTCGGATCGAACATGTCGGCCTGCAGCATCAACACGACTGCGTTGGAGTGCTCGTCGTTGGCGTGCACGAATGTCTCCTTGATCAGTCGAAGATCCGCGTTGGTGCGTGCTTGGACCTCGGCGAGCTGCTCGGCCGTCGGCGTGGTGTGCCCAGTCCAGTTGACGAGACTGTTGTTGCTCCCGACGACGTGCAGCGCAGCGAACGTCACGTCGGCGCGATCGAAGCGAACGTTCTCAGGGAAGCCGAGTCTGGTCTGCGCCTTGACCGTCATGGTCCGCTGGCCGAGCGTGCGACCGGGCTGGGGAAAGAACAGTGTGCGTACGGCTGCCAAGCGCTCGAGCGGGTTGAATCCACCGTTGTTGGCACGATGGCAGTCGGTCCACTCGTTGTCTCCGGGCGTGTAGACGAGTGGGTCGGCGAACAGGTCGAAGTCGGAGCGGATCAGCGCGAAGTACGAGTCGCTGCACTGCGAGGAACCACTCTTGATGTCGCCGGCGTGCATCACCAATCGAACATCGCGATCGGCGTTGATCTGACCGATCACGTTCGGAAAGTTGGCAATCTGCCCATCGCCGTATGGGATGTCGCCGATGACCGCGAATGAGAACGACTCGTGGTCGGATGAGGCATGGGCTGTACTGCCGATCCCTCCCGTGGTGATCAGTCCACCGAGTGCCACTGCAGCTGCAATCAGACGCTTCACATTGCTCTCCTTGTCGTCGGGTGTGGCTACGTTCACCGACCGAGATGAACGGATTCGGACGCGGAGCTGTCGGGATCGAAAACACTGTGCGAACACCCGAATGGAACCCGACACCGGTGGCAACGGCGGTGGCATTGTCACCTCATGCAATGCCTCATCCTCGCCGACGCTCTGCGTAACCGGACGGGTCATCGGCCACAGGCGTTGGTCGACGTGGCGGGCGAGCCGTTCATCCGTCATCAGCTGAGATTGCTCTACGACGGCGGGGTCGACGATGTGATCGTGTGCGTGCCACATCGCGGCGACGTGATCGAAGACGAAGTGGCCCGGCATTCCCCGACCGGCATGACGGTGCGTTGTGCGCGAGACGGCGGGCGGCTGCTGGAAAGCGGCCGTGCGATTCAACGCGCGGTCACCGACGGCTTGACCGACGAGCAGTTCATGGTGTTGTACGCGGGAACGTACCCGCGCGTCGATCTTGCCGAGGTTTGGGAGTGGTTCGACAGGCCACACCACCTCGGGCTGCTGACCGTGTGGCACAACGATGATCGGGTCGACGCGAGCAACGCGGCCGTGAGGAACGGTCGCGTCGTCGTCTACCGCGTGGCTTCCAACCTGATCAGCCACCCGAGCCTCGATTACATTAGCGACGGGTTCGGTATCTTGACCGCCGACGCGGTGCTGGAGTTCGTTCGCACCGACGAACCACACGATCTCACCTCGCTGTACAGCACGATCGCCGGCCGAAGCCAGTTGCAGGCCTACGAGGTCGACCAACGGTTCCACGAGATCGGCTCTCCAATCGGCCTTGCGGAGCTCGCCCGATTGTTGACGCCCGAGCTGCAGCGTTGGCCGTGAACGACACGACGTTCTCCGAGAGGTACCTGGCCGAGACGATCTCACTGCTGAGGGAGATGGACGCCGATCAGATCGAGGCGGTGGCGCGAGGTCTGCTGATGGTGCGGGATCAAGGCGGGCGACTCTTCGTCCTCGGCGTCGGGCCGGCAGCCGGGCAAACCATCCACGTCGTGAACAACTTCCGGGCAATCTGCAACTTCGAGGCCTACGCCCTGACCGAGAACCTCACCGAGCCGAATCGGTCCAACAACGGTCGTCAGGACACCTCGTTGTCGAACTGGTTGATCGGGTCTCGACTTGGTGTCCGCGATGCGATCTTGATCCTGTCACTCGGAGGTGGTTCGCTCGAACGCGACGCCTCCGACAGCCTGGTCCGAGCGATCGAGTTCTGTCGCCACGTGGGTGCGTCCGTCTTCGGAATCGTCGGTCGCGACGGCGGATACACCGCTCAGGCCGCCGATGCATGCGTCGGCATTCCCCCGATGTTTCCTCAGCGGGTCGTAGCGCACACCGAGGGCCTCTGCGCGGTGGTCTCGCATCTCCTGGCCAATCACCCGGCGCTGCAACCCAAAGCACGAAACTGGGAGGTTTCGGACGATAGTGAAATCGCCACCGACGGTTCGGCCCCCGTTCAGGGCCCATTCATTCTGGACTCGTAGCCTTCGGTAGCAGTGGTTGCTCTACAAGTCCTCGGCTCCTCCACGCTCAAGTCGCTTGCTGGCGTGGTGCTGATGGCGGTCGGCGCTGTCGGCTCGCACGAGTCGAACGCAGCGGTCACTCACTACTCCCACCGCATCGTCCAGGCCTCGACGTGTCGCGACGACCGGGGCCACCATGGCCACGACGACGACCGGGGCCACGAGCACGGCGGCCACCAGGACGACGGGCATGGCGACGACGGTGACGACGGCGGGCCGTCAACCGGCGCAGGGATGTTGCAGCAGATGATCTCGGTACGCGTGCCGGCGGCGACGTTCATCCGTCTCGACAAGCCGGGGAGGATCATCGCCGCGGCGACCAACACACGGTGCCGGCCGAGCAAGCAGGACGAGGTGTTTCTCATCCGTGTGGGCGGCGCAGTCGAACCGACCACGACCATCCACGTCGAGGATTGCAAGTGGATCGGCGACTTCACCATCCCAGGCCGGTTCCAGCCTCAGGATTGCCGCCTCGATCACCCGCGCCACGAGGCCGCGAGTTCCTGACCGGCGCCAACTTCGTGAAGTGCACGGCGTCGCATCCGGTACCGAATCGCCAGCAGCGCGAAGCTGACCACCAACACCATCGCCAGGATCAACAAGAGCACCGGGCGGTGTTGGGTGGTAGCGGTGGCGACGACCCACGGGCCGGCGCGTGACGCCACCACCTGCCACTGCACGCTGCTCAACGATGGTGCAGGGATCTCGGCCGAGACCACCTGCGTCCATGTCTGACCGGGCGCCAGTTCCCCTGGGTTGACGAGGGCGAGTGTGGCGATCTCGTCCTCGGCGCTGTGGCCGACGGAGCCGAACAACGTGACGTGGTGCAGGGTTTCCGTGGTGAGGTTCTTCACGGTGACGGTCACCTCGTAGGGAACCGAGCCACCAAGGTTCGAACGCGCCCATCCGACCAGACCTCGCGGAGTCGCCGTGGCCTCGACAGCCACAGCGACCAACGGAGTGTCAGGGTTCGGCGAAGCCACGACCGGCTCGATCGGATGCCCGAGCAGCGTGATCGGTACGACCGCCACCTCGTCGTTCAACCGGCTCGAGACCCGAATCAGGCACGGGCACCCGACTGGCGGTGCCGCCACGGATACCTCGGCAATCGACGGTGTCCCATCGGTACGCATGTCGACGCTCTGGCTGGCAGCCATGTTGCAGTCCGTCGATCCACGACGATCCTCGTTGCCGCAGACCGACACTGTGACGGACGTTGTCGTGAAGCCCTCGATGGTCAACACGACGTGCTCGCCGGGGGCCACCTCCGGCCGGTCGATCGTGACCGAGGGTCGCGGCGCGACGGGCTCCGCGTGGACCGCAATCGAGCCGCCCGACCATGCCAGTCCGAGAAGGACAGCTCCCCAAAATGTGAGTCGAAGCACGTTGCTCACGTGGATTGGTGCTGCGGCTCGCGTTCGCGAAGCGTGCCGAGATCGACGACAGCGGCCGCGTACCTGCCGGCTGTGCGCCGACGGCGGCGCACCACGAGCAGGCCGACCACAGCGATGAGCAACGCAACCAACAGGGTCATCGGTGGCGCGAAGATCTTGTCCTTGCCCACCGGTCCACGAAGGGTGCCCGCATTGGCAACTCCGTGCGGGTCAACGCGCACAGTGGTGAAGTCGAACATCGTCGCCGCCACATCCGCGAGCTCGGCGGTGACGGTGACGTCCTCGCCCGGCAGTAACTCGGTGATGCCGGGCAACGTCACCTTCTTCTCGAACAGCCCGAACGGACCGCCGACCGAGACGGTGGGCGTTCCACTCAAACGGATGTTGCCACGGTTGGAGACACGGAACGTGACCGTCGCCGAGCCACCGAGTGGATTCACCGCTTGGTCGTAGTCGGTCGTCACGTCGTCGACGGCCAGACTGGGCACCAGGTCGCCGTTGACACGTACGTAGAGCCGAGTGCCGGTGCGCCGGTCGAGGGTCACGACCTCACCTTGCTTGCCGGTGCCGAGCGTTGGGCTCGACGCGAGGATCGCACCGGCATGGTCGCCAGGCGAGGCGTCGGCGGGGATCTTGACGGAGATCGGCATCGTCGCCTGCTGACCAGGCATCACCGTGAGAGCCTCCTGCGGAAATGTCACCCATGTCCCGACGTCGACGGGCGTCTTGTCGCCGGCCAGCAGTGCAAACTGACCTTGCTCGTCGTTGAACGCGTCGGTCGAGTAGACCCGAAAGGTCAGCGGTACGTTGCCGACGTTGTACAGCGTGACGGCGTCTTGGATGACAGCACCCGCGTCAGCGACGTACGTCAGATCCGACCGGTTACCGGATTGGTTGGGGTCGTCAGAAGCAGCTGGAGCCAGCGTCCAGCTCTCGACGATCTGAGGGTCGCCGTTCTGCGACCGGTCGGTCGTGGGCTCGGGTGTGGGGGTCGTCGGTGGCACCGTGGCTCCGACGCCCGTCACCCCAACCGTTGACGCGAGGAAGGCCACCGCCAAGGTGGTAGCCGACAGGACGAGACGTCGCCTGGTGTTCATGTGCCTGGCTTTCATGTGGCGGTGCACTTCGCTTCTCTGCTGAACGCCGAAGGTGGTATGGGACGGCTGACGCCGCCCCACACCACCGGCTCGGTGTTGGATGGTGGAGTGAAGCTCCGGATCAGATCGCTGACAGGGTCAGCGTTGCGGTGTAAGCGCCGTTGTTGGCGGTGACCGGGATCAGCAGCTTGAGGCGAGCATCGAACACGGCGATGCCGAGCCCGACGTTCGGGGCTGCCTGCCCGAGTACCTTCGACGTGGTGAGGCCGCTCGCAAATGCCGGCGCCACGCTCGGACCGGCAGTCGTGGTCTGGTCGTAGCCCTGGAGCGTTGCACCCGAGTCACCCGATGCGACCGGAGTCCAGCCCAGGTAGTTGCCACTGAAGCTGTTGCTACCACTGGTGAAGTTGGTCACGCTGCCGCTGAGGACCCACCCGGCGTCAGTGTCGCGTGTATCGACGACCGTCACCTGGTTGAGGCGACCACTGACGGCGAAGTACTTGCCGGCTTCGGTCCCACTGGTGATCAACGAGGCGGTGCCCATGTTGAGTGCGCAGTGCGTCGGGTAGGTCGGGTTCGGCACCTGCGCGGCGTCCACCGGGTACGGGTACTGACCGAACGCCGGATCGGCGACGGTACGGGCCGGGTCGATGGTCGGAGCAGTGCCGGCGCCCGTGGCACCAAGCGCACCGAGCGCTGAGAAACCGAGCGACGCCGGCTCCAGCGGGAGCGCACCGTAGCGGGCACAGACCTGCGTCAGCACGAGACCACCGAACGGGCGAGTCACCGAGATGTCCTGCGTGATGATCGCGTTACCCGGCGGGGCAAGCTGAACCGTTGCCGGCGTACCGACGTCGGGGGCGGCATAACTCGCCGTCACCGTGAAGGTGTACGTCGTTCCGGCCAACAGACCGGTCACCGTGAAGGTGGACGCCGGGCCGACGATCGTGAACGGCGCACCAGCGACGGTCGGGCTCACGCCGATCGTGTAGCCGGTGACGGTGGCGGTACCGGCCGGTGGGGTCCATGTGAGGACCGCACTGTTCGGTGCAGGCGCCGCGGCGAGGTTCGTCACGGGCGGTTGCGCGGCGAGGGTGGGCGTGCCGTTCACGATGTTCGAGATCGGGCTGTTGCCGGTCGTGTTGGTCGCGAAGAGCCGAACCGCGTACGACGTGCCGTTGACCAAGCCGGTCAGCGAGAACGACGTCGCGGCTGCGGCGAGGGTCGTGGTCACCGTGGTGCCGGCTGTCGGGATGGCGGTCACCGTGTAGCCGGTGACAGCGGGTGCCGCCACGGCCTCGGTGAACGTTCCGGCCAGCGTCCCGTTCCCGGACGTCAAGGGCGATGCCAGCACCGGGGCCGCCGGCACTGCGCCGAACGAGAAGGCGAAGTTAGGGGCATTGGTGATGGTGATCGGTGCCTGCCAGAATCGCGTGGTTGCATTGCTGAGCGTGCAGGCGAAGCCGATGTTGTAGGCACCAGACGGGAACGTGCCGGCCGGGAAGGCCGAGAAGTCGAACGTCGGGATGCCGGTCAACAACGCCGTGCCCACCGAGGTGGTCGCGTCGGTGATCACGCTACCGCTGGTGGAGACCAGCGGAAGCACGACAGAACCGGCCACCGCGTTCGGTCCGGCGCCGCCGGCGTACGTGAGGGTGCCGGCGTCAACCGATCCCGATGCGATGAAGGTCTGCCAGCGGTAGCCACCGGTCGCCGAGTCGCCCTGGCAGGCCGCACCAGCGGGTGGTGCCAGGGTGATCGAGGTGGTGGCGATACCCGTTGCAGGTGTCACCGAGACGAGCCCGGACGACGGGCTGCCGGGTGGCAGCGCCGACGCACTGGCGGAGAAGAGGCCGACCGAGGCAGCGGCGAGTGCCGCGACCCCAGCGACGACCTTGATGAGTCGTGTATGCATCAGAAATGGTTCCTTTCGAAGGTGGGAGATGTCGAGGTGTTTGCGTTGGTGTGTTGGACGTTGCGCATCAGAGTTGGCCGGCAATGAGCGAGCCATGCAGCGCGGTGGAGCCACAGCCGGCACCGAGCGGAAGGAAGCCGAACGTCGAGATCGTCGCGGACGCGCTGCAGACCGCAGAGGTCGAACCGACGAACAAGCTCTTCAGGTCCGCGTTGCCGACGACGCTCTCGATCACGAGCCTCGAGAACACGTTGTAGATGTTGCGACCGAAGGTGCCGTCAGCGTAGAACGTTGGAGACGGAGCGACGTTCGGTGCAGTTCCGGTGACGGGTGAACCGAGGTTGACGCCCGCGCCGTTGTCGCTGATCAGACCCATCTGGACTGCGGCGGGCGGTGCGCCAGGGGCGACCAGGTTGGACGTGGCGGTAAACGAGCCCGCCGAGAAACCGATGACCACCTGGTCGTTGGCATTCGCCGGGATCGCGGCGAGGGCGTCGCCGCGAGCCTTCAATGCGTTGCCATCGTTCTCCTGGGCCCGGCCACCCGTGGCGGGGTTCGGGACGAGCGCGTTGCACTCGGTGGTCGCGGCCGCCTCTTGCGCGGCGGTCGCCGTGGTGACCGTCTGCCAGAAGTTGAACGTTCCCGAGCCGAGCTGGATGCCACACGGCACGATGCGCACCCCGCCGATGACCTGCGGCCCGGTGGTGAACAGTGAGGTCAGCTGCGCCCGGGTGAGGGTGGTGACTGGAGCGCCTGCCGCCCTGTAGTAGGCGAAGCTCAAGGCGTCGCGGCCGAACGGGATGTAGGTCAGGTCGGTGCCGATGTCACCGGCAGCGGGGCCGGCGGACGAGCGAGCGAACTGGAAGAGGCCGGACACGTTGTTGATGCCGCCGCAGTTCACCGGTGCAACCGTGTTGCCGTACCCCGTGCCGTCGATCGCCCGGCTGAGCGCCCTGCGACCAGACGTCGAACCGTTCGGACGATCGATCGTCGGGGCACCCGGCTTGACGGTGATGCACGTGCCGGTGGTACCCGCCGGAGGAACGGCGTCGAACGAGATGATCTGACGCTGGCCCGTGGCCAGGCTGCTCTGAACAGGAACGTAGTTGAGGCCCGCCGTGTTGCCGGCAAGGGCGTTCAAGACGTCCTGGGTCGTGTCGGAGCCCACGCCGATCGCCGCTCCGAGTTGCTTGGGGTCGGCGTTGGCCGAGCCGACCAGGCTGGTACCCAGGGTGGCGGTGATTGCGAGGGCGAATGCCAGTCGCTTCATGGTGGTTGATCTCATGGTGATTGTTACGGTCCCTTCAGGTGACGGTGCGCCCGGGTCCGCCCGGGGCGGGGTGATAGTGACAGGGCCACCTGTCGGGTACCTGGAGTTCAGATGAACGCAGAGTGAGATCGTCAAGGGTTCATCAAGACGACACCGTGGCGCTATCCGAAACGTCCGTTCACGTAATCATTGGTGCGCGGGTCCTGCGGCGAGGAGAACATCGCCGATGTCGGACCATGCTCGACGATGATCCCGGGAGTCCCCTGTTCGGCCAGGAAGAAGGCGCAACGGTTGGAGACGCGATTGGCCTGTTGCATGTTGTGCGTGACGATCACGATCGTCACCTCCGACACCAACTCCATCACGGTCTCTTCGATCCTGCGGGTCGAGGTCGGGTCGAGCGCAGAGCACGGCTCGTCCATCAGCAGCACGCGGGGTCGGATCGCCAGGGCGCGGGCGATGCACAACCGCTGCTGCTGGCCTCCCGACAATCCACCGCCAGGTTGGCGGAGACGATCGCGGACTTCGTTCCACAACCCGGCCTTTGTCAGGCACGACTCGACGATCTCGTCCTTCACGTCGACACCGGCCTTCACGCCGGTGAGTCGAAGACTGGCCAGCACGTTGTCGTAGATCGACATCGCCGGGAACGGGTTCGGCTTCTGGAAGACCATGCCGATCTCTCTGCGGGCATCCGTCAACTTGCGATCCGGGTCGTACACATCGTGGTCATCGAGCAGCACCTCGCCGGCCATCGTCGCCGACGGGATCATCTCGTGCATCCGGTTGAGGATCCGCAGAAACGTCGACTTCCCGCAACCGGACGGCCCGATCAGCGCGGTGACCTCACCGGCGGGCATGTCGAGCGAGACACGGTCGAGAACCTGATGGGAGCCGAACCACGCCGAGATGTTGCGGGCGTCGATTCCGGTCAGCGCCGCCGACGCCGACATCAGCTCGGCGGCGGTGCGATGCTGCTGCGGACGCTCGCGTGATCGCAGCAACCGGCGCGAGCGACGACGTGCGGGCTCGGACTCCGCATCGGTCGGCATCGTCACGACGTCGGTGATGTTGGTGATCTGGGTGGTCTGCGGCGTCTCAGCCGTCACCGGGATCTCAGCCGTCACCGGCACCAGCGGTGCGCTCCACGGTGAGTGTTGCTGATGACGAACCTCGACTCCGGGGAGATCCGCCAGCACCCGACGAAACTCGTCGACGCGATTCGGGGGAACCGTCACGCCGAAGTCGGTGATGTCTGGGACGACGAGGAGCGACCAAGGCGCGTCCGCGCCGTGGATCACGGTCTCGAGATCCGACAAGAGCCACGACCAGGCAAGGTCGTCACCGGTGGCGACGACACGCCAGTCGGTCACCGTCACCTTGGTGGGGTGAACCGCCGACACCACTGCATCGGAACCGAGCGGGTCTCCGCTGAGGAGTTGCACCACCGCACCATCGGGGAACGCGGCGAGTTCGACCTCGGGCTGTTGCCCACTGCCCCACAGGGCTGGTCTCGACGTCTTGGTCGGTTCGGAGGTCACAACAGTCTGCTCCTTGTGGTTCACAACAGATTCGGCAAGAGACGGGCGGCTTCGCCGCAGACCAACAGACCAACGAGCATGAGCGGTGGGAGGAAGACGACCCATGCCCTGGCTCGACCCCAGCGGTGCCATGCCCAGACCCCGCCGATGGACAGCACGAGCATGGCTTGCAACCAGAACGCAAGGACCCACAGCGTGTGCGTATCGCCCGCCATCAATCGCTCCTCTGCGGGGAGGCTCGAGGCGCCGAAGAGGCGGGCGGGACCAACCACTGCGTCACCATCGAGATCGGCGTCGACGAACACCACTGCGTTGGGTAGGAACGGCGTGCCCGCGGCCGTCGCCAGCACCAATCGCGCCGACCCTTTGTCGGGTGACGCAGGATTGGGATCGCCCTCGTGACGTACCCCGAGAACCTGGAAGTGGAAGATTCCCTGACCAGTGGTCACTGTGATCTTGTCGCCCTTGGACAAACCGTCGATGTCGGCAAACGGCCCACCAAAGGCTGCTCGGCGGCCGAGCACGACACTGGTGCCGATCTGACCGGGCAACGGCGTGTCGCGCCGGTGTCCAGGTCCGTTGAACAACGCACCGGGCGTCGTGCCTTCGCCGATCACCTGATGCACGCCGATGGACGGGATCTCGAGGTAGGCGACCGATGTGCCGATCAGCAGCAGGTGCCCGTCCGCATCGGTCGGCCCGATCGGTGCCGTGCCCGTGGCGAGCTTGCCGCGAAAGTCATCGAAGGCCCGCTGTTGGGCAGCCGAATGCTGCGCCGCGCTGACCACGGAGAGCTGCACCAACAACGTCAGCGAAAGGATGAGCACCATCACGATCGGCGCCCGGATGAGCTGAAGGCGCGGGCTGACTCGCACGGCGTCGAGGTCATCCGTCGTCGGTTCCGAGGCGCCGGACCACTGCGTGGCGAACGGGTCGTCGTCGGGGGGCGGAGGGCGTTGCAACGTCGCGGTGGCGGTCATCGCGCCTCGCCCCGACGAGCCCGCACCGCTCGGGTCAGGAGGACAGTCATTCCTGCGAGCACCAGCGCCACGGCTACCCAGACCACGACCGCCAGGCGCGAGGTTCCGGAGGCCGTCGACGTGTCTGCACTCGAGTGGCTGGTACCGCCCGCCGTGGCCGCGACCGAACTCGTGCTCGACGTCGCTCCCACGGAAATTGTCGTCGAGGTCGTGGGCGAAGTGATGGTGGAAGAAGTGGGGATGGAAGAGGTCGCCGACGAAACCGCACCGGACACCGTCGTCGCACTCGGGGCCGGAATTGATGTCGGGATCGTGTCCGCAACCGCGGTGGGACTCGATGCAGTCGTCACCGACAGTGATGGTTCGGTTGAAACGACGGTCCACGCAATACCGGACGGCACATCGTTGGGATCGACGGCGAACGTCATCTGCACGTTCCAGAACCTGTCCTCCTGGGTGGACGAGGCGACGCCCAATGTGCATGCCAACCCCACGTTGTAGGTGCCCGGCGGCACGAACGTCGGCCCATCGGGACCGAAGGCGGCGAACGAGAACGACGGGAGACCGGTCACCAGCCCCGGGCCCCCGGTTGTCGTCGCCACGGCGGTTGTCTGGTCGACATACGGGCTGGCGCCGATCGAACTGAACAGCGGCAACCGCAGGTCGACGCCGGTGCCCTGGGGAGCCGGGCCGCTGGAGTCGAACGTGAGGGTTCCCGGATCGACGCCGGCCGGCACGATGTAGCTCTGCACGCGGTAGCCGCCGGTCGCGCTGTCCCCGGTGCACGCCGCGCCCGCCGGCGGCGCCAGCGCGAACGGTGTCGCGCTACCGCCGGCTGCGAGGGGTTGACCTTGTGCGGCCGTGCCCGGTGGCACCAGGACCTGCAACGCTCCCGCGTCAACGCCCGCCGCCGATGCGTGGCGCCCGGCACGGAGGCTCGTCACCCCGATCACCGCCGACATGGCTGCGCCGATCCGGGCCAGGTCGCGCGCGACACGACGAATGTTGAGATGCATGCAGTGGGCTCCAGCGATGGCGTGGCGGACAGGTCTGACGTGAGCCGTTCGATCACGGCGGCGGGTTGGAGATGGGGATCATTGCGGCTCCTTGGAGTGGGTGACGGCGCAGGTACCAGGCGAGCGCAGCGGCGCCCAGCACGGCGAGACCCACGGGGACGAGCCACCCACTGGACCCCGGATGCGAGTCGTTGACACTCGCCGGTGCCGTCGCCAGACGCCACACGAACTGGCTCGGCTTGTCGCTGGGCGACGATGTGATCACGATCTCGGTGTCCCAGTAGTCGGCCGTTTGACGCGACAACGTGCAGGCGATCCCGATGCGATACGTGCCTGCAGGCAGCAAGCCGGGGGGGAACGCGGCAAAGCTCATCGGTGGGAGCGAAGGGATCACACCGGGTTCACCGGGACCATCGTTCTGGTTGGTGAGCACGTCGACCAGCGGAGTCGTGCTGACCTGGAACAGCGCGTACTGCCCAGGACCGTCAGGGCCGGCGACGTTGTAGTGCAGCGAGTCGGGCGTCTCGGCCGCAGGGACCACGAAGCTCTGGAAGCGCCACTGATCGTTGGCACTGTCGCCTGGGCACGCTGCCCCCTGTGGCAGCCGCAGGCTGAACTGCGTCGCGCTCTGGCCATGGGTGAGCTCGCGCGAGCCGTCGTTGCCGTCGACGACGACGGCGTCGCCGGAGCGCACCGGCTCGACCGCGGTTGCGGACGCAATTGGGATTCCGAACGTCCAAGCGAGACCGACGATCGTGATGGCCGACAACGCGAGTCGCGTACGGCGGCGAGCTCCTCCAAGCGCGGTCCGCACCATCTCACTCATCTCCTGGCTCATCGAGATCGTCGAACGGTCCGCTGGTCGTACGTCGGCGAGGCCGCTTGGTCATTGCCGACGCACCAAATCCCGAGCCCAATGCCAGAATTCCGAGGGCGGGCACCGCGAAGCGACTTCCGGCAACCTCGACGCCGGGAGTCAACCCGGGCGACGTGGTGGTCGTGCTCGGGGTGGTCGTCGTCGTTGTGGCGGGCCCCTCAGTGGCGGTCGTGGTGGCGCTCGGGCCGGTCGTGGTCGTAGCCGCGGACTCTGTCGTCACGCTGGCGACCGTGGTGGCCGTGGTGGTTCTGGTCGCCGTGGTCCGCGTGACAGCGGGCGTCGTGACCTCCGCGGGACTCGAGGCAACGGTCGTCGGAACCTGGGTCGTGGTCGTTGTCGACGGCGTCGTCGTCGGCACGCGCACCGCGACGAGCGTGCGCACGATGTCGGCTGCTACTGCCGTCTGAGCCCGGAGGTTGTCGGGCAGTGGCGCATACCCTCGTGGCAGCTGTCCGAGGTCGAGGCCCGACACCTGACCAGGCCCCGAGACGTAGTCGAGAAACGCCGCGAAATCCGATCGTGCCTGAGTGGCAAGGGCGATGGGGGTGATCGCCGCGTATGTAAGGGTGGTCAGCGGATATGCCCCAGGCGCCGACGCATTGGGGGTTGGCTCGAGCACCTGCGGCTCGGCTCGGGGTGCCATCGACGCAACACCTGCGGTGAGCCCCGCAGCATTGGGGGCGACGAAACGGCGAGTGGGTGAATCGTCGCCTGCCCGGCTGAGGCGGGCCATCTGCACACCGAGCAGCGCAGCGGAGGGCGTGTCGGTGAGCGAGAGCATGGCCCGCCGGCCGAGGAACTGCGGCAGCTCCCGCGTCCACACGTCGCTCGGCGCGAGGGCGAAGGTGTTCATGGCGATGCGCGCCCCGTCGGCCGCGACACGGGTGACGAGAGCAGAGTCGGCAAAGCTGCGCGTGTACGGCAGCCACGACGTGCCGCACAGCGCCGGAGGCACGAGCGTGCTCGGCAGCGGCGGGGCTTGGAAGCAGTACGGATCAGCCTTCGGGAACGAGCCCGGCAACGGATCGCCGAAGGCGATGCCCGACGAGTTGGCGGCGACTGTCGTGGCGTACCGCGGGTTGACCTTCATCCCGAACTCGTCGGGCGCTCCGTTCAGCCACGCACGCGCCTCCGGATCGGACATCACGTACTCCCACACCTGCTGGGCGGCGTCGGAGTTACCCTCCGGCATCTCCAGGCCACTGAAGGTCCGGCTGTCGCCGATCTGCAGGAGTTCGAACTCGGGGTTGTAGCGAATGAACTCGGGGTCGAGGCCCATGTGTGCCGGGTTGCTCGCCAACCAGGTGTACCCGGGAGGCGCTGTTCCCTGGATGCTGACAGCGCCGCGGTACGACTGCGTGAGCAACTTGGCGACCAGGCGCGGCGTGAGATTGAGGTCGGCGACACGCACACCGGCGATCTGCTGGAAGCCGACCGGGGCATCGGTCGTCGGGTTGCGTTCGATGTTGAAGCCGATGACGACGCCCGACGCGCTCAGCGGCGCGTAGACGACCGGATTCAACGGGTCGATCGCGCTGGACGCCAACGGTTTGGAGACCACGATCATGCCGGGTGCACCCGCTGCCTTCGAGACCAGCTGTTGGCGGGCGCCGGCATCGCTGACCGGGGCATAGGAGAACGGTGGCAAGGCGCCGCCGGCGCAGAGCACCGGCTGCCAGCTCGTCACCGCCGGCAAGGCCAGTTCGGAACCGGAGAGCCGACGCTCGTCAACGCCCAGGGCGCACGGCGAATCGACTGGATTGAACGTGATCGGGATGGCAATCCGGTTCTGCCAGGATGCCGGCGAAACCGGCGAGGTGACGACGCCGCTTTGATCCGCAGCATCCACGAACGGGGTGCCGGCGTTCTCATCGGTCGGCGTACCGCGAGGCACGACGACGATCCAGCACTGGGGGGTCTTCTTGCCACCACCGGAGACCGCCTGGGACTTCTGCCCGCATCCGAGACCGGCCGACTGCACACCGGTGAGCACCTGGAACAGCTCGGCACCCTTGCCGTCGAGTCCGGTCACCCCACCGGCGATCTCGTTGGTCGTGATGATGTTGAAGAACGTGTTCAGCCAGAAGTTGCCGCCGCCCAACGCCGGATTGAAGCCCAGGTCGGCCTGCCTGTCGATGACGGTGCCGTCGACCGCGCGGAACGGGAGCCACACGTTGGTCTGCGCATCGAGCACCCCAAGGTCGGGGTTGTAGTTCGCCCAGGACGGCCGCGAGATGACGCGGCTGAGAGCGAATCCAGCGGGATACAGACCACCGGGGAGGCCGCCGTACACGCCGGCGACGGCTCCCTGCTCGCACTGTTCGGGCGGCGGGCCCGGATTGTCGGGCATCGTGCCATCGTCGTCGCCCCAACACTGGAAGATCTGCAGGTAGTTGCTCGCGAAGCGACCTGGCCCCTGCTTGGTGGGCTGAGCGCCGGTCCAGGTGATCGACACCGCCTGGTTGGTGAGCTTGCTTGTCTGGTTGACGGTGATGGCCAGGTCTGCGAACGTGCCGCGACCTTGCACGGTGACCTGTGAGTCGGTCGGAGCGAGCGACGTATCGGTGCCTTGACTGCCGGCGACCGGCACCGCATCGGCGCCGGAGGTCGACACGACCGTCACGTTGGCGATGGCGACCAGGCCCAACATCGAGGCAGAGCGCGCGTACCGTCGGCCGGTCATGTCGCCGGCTCCTTGTTCGACAGGTAGCGCCAGAACGCCGCCGGCGCCAGCACCAGTGCGAGCGTGAGCACGATGACCAGGATCATCAGCGCCAACGACGTGTTCCAGCCCGACGACTGACCGATTGTCGTCGGCAAGACCGCACCGACGACTGCCGCGGCGCCGGCTTGCGCCGGGGCGTCAGTTGCCGCCTGACACGAACCGGTTGCGGCATCGCAGGTCTGGGCATTCGCGGCACTGGCGGTGCCGTTCCCGCTTCCGGCTGCCGCGTTCGCTCCCGCCACCACCGTGGTGGTTGTTGCTCCGGCTCCAGTGGTCGCAGCCGCTCCCGATCCTGTGCCGTTCCCGGATCCCGACGCGTTCCCCGATCCCGTCGCCGCCCCCGGATCAGCGGCAGTTCCGGATCCGGCATCGCCTGGCGCAGCGCCAGGATCGCTGGCGGCCCCCGGGTCGCTCGGTGCGGCGCCGACCACGAGGGTTGCCGTCGCGCTGATGGCCGTCGGCACGTTGGCCATGCCACCCGTTCCGTCCGGGCACTGGTACACGCTCTTCTTGTCGCACGCCTGCGGCTGCGGCGCGTTGTCGGCGAGGAGGTTCGACCCGTCGGCTGAGAAGGTCGGGTTGTTGCACGCGGCGATGTCGATGTTCTGCACCACGACGCCGGGGATCTTGCGGATCTGATCGAAGCTCGCCTGCACCAGGTTGATCGGCATCGGCGAGTAGCCGAGTGACGCCGACTGCTGCTGTGCCTGACACATCGCGTAGTAGGCGAACGCCCCGAGGGTCTCACCCTTGTCGAGATTGAACTGGCCGGCGACCACCGTCGGGATGATCAGGTACGAGTACGACGAGAGCGGGTAGTTCCGCGGGTCGGTGTCGTTGTAGACACCGTCCAACTTCTGCGTGAGGTACACGGCGGGATCGGCGGCATTGTCGTTGATCTGTGCTTTCAGCAATGAGACGGCGACGTTTTCGGGGGTCGGTTCGGTGTAGAAGCCGGCCTTGTTGAGCACCTTGGCGACGGGAAACTCCGTGTTCAGTGCATACGAGTAGTTGACGTAGCCGATCGCTCCTTCGGCAAAGCCTTGGCTGACGTAACCGGCAACACCGTCGTCGCCGGGCTGGGAGATCATCCCGGGGATCGTCGGGTAGAACGAGGTTTCGCCGCACGCTGGGGCCCGGCCCGACCGGTTGCAGAAGTCGTTCCAGATGTCGGGGTACTGGTTGATCATCCACAGCGTGAACTGGGCAGTCGAGCCAGACCCGTCGGATCGCACGATGGGCACGACCGTGCGCGCCGGCATGACGAGACCAGGGTTGTCGGCCTGGATCGCGGGGTCGTTCCACATCGTGATGACGCCGGTGAACAGCTTGCTGATGTTCTCGCCGGACAGGCGCAGGTTCGTGACCCGCTTGCCGTTGATCTGCAGGTTGTACATGAACGACGTGCCACCCGCCGTCACGGGGATGTACGCGTAGCTGCCGGCGTCGGGGTTCTCGGGCGTCGAGCCGTCCTCCGGATGGAATTGGAATGGGATGTCGGATGCGGCGAAGTCGACTGTGCCGTTCAGGAAGTTTTGCCTGCCGGCCGTCGAGCCGGTCTTGGCGTAGTCGACAGAGATGCCGAACTGCTTGACGTTGACGCGCATCGCGTCAATGGCGTTGGCGGCCCACGACGAGCCCTCACCGGAGATGCGCTGGAAGCTGAGGGCCGTCGCCTTCGGCAAGGGACCGAGGCCCACCAGCAACCCCACTGCGACCAGCGCGGCAACACGGAGGAACTTCCGCGACCTCGAAAGATGCCCGCGCCTCATGCTCGCTGCCCGATCTGATCGTGCCGACCGTGAATCCGATGCAGATCCCTGACCGAACGCCGTGCGGCCCTCTTGGCCTGGCCCTTCGACAGGCGCCCTGCCGGCCGGCCTCCGATGATGCGGGCGAGCGTGAACAGCACCAGCACGACGATCATCAGCACCGCTGCTGTAGCGAAGCCTCGGGCGATCTGGGTTTGCTGGGGGGATCGGATGAGGTCGAACGCGGCGAGCGGGAGCGAAACCATCGGGCCTTTCACAGGATTGACGTTCATCGAGGCCGTGAAGCCGGCGGTCAACAAGACGGGAGCGGTCTCACCCACGCCTCTGGCCAAGCCGAGGATCACCGCTGTCGTGAGCCCCGATCGTGCGGTCGGCAGCACCACGTGCCAGACCGTCCGCCACTGCGACGAACCCAGTGCCGCCGATGCTTCGCGGAGGTTGCCCGGAACCAGGCGAAGCACGACATCAGCGGAGCGGATGATGATCGGCAACATCATGATGCTGACCGCGATCGACGCAGCCAGTCCGGAGCGTTCGAATCCCAGGATCAGGATCCAGGTGGCGAAGATGAACAGGCCGGCGAGGATCGACGGGAGCGCGGTCATCGCCGTGACAACGGTGCGAACCAGTGCGGCGAGCCGTCCGCGCGTCTCGTTGAGGTACACCGAGCACGCCACGCCGAGTGGGACGGTGAAGACCAGCGACAGACCGGTCATGATCAGCGTGCCGACGATGGCGTGTGACATGCCGCCTTTGTCGAGCCCGTCGAGCGGACCCGTGCGGCTGAGATCCTGCACGTAGGTGTTCGAGCGGAGGACGGCATTTCGGCCCTTCCACAGCACGAAGAGGACGACGGAGAACAATGCAGCGAAGGCCAGCAATGCCGCGGAGGTCATCAGTACACCCATGACCTTGTCGACCACCGCCGGCCGCGATTCGGTCAGCGACAGCAGAACGGCATACGTGGCGAGGAAGACCACGAACCCGACCACGACGAATCCCAGCTTTCCCGACAGTGGCGTGATCCGCCCGAACAGCAGCAGCGTCGTGCAGACGGAACTGAACCCAGCACCGCACATCAGCATCACCTCGTGCCGTGTCACCTGCCGGGTTGCGCGTCGTTGCTGCGGCGCGATCACCGGGCCAGGACTTCTCGGGAGCACCGTTGCGGGCGCAGTCGGACGCTCCCTGTCGGTGAAGGCGGTGGAGGTCATGCTTCGCTGCTCGCCCCTGAGCGCGACCTGGCTATGAACCACGAGGCGACGAAGTTGACGAGCAGTGTCAACGCGAACAGGGCAAGGCCTGCTGCGAACAGCGCCGACAGCCCGATGCCGGAGTCCTCGTTGTAGCGCAATGCGATCAGGCTGGACACCGAGTTGCTGCCGGCCTCGAGGACGTGGAAGCTGAGGAGAAAGCGAGGAGAGATGATCAGCAGCACGGCGATTGTCTCACCCAGTGCCCGACCGAGCCCGAGCATGGTGCCACCGATGACGCCGCCGCGGCCGAACGGCAGCGCCACGACGCGGATCATTCCCCACCGAGCCGAACCGAGGGCGAACGCGCCTTCACGCTCGCCGACGGGAACTTGCGAGAACACCTCGCGCATCACGACGCACTGGATCGGCATCACCATCATGGCCACCACCACACCGGCGATGAACGTCGATGCGGTGTAGACGGTGGCGCTGGCCAGTGGGCTGTTCGGGTCGGCCCCGGCGACCTTGAAGATGGGGATCCATCCGAACCACGTGTTGATGAAGCGCGACAACCCGACGACCTGTCCTTGCAGCAGCTTCGCTCCCCACAGGCCGTAGACCACGCTGGGCACCGCGGCCATCAGGTCGACGAGCGCAACCAACCACGAGCGGATCCAGGTCGGTGCGACCTCGGTGATGAACAACGCGGTTCCGAGCGCGATCGGCAGGGCAATGGCCACGGCGACGAAGGCGATCAGGACGGTCCCCAGCATCACCGCAGCGATGCCGAACTCGTTACGGGCCGGTTGCCATTCGGCAGTCGTGAGGAACGAGGTACCGGTCTTGACCAGTGCCTGCGTGGCCTGGATCCCCAAGAAAAGGCCGACTGCCACCATGATCGACAGCACGATCATCCCGCTGAACGACGCTCCACCGAAGAAGATGCGATCGCCACGATTCCGTCGCACCTGGATCGCGCGCGGCTGCGGCGTGGGGGCTTCGACGTCGGCGACGACGTCCACGGTCGTACTCATGTCAGCCGATCCACGCGGCAAGGATCACGAGCACGATCAGGGTGGCAACCCCGATCAGGAACACATCCAAGTGCCTGGCGTGCTTCATCGGGGTTTTGCCCGGCCTCATCGCCGCGCCGACCTGGCCCGCGGACGTGTCGACACCACGCGCGGACAGCTGTTCGCCGAGCACCGTGGCGATGACCCGACCGAACGCCTCGGCATCGATGATCAACGTGATCGGGGGCAGAGGTGGAGTCATGGGCGCCACGACAGCCGCCTCGGCCTGTCGTTCCGCGGCGGCGGCCTCGTCGACCGATGTCCGCAGCTGGAGGGTCAGGTTGGCGATGGCAGCCCGGGGAGGCAGGGCGTCGGTGCGAGCCTTCGCGCCGGCGGCGCGCTCGTTGGCGGCGGCGATCTCGTCCGTCAACCGGGAACGCTCAGCTTCGAAATCGGCGGGGAGCTGCGGTGGCGCCAGCACGAACGGTGAGTTCGTCGTCGTGCCGTTCGCCGGCGCTCCATTCAGGGCTACCACGATGCGGGCGCGATCAAGTCGAGAATCGTCGGCGCGGTCTCCATACGCTGCGGGATGGTACGAGTCACGCCTGAAGCCACGATGAACGCCGGGTGAGCGAACAGTGGACACCTGATGAAGCCTGAAGCGACTCACTCAAGACAAGGAGTTGCGCGCCGATATGGCCCGTTGACACCTTCTCGACCGAGCAGGCACAACCGGCTGCGAACGTGATCGCAGCCCTCTGAGATACGTTTCGATACACTGAACGTATGACGATGGTGGCGATTCGACTGGCGGAGGAGACGGTTGATCAAATCGATCTACTGGTCGCCAGTGGTTGGACCGTGAATCGAACGGCGTTCGTCCGCCAGGCCATCGAGCAGGCACTCGCCAACGTGGTCGAGGCCCAACTCGACAAGCAGATCGCGACCGCGCTCGACCGCATCGAGGAATCGCCGACGGATCTCGAGGCGCTGATGGTCTCGAGCCGCAACTGGATCTCCTCGCTGCCCGACGAGGACTGGTGATGCAGCGCGGCGAGGTGTGGTGGATGGAGGAGCCGAGTTCGAAGCGCCGACCGGCCGTGGTGTTGACCCGTCAGGTCATCCTCGATCGTCTCAGCCAGGTGACGGTTTCGGCCGTCACAACGCGCGATCGAGACCTGCCGACCGAGGTCGCCCTGACCGTCGATCACGGAATGCCGCGGCCGTGTGTGGTCAGTCTCGACAACATCCACACGATCTTTCGTGGGTTCCTGACCGCACGCATCACCACACTCGACGAGGCGACGATGGCGAAGGTGTGCCAAGCCTTGCGAGTCGCCGTCGCCTGCTGACTGAGCGCTGAAATTCGCCCTGTTGCGTGGCTCGCGAGCTCTGTGCGCCGCTGTCTCGTAGCAACAGCGGTTGCCGATGGAGCCAGTACCATCTGTCACGAACGTGAAATCGGTCCCGTGAGGCCGATACGTGGAAGGAAATCATGCCTGCAACGACAGGGCCGCGAGAGGTTCTGAGTGCCGACGATGTCCGTCGAGCGCTCACCCGCATCGCCCACGAGATCGTCGAGCGCAACCACGGCACCGAGGGTGTCGTGCTGGTCGGCCTGCAGCGCGGCGGGGTGTGGATCGCCGACGCTCTCGCCGCGGTTCTCGCGGGAATCGGCTCGCCCGTCCCCGTCGGCTCCCTCGATGTCAGCTTCCATCGCGACGACGTCGGCCTGCGGCCGATCGTGCCGGGTCACGTCACCGCGATCCCCGTGTCGCTCGACGGCACGACGGTGATCCTGGTCGACGACGTGCTCTTCACCGGCCGCACGGTGCGTGCCGCGCTGGAGGCGCTCAACGAATACGGCCGGCCGCACGCCGTGCAACTGGCGGTCATCGTCGATCGCGGGCATCGGGAGTTGCCGATCCGCCCCGACTATGTCGGCAAGAACCTGCCGACCGCCGGCGACGAAGACGTGCAGGTCAGTGCGGAAGGCGTGGTGATCAGGTGAAGCACCTGCTGTCGATCTCCGACCTCTCGGCCGCGGACATCCACGGATTGCTGGAGCTGACCGATCACATGGCCGAGATCTCGCAACGACCGATCCCGAAGGTGCCCGCCCTTCGCGGTAAAAACGTGGTCAGCCTGTTCTTCGAGGACTCGACGCGCACTCGCACCAGCTTCGACACCGCCGCCAAGCGGCTGAGCGCCGACACGATGAACTTCGCCGTGTCGTCGAGCAGCGTCAACAAGGGCGAGAGCCTGCGCGACACCATCGAGACCATTGCGGCAATGGGGGTCGATGCGTTCGTCGTGCGCCACAAGTCGAGCGGCGCCCCGCAGGCGATCACCCGGTGGACGAACGCCAGCATCGTCAACGCCGGCGACGGGTGGCATCAACACCCGACCCAGGCGTTGCTCGACTGCTACACGATCCGCACGAACCTCAACCGCCGCGACGGCTTCGACGGGTTGCGTATCGCCATCGTCGGCGACATCAAGCACAGCCGCGTCGCTCGCAGTGACGTGCAGGCGTTCACCGCGCTCGGTGCCCACGTGACCCTCGTGGGGCCACCGACGCTGATGCCCCCGTCGCTCGATGGCTGGCCGGTCGATGTCTCGCACGACATCGATGCCGTGCTGCCCGACCTCGACGTGCTCTACCTCTTGCGTGTGCAACGGGAGCGGATGGACGACGCCCTGCTGCCGAGCCTGCGCGAGTACTCGTCGATGTACGGCCTGACCGCCGAGCGCGCCGCCCAACTGCCACCACACTCGCTGGTGATGCACCCGGGCCCGATGAACCGTGGCGTCGAAATGGTCGTCGACCCGGCCGAACTGACCGGCTCGGTGATCCTCGACCAGGTCACCAACGGGGTCGCCGTGCGGATGGCGGTGCTGTTCCACCTCCTCGGATCGGGGAGCGACCTGAAGGGTGAATCAGCGTGACTCTCATCGTCATCCGCGGGGGAACCGTGTTGGATCAGACCGGTCAGCGGCGTGCAGACGTCGCGATCGAGAACGGCCGAATCGTCGAGGTGGCCGCCTCGCTGGACGGCGATCTGAACCTCGACGCCGCCGGATGCATCGTTGCTCCGGGCTTCGTCGATCTGCACGTGCACCTGCGCGAGCCGGGCCGCGAAGAGGCCGAGACGATCGAGACCGGCAGCCGGGCCGC
>JANMNE010000223.1:0-17181 GCA_031373785.1 Ilumatobacteraceae bacterium
GTCAGGCAGTACGAGCAGGCCAGGTTGCAGTGGTAGTTGGAGTACAGCCACACCCGGCCCGGCAGCGCGCCAGTGTGCACGGCTTCAGCGATTGGACGGCTTGGCGCCAGCGTGTCGGTCATGACATGCCTTCGTCGGCGAGTCGTTGCAACACGTGCGGTGCCGTCGGCAACTGGAAGCCAGTGGCGAAGCGGTTGAGGAACATCGTCGCGCCGACCGTCACTGATATCTCGATCAAAACGTGCTCACCCCAGTGTTGGCGAGCGGCCTGCCAGACATCGTCAGGTATCGGCCCTGTCGCCCCGGCCAGCGCGTCGATCCAGCCGATCAGGGCTCGCTCGGATTCGGAGGGAAACCCGTTCTCCAACGGGATGTCACCGCGCAGGGCTCGCACCTCGGTCGGGGTCAGCCCGGCGTCGAGCGAAACAGCTGTGTGGGCTTGGATGCAGTACGTGCAACCCTGCAAGGTCGAGGTACGCAGGATTGCGAACTCTGTGGCCCGCGGACCGACCGAGCCGGCACTCAGCGCCTGGCCGACGAACCCGAGTGCCGGGCCGAGCAGTTCGGGCACCGTGGCCAGCGCAGCCACGATCGGGCCGGGATCGCCGCCGGCGAAGTACTGCTGAGCGGACACGGGTGCCCGGTCGGCGTCGAGGAGCTCTACACGGGCCATCGCACCATCATTCCCCATCGAGCCGGACACAAGGTGCGGCGCTGCGCGAGTTTCGCAAATGTTTCGCGGACGATCGCGACACGAGCCGCACACGGTGAGTACCGTCCGGAGTGTGACGAGCGACCTGCATCATTGGGAATCCGTGTGGGCATCGAAGCGATTCGACGAGGTCAGCTGGTACCAGACCGATCCGCAGCCCTGAAGCGACCTCGTGCGCCGCGTGTCGGTGCAATCGAGCAGGGTTGCGCTCATCGGCGCTGGGGCCTCGGCGCTGGTACTCGACCTCGTGCGGCACGGCTACCGTTCGATCGACGCCGTCGATCTGTCGCGTGGTGCCCTCGATCAGCTCGGCGAACGGCTTGGACACACCGACGGTGTAGTCCGATTTGTGTGCGCCGATGTGCTCGATTTGGTGTTCGATGGTCAGATCGACGTTTGGCACGACCGCGCCACCTTTCATTTCCTCATCGACCCGGACGACCAAACTGCGTATGCGAACCGTGTCACCGCTGCAGTGCGACCGGGTGGACACCTCATCATCGCAACCTTCGCCGCAAACGGACCCGAGCACTGCAGCGGCCTTCCCGTTGCCCGGCACTCTGCAGCAGCGTTGAGCGTGCGGTTTGCAGAGGGGTTCGACCAAATCGAAGCGTTCGGTCACGATCACGTCACCCCATGGGGTGACGTGCAGCCGTTCACCTATGCCATCTTTCGGCGTCGTCAGTTGTCAGGTGAAGATCTGAGATGACCGCCACGTGGCGCTTCGCCAACGTCGGCATGGCGGTCGGTGCCGCAGCAGTGATGACGGCTTGCTCGAGCGCCTTGGGTGGAGCATCGGGGTGTGCTCCGAGCCCGTATCGGCATCGCCCACCGCTGATCATCGCCCACGCCGGTGGCGAGGGTCTCGGACCGGCAAATTCGTTGCTCGCGATGCAACGTTCGATGGCCGCCGGCGCAGATGTACTGGATGCCGATCTGTGGATGACCAGCGACGGTGTCATCGTCGCCCATCATGATCGCAACTTGTCGAGCGGCACCGACGGCAGCGGCAACATCGACCAACGCACCTGGGCCGAACTACAGGCGGTCGACGTTCGTTCCGGCTGGAAGGGCGATCCGATCGGACAGCCGGTGCGAATCGCGTCGCTCGACCAGATCCTGTCTGCGTTCCCTGATGTCACGATCTCATTGGAGATCAAGCAGGCGACACCGTCGATGGCCAAGCCGCTGTGCGATTTGCTGACCAGCCATGGCGCCCTCGGTCGCGTCTACCTCAGTGCCAAAGACAACACCGTGCGCGCCGAAACCCAAGTCGACTGTGTCGGGTCGACGATGGTCCACACCGTCTATCGAGATGTTGTGGCGATGCGCCAGGCTCACGAGGCCGATAGCGCGTGGTGCGCTCCAGCGCCGATTGGCCAGCCGCCGTTTGCCGACAATTTGCTCGACGCAGCGAACATCGACTGGTCGCACGAGCGCGGCATGGCCATCTACACCTGGACGGTCGACGATCCCGACACGCTACGGCGGTTAGCAGAGGCCGGTGTCGACGCTGTCTACACCCGCCGCCCGGACATTGCGCACAGGGTATTCGCGAACCTCACTGGAAGCTGATCGATCAATGAGGCGACGCCTTGGTCACCGGGACGCGCTCGTAGGATCACACGCGTCGGCAGAGGTGCAACGACCGAGGATCTTCAGCAGACGGTCGGGGTACGACGTGTAGATTCCATCGACCCCGAGACCGACCAAGAGGCGCATGTCAGTCTCGTCGTTGACCACCCACGTCAGGATGGCAACCCCATGCTCATGGGACCAAGACAACGAAGCGCGATCAACGATTTCGCGGCCGTCGACTCGGAATGGTGGCTGGTCGACGGTGACGGCCGGGACGAAATGTGTGTCGCCACGGGCCCTCGCATCGCGAGACGCGTACACATCATTCATGATCGCACTGGTGCGCACATCAGGGCACAGCTTTCGAAACTCAAGGATTTGTGAGTCACTATTGGAACCGACGAAGACGTCGTTGAATCGGTGGTACTGGCGAAGCAGGTCGCATACAGGTTTGACCATCGCCATTGACTCGTCCTTGAGGTCGAGCGAAAGCAGCGCTGTCGGGAACTTCTGAAGGATCGACTCGAGTGTTGGTATCGAAACACCGATCCCACGAAACGGGTGTTGGGCGATGCCATCGCTCGCGCCGCCAGGCGCGAATGCCCAACCGGCGTCGAGCCGACTCAGTTCCTCGTACGTCATCTGCCGCACCGTGCCCTTGGCGCCGGTTATGCGGTCGACAGTGGGGTCGTGGAACGCAATCACGACCCCGTCGCCGGATAGACGCAGGTCGACGTCGACGACGTCGGCGCCCATCGCCATCGATCGCTCGAAGGCCAACAACGTGTTCTCCGGAAAGAGGCCGTCGCCGCCGCCGTGAGGGATGACCAATGTTCGCCCGGTTCGGAACGGATTCGTCGGATCCCCGACCGGGGTGCTGCTGATGCTGCCGGCCTCGGGCTGCGAAAAGATCGAACGAGTCACAACCGTGCCGACAACAACGGTGACGATTGCTGCGGCGCCGACGATCAGACGCCGTCGAGATGATCTCATCACGCCACCACCTCTTGTCCACCAGGTTCTCAGGACTGACATGGTAGACCCGCGCAGCCGGCGCTCATCGGCGGGCTGCTACAGCTCACCCATGTCGTGAAGGAGTTTGACCATCACGTCGGGCCGTCGCGTGTAAATGCCGTCGACGCCCATCTTGATCAGATCGGTCATGTCCTTCGGGTCGTCGACCACCCAGGTCAGCACGGCGATTCCCTTGCTGTGCGAGTACGCGAGGTAGTCGGAAGAAATGCGTTTCGTGCCATCGTCGGCGAGAAATGCCGGCTGGCCGACGAGCTGGTTGGTGACGAACGTTGTGTCACCCGCCTCGCGAGCTGCCCGCATTGCACGTCGCTCTGCGTCGGTACCCGACGTATGAACCTTGGGGCACAGCTCGCGAAACAGCATGACTTGCTCGTTGGTGTCCACGCCGACGTACACATCGGTCGTGCGACCAAGCGATCTCAGAAGTGTGCAGAGCGGTGCGACCGCTTCTGTCCGAAGGTCCTTCAAGTCGAGCGTCACGAGCGTGTGTGGAAACATTCGCAGAATGGCTTCGATGGTCGGGACAGCAATGCCCTTGTTGCGGAGCGGATATTGCCCGTCGCGCTCGAAATTCCACGCTGCATCAAGTGTCTCCAGTTCGGCGTAGGACTTGTCCTGGACCGGGCCGGTGCCGTTCGTGGTTCGTTCCAGCGTGCTGTCGTGGAAGGCGATTGGGACACCGTCAGCGGTGAGGGATACGTCTGCGTCGATGACATCGCCACCCATCTCCATGCTGTGTTCGTATGCATAGAGCGTGTTCTCGGGAAACAACCCGTCACCCCCGGCGTGAGGAATGACGAGAGGGCGACCGATTCGAAACGGATTTCCGGTCGGCGTTGCTTCGACCTTCGTGGGCGCTACTGACGAGGCCGCACAACCGGTGAGGATCACACCACAGCAAACCAGCACCACCACAGCGGTCGGCCGACCGGAACGCTTTCGTGTGTCGTCCACCACCGACCTCCACCACAATCGTGACTCGCAGACCGAGGCTACCGCTTCTGAAAATTCCGTGGAGACTCGGTTTCGCGAATTGTCCGACAGCGTTTCGCCGATCGTGCGTGACGGATCGGATCGGGGCGCGTACGGTCAGTCCTGGCTGGCCAGCCAGATGTCGTTCAACCGCTACCCCGAAAGGTTCCCATGAAACGAATACTCGTGGCAGTTCTCGCTGCCACCACATCGCTGGCCGCCGTGTCCACCCACGCCGACGCCAGCGATTCGCGCAAACAGACTCTGACCAGCGCTATCGAGGACCGTGTCAACAACACGGCGACGCTACCGATTCACCAAGGTGTCGACGCCGGCGGCCAGTCGTTCTGGTACGTCGTCACCGACTCATCGAATCAGAAAGATGCCCGCAGCCGAGGTGTCAACTACTCACCGAAGCTGGCCAACGCCCGCGGCACGTCCGCTGTTCAATCCGGTTCGATCATCAACGGTGTCTTGCACGTCGCGGCAACGGTCGACTTCTCACCAACACGTCTAGTTGTGCCTGACCCGACGATTGGGTTCCCGCCTCTGGCCGCCTCGCCGGGTTCGATTGGCGAAGACGGCTACACCCCATTGGTTGTCCTTCCGAACGGCGTGGTGATCAATGCCCCGCACATCGCCAACGACACTGGGTTGCACGACAAGTTGATCGGGGCACCGGATCTCGCTGCCGGCACCGCCACGTTCAAAGAGACCGAAGGGTTCTACAACGGCAAGGAGATCTACTACGTGTCATTCGAGGTCTCTCACCCCGACGTCGCTCCGTTAGAGGGCGGCACCTTTGCTCCAGCGTTGAACGCCGCTCCCGGGATTGGTTCCAACGACCCGAAGACATCGGCACGATCGCAGATCGTCCCGTTCGTCAACGGCCAGACCGGGATCGACAACCCCAACCGCCAAGGCCTCAACTCTGCGCTCCTCGGGCAAGGCGACCCGTTGAACGTGACCAACTCAGCTCCGCACAATGCCAAATACAGCCCGCTGTGGGACGCGCACCCGGCGATATGGACCGACGCCGCAATCGCCGCCGGGCTGCGAACACGGCAGATGAAGTTCGACGACATCCGCGAACTCGCCGACCAGGGCTACATCACCGGCCCAGCCGGCTCGTTCGGTCCTGGTGGATTCATCGTCAACTGCCCAGTCGTCAGCTTCGGCTGACACAGCCGTGTCTATGCGATGAGAGATGGGCCCTCGGGCCGTGCTCATCTCTCATCGCACCGGGCCGCGTGACGGCGACTCGGGTCAACGGTAAAACGGAGCGCTGGCGCCGCGCCAGTCGCATCAAGTCTCGAGATCGTGGACTCCGTGCATCCCGACTATCGAGGTTCCGTCTCGAGGACAACACGGCCGATGGATCCTTGCGGCGTCCAACGCGGACATGTCGAACTGGAATTCGGTCTCGACGACGCAGGGAACATCAGCTTGCCGCGACAAACCAGGCCGAGTCACCTCGCGGTGTCGACCAGCGTCCAGGTCGAACGGCTCGGCTGCGCTGTACGGGTGAGAGTGCCCCTCCCCGTCCTCACCGGAACCCGCTTCGACCGCACTCACGAGCCTGAGGTAGCGGTCGACATCGCCGATCTCGAGGGATCGAACGCTCATGTTCCGTGGTGTCGACACGGCTGAATCGCACGGCTCGTTCGGCGCTTGCCGTGGAGGCTGGGCGCTCTCTCGCCAGCGCCGCTCATCGAGTGCCCGCAGTAGCGCAGATGTGTTCTCGATCACCCATGTAACCGGCGGTATGAGACGTGGCAATCGCTCGGTGCCTGCACGGTCATGGACGGTGCGTACACCCGTCATCATGGTGCGGAAGTTGATCTCCGGATTACTCGGGGGTGTTGCCAAACGCGATGGGGGCCGTCGGTCAAGTTGCGTGGCGCGGTTTAATCGTGCGCCGGCGTGCGCAGGAGGCAGAACTCGTTGCCCTCGGGATCGGCCAACACGATCCACGGGACGTCAACTTGACCGATGTCCGCGTTAGTTGCGCCCAACCCGAGCAGCCGGCTCAACTCTGTCGCCTGATCGCTCGGACTGAGGTCGAGGTGCAGTCGGTTCTTGCCAGTCTTGGCGCCGGGCACCAGCTCGAACGACACCGCCGTTTCGGGCGACGATATCGGACGCTCCTGCGCAGATACAACGCTGATCGGCGGCCCGTGCCACCGAGCACTGTCTCATTCGCTAGCACGCCGATCACTGCAGTTCTTCCGCCAGTCCGTCAAGGGGGATTGGGTTACTCCGGCAATCGGCGGAAAGTAGCCTTTACGGTCGCTCAGTCGGCGCACGTCCCGATCGCAGGCGCGTCCGGCAGGAACGCGAAGGCCAGCGCGATGGACGCGACCGGGACCGCGAAGGCGACCGCTACGGCCGCCCACCGCAGCCGGGCGCTGCCCTTGTGGCGAGTCACCAGCCAGGTGGCACGGCCGAGAGCGGGTGCGGTGAGGACGAGCGCGGCAATAGCATGGAGCCACTGCTTCTCGCCGAGGTTCGTCCAGCCGTCGGCGCACCGATAGATGTTGGCCGTCGGCGCCAATGCCACGACCAGCGCTCCGCCGGCCACCGCCAGGACCCAGCAGACGACGGTCAGCGGGATCGGTCGCTGCGTTGTCAGCGGGCGGTCGTTCTCCCGGGACACGATCGAAGGGTACACGCCCCTGGGAGGTTGCTCCAACGCTGGGAAGGCCATCGCAGTGCTCTGCCAGTTCCGCGAACGCCGGCCATTTGTCGTGGTTGAGTGCTCGGACTTCCCACTCCGACGCCATGGCCTCATGCCATTGCATTCGGCCTCGAGCCGTGAGCCGCCGACGGTGCACAGCGCGTCGTCGAGCACTCGGGACGACTGTCCGCTGAGGCTGGTAGGACACCAACCAGCGTCGATCGGCCCGCGCTGTCGTGGTCAACGCGGCGAGATGCATTCGGTCCCGGCGGTATGAGGCGCCGGCAAGGGCTTGTGGCAGCGGGATATTGGGACGGGTGGTCGGTGCCGATGCTTCGTTCGTGTGGATCGCCCAGCCGCTCGCGGAGCGGCGTTCTGGCAGCGCGTTAGGTGCGCAGGGGTCAGCGATGCCGGGGCGACTTCCTGAGTCGAAACGGGGCGTTGACTCGAAGGGCTGCTGGGGTTGATGCGCGAGTCCGACGCGAACTTCACCTGGACGTCGGAGGGTGCTCTTCAAATGCAGAAGAGGTTGCCCTCCGCGTCAGCCAATGTCGACCACTGAACCCAGGAACCTCGTCCGGCACGTCCCAGCGGTGAGCTGCGGTCACCCAGACGAATCGTGCCACTTCGCTGGTTCGGGTTCCGTAGGTCCCGGTGAGGGTCGCGTTGTTGCGGCTGCCGGTTTGGCCGAACGTCGCGCGCAAGTGAAAGGACAGCGCGAATCCGTAAGGTTCATGCGCTGCCACGAATGCCATCTCGGCCATGGACTCTTTCACGGTCCCGCCCAAGGCGGCCGACCAGAACTGTGCCAACGCCGACGGTTCATCCGCTTCTACGTTGACGGCTCCGAGCGTCATATTCCGCGGGCTCGCTGAATCAATCACGCACGTCCGACCAGCCGGCCCGCGCCGCAGTGGTCCCGCGCCCGGAGCGACCCCCGCGGAGATCCTCGTCCGACAGGGCCACCACCACTGACGCGGGTTCCGTCGGACCGGGGGTGTCCACCCCCGGGCAGGCGTTGCTCAGCCGACGTTGCCGGTGTGCAGCGGGAGACCCGTGACCCCGAGGTCAAAGCTCCACAGCGTGCCGCGGCGTGACTCGGTGACGATCAACGTCGTGCCGACGAAGCAACAGTTCGTCGGCATCCCGTCGCCACATATCAGCGTGTCGACTACGGCACCGTCAGCGACGACGTTGACGCAGTGGCCGTACGTGGACGCCACGTAGAGGCGCCCATCGGTGTCGACGCAGAACCCATCTGGGAAGTGGCGATCAGGGAACTCGACCACGACCTGCGGTCCGGATGCGGACAAAGCCATCACGTGCCGTGAGAAGCTCTCGGTCCACAGCAGTGTGCCGTCGTCTGCGAAGCCGATGCCGTTCGGGTACACGGCCTCGAGTTCCACCACCATCTCCCCGTCACCGGTGTTCACGTCGTACACGAACAGCCGACCGGGAAGGAGATTCCTGCCAGCCGCGTCGCCTCGCGGGTCGGTGAACCACAACCGTCCGTCGGGTCCGAAGGCAAGGTCGTTCGGCGCGTCGAGTCGAACGCCGTCGATCTCTGTGGCCAGCATCGACACCGTGCCATCGGTTGCGATGCACTGCAAGCCGGGCGTCACCCGTTCGTCGCCAAGACCGCCATTCTGTGTCACGTATATGCAGCCATCGGCGCCGAGCGCCGCCCCGTTCGGTCCTCCCCCCGACGTCGCTAGGTGGCGAACACCGCCGGCCGGGGTCCAGTACGACAGGCGACCCCCCGCAATCTCGGTGAACACCACTCGCCCGTCAGGAAGCAGGAGCGGTCCTTCCGGGAAGGCCAACCCGTCTGCGATGACATGTCCGATCGTCATCCGGCGATTGTGTCACGCACTGTTGTGGTGAGAGGTCGTGGTATCGGGAGCGATGACGTACTCGGAGTCACCGTGACCGAAATGCGCTACAGAACAGAGTTGCACCGCTGATCGTCACACGCACCCGATCCCTGCCATGGTCGACCAGCTGAAGAAGTCGTGCCAGTACGCACCGAGCCGGCGTTTGGTGCTATCCGCGCCCGCCTGTCTCGCCGCGCGTTCTGGGGCACCGTTCGGTGCTCGCGCCCTCCGAGCAGATCGCCGAATCGGGCGCGGCCATTTTCGTCGTCCGAACGTCGGCAGTGGGTCGTACGCGGCCTGAATCGGGAGTTGAGGGAAAGCTCCAGCGAAGACGCCCGCCTTGGGTGGACGCACTGGCCAGCGCGGGAAGCGCGAGGGACTGGCGCGTTGCGGCCACAGACGGCTCAAGCGCCTGTGTGCGCGTCTACTCTAGTGTCTGGTATCGGCTGCATGTCGCTGACTGCGCCGAGGAGCTCGAGGGGAGACACGATGTCCGATGATAACGCCGGGCTCGCGTGGCAGACAGGAGTGTGGGATCGGATCTCGCAGCTCTACTGGGACGAGATCGATCCGCGGTTCGCACCCGTGGTCGAGGGCGTGATCGGACGGGCGGGCCTTCGACAAGGTGATCGGGTGCTGGACCTGGGGACGGGCACCGGGACGGTGGCGACGCAGGCAGAGCGTGCTGTCGGCCCCGAAGGCCACGTCGTGGCCATCGACATCAGCCCGGAGATGCTGGCGCTCGCCGCCCAGCGCGCGCAGCGGGACGGACTGAGCTACGAACTCAAAGAGGGAAGAGCGGAGGCCATCCCTGCCGGAGACGGCGAGTTCGACGCCGTCGTCGCCTCCCTGAGTCTCATGTATGTCATCGACCGGGCGGCCGCCGGTCGGGAGATCGCGCGGGTGCTGCGACCTGGAGGACGGCTGGTCGCAGCGGTGTGGGCGGGGAAGGATGCCTGCGACATCGTGCTTTTCCAGCAGACGGCTGGCTCGTTCGCGCCAGCGCCGCCGGTGCCTGGGGTGGGCCCGGGCGCCCTCGCCGATCCCCAACCGTTCCTCGATGAGCTGGACAACGCCGGCATCGACGCTCAGGTGGAGGTGGACGTCCTCGGCTTCGAGTTCCCGAACTTCGAGCTTGCGTGGGAAGTGCTGGCAGGCGTCACCACCGCTCAGCTTCCGCCGCAGCGTAGGGAAGAAGCGCGAACGGCAGTGCGCAAAACGATGTGGGCCGAGCCCGATACGCCGCGCCACTTCCGGAATGCCACACAGTTCATCGTCGGCCGACGCACGTGAGGGTGACGGCGCCCCCGATGTGATGGCCTGGCCGGGATCCACGCTCCTCGCCGGAGATGAGAAATCGCTCGTGGCGGCCGAAGAACGTTCCCACTTCTGGCTGCCGCGACGACCGAGCAGATCGACGGATACGGGTGCGTGACCAAGGCGGTAAGGATGTCCCAGAACGCGCGGCTGACGCGATGTTCGCCTCGCCCCAAGGGGTGCCGTTCGGGGGCGCATAACAACAGCGCAGAACCCCCTCGACCTCGGGCGAGCGAGAGAGCGCCGAACGAACGCATCTGGGCGCGCTCGAGCTGGTGTGGGGAACCACCGTTGGTGACGACGTTCGTCATGCGCCGACTGCAGTTCTCGCCCGGAGCAGACCCGGTGTAGCTGTGTGAAAGGCTCGGGGGATGGCGGTGAGATGGGACCGGGTTATCAGATACAAGTATCAGCGGGATGACGACGTGTCGGGCGACAAGCTCAACATGGTCATCTTGGAGATCTCATGGCGAACCGGATCACAGCTGATACCGCCGGCGACAGTCTCGTTCGACGATCGGGAAGCAGGATTGGCGGTGTATCGCTTGATCGGAGAGGAAGACGACGGCGAGGGTTGATGTCGACCAGGGCACATAACGCCGATACAGACTGACAAGGCGCCATGGCCATCTGATGCGTGCCGAACGGCGCCTATGCGTGCGCCGGTGCAGGGCCCGGGCCGCATCGTCCTTGAAACCATTACCGACCTCTTGACGCAGCCACCGCGGCCGCCAGCCGGCGAACACCAGGCGTGAAACCTCGGGCAGTCGAGGCCCAATAGCTGGGGGCCGTTGTCATCGGGCGCAGGTGTCCGAGTCGCTGCGGTTCCCTCGCACCGAGGTCAGAAGGGGTGGAGAGGGTTTGCCGGGCGGGGCCGTGGTTAGGTGTGTTCGTGTCCAACCATGACTACGAGGTGGGTGGGTGCGGTTTCACTTTCGGTTGAGACAAAGGCGCCCACGGTTGTCAGCGTGCCAGTGCTCTGGATCCACGACACGCCAGTGGGACTGCCTCCGGCGATCGCGTTGATCGATGCGCTCGTCCATGTGTCGCCGTCGTCACTGTGCAGGATCACCCCGACCGGCGGCGGTGGATTCGACGCTGCTGCGTTGATGGCGCCCGTCAGCTCGTCGGGGGTGAATGAAGTGCGCACGTTTCCTTCGGCGTCGAGGATGTCGATCTTGCCGTCGCCGAGAGCGCGTACGCTTCCGTTGTCGAACGGCGTTGTCGTGACTCGACCGAGCTCTGTACCCGTGCCTTGGTCGAGGAAGACGAGGTCGCTGAGTTTTCCGCCGACCAGTCGTTCAATGACGCCGTCCTTGGCGTAGTCGACGTCTTTGGAGTTCGTGGCCAGGTACATGCCCGCCACTGTGATGCCGTTGGGGTCGATGACAGCCAAGGCGGAGTGGAGGCTGTCTGGTTGGGCGTCGACGGGTAAGTCGCCGAAGTTGGCGGATCGCCACTGTGCACCGTCGGCACTTATCCAGGCGGACTGCGCGCAGCACAGCGGCACCACGACGTAGCGGTCGCCGATCTTGCCGATGGTGGCACCGGGAACAGCTGTGGGAAGGCTGCCGAGTGAGGTCCATGTATGGCCATCATCGCTTTGCCAGAGAACGGCGGGTTCCGAGTTGCCAGCCGACGGAGGCGTCGCCAATGCCAGGAACTGGCCGTTCGAAACCGAAAGTGCGACTGTCGGCCCTGGACCTGCGGGCAAATCACCTGCGACCACCGTCTGGAACGGCTGATCGTCGACCGACACATACAAGGGCCGTTCGACCGGTAGTACCCGTCCCGCTGAATCGAACGTGACATCGGGCGCAGAGTCCCACATGTCGGCGGTACTGAACGATGCGACCACCGTGGTTCCATGGGTGGCGATCAGCGCAGTTGCCGGTCGCACCAATGTTGCGCCTGGGGCTTTGCGCTGTGGGAGCGTGACGTCGAACGGAACAGTTCGCCATGTTGATCCTGCGTCATCGGACAACATGGCCACCACCTCGGCCGCCGCGATCGCATCACCGGGCAGCACGAAACCGAGCAGAGTAACGTGCGTCGAGGTCGCGGTCGCTGCCACGATCGAGAAGCCCGATGGTATGGGGACCTGTGTCCAACTAGTGCCATCCGTCGAGCGATAAAGCTCCGAAGCGACCTCGGGTGAGGCGCGAAGATCGCTCGTCCACGCGAAGAGTGGTCCATCTCCGGTCACTTGCTGGAAGGCAGCGGCGACGACCGAATCGGTGCCGAGGTCCACTGCAGTCCAGCCAGTGGCGGCTATCGGAGACGTCGCTGTTGTGGTCGGCACACCCGACTTCGTGCCTGGTGCCGGCGGCGATGTCGTTGGCGACGTAGCCGTGGATGTCAGGACGGTCCGCGGGCTCGGACTACGGCCGAGACTTGGCTTCTCATGAAATCTGATCGCCGTGATTCCAACAGTGGCAGCGATGACCAGAGCCGCTGCCGACGCTGTAACCCAAGTTTGCCGACGTGTCGTTGGGTCAGCCATCACCCGCGCCGGCGTGACTGGCGGACCCGATTCGTGTTCCAGTGTCAATGATGCGGCGGCGCGTAGGTCACGCTCGAGCCGTCGCCGAAACGCCGACGACATTTCGAGCTCGACCGCCTCGAACAGCTCGCTCTCATCAATCGCCATCGTCGGCCTCCACAATCGTCCGTAGTCGTCGGCGAGCGCGGGCGAGCAACGATGTCGTGGCCTCGACGCTCCGACCCAGTAATGCCGCTACTTCGGCGACGCTCAACTCGTCGACAACCTGGAGCGACATAGCCCAACGCTCCTGCTCCGGAAGAGCGGCCAACAACGCGCTCGCTCGGTCCGCTGAAAGTACGCCCGCTTCCGTGTCTCGCCAACCCCGGGCGGCCCCATCGCCGAAAGTGCACTGGTAGGCGTCGAGGCGGCGATGTTCGCGATCAACCGATCGCACATGATCGATGAATCGATTCCGCGCCGTTGTCATGATCCACCCCGGCTCGACCTCCAAAAGCAGTCCACTCTGCGACTGTCGAACAAGCGAGAAGAACGCGTCCTGAACGATGTCCTCGGTGAGCTGCCGGTCGCCGCCCGTCAAACGACTGACGTACCGATGGACATCCGACGAGACGTGCCGAAAGAAATCGATCACGCCTTCAGGCGTCGTGACCGAGTACCTCTTGCTCGCGTCCGTCTCGATGACCATCTCTATACACCTTCAACGTCACCGACAGTTCCAACCTTTCGACGCGAACCGACATTGATGACACACGGAAAGGGGAAAGCCATATCCACTTGTCGTACCATCTTGTCTTCGATCCAAGCACCGGCTGGGACAAGCAACGGGCTGCGCAAGCAACAGACTCCTACTCTGGCCTCACGTCAGGTCGTCGGCGCATTGAATCCGGCGGATGCATGACGGCCGAGCACACAACGCGCGGGCGCATAACGACGAACCTCGAGTCGAAGGTGAGTGTGCAGAACGGCGCTTCTGGGTGCCGCCACCCGGAGGTCGGCACCATTGCGTCGCGGCTGAACCTAGAGCCGATCAGCGGTTCAGGTCTCACCGCTCGGGTCTACGGCGGCTGAGCCTGTCACGTGTGACTGCCGATGCAAGAAGACGAGTAACCCCGACGGAATTGCGGCGTCTGCTGAGATCCCGTCGTCCACATCAGCTCCGAAGCTGGCCCGTCTCCGCGCACCCCCGTGGCATCATGGCAACAATGCCGATCACTCAGATCTTTTCGAAGCGCGGCGTGCCAGTACCGGCGAAGGATGTGCTGGTCTACGAGCCCCTGCCCGAGCCATTTCGGATCCAGGTCATCCACATCTGGACAACCACGCTCGGCAGGGCGCAAGACCACGACCCCTATGGTTTCCACCCTCCCTTGAGCTTCTCAGCCTGGCAGTACGTCGCCTCCACGCTGGCTCGTGAGCTGGGGATGGTTCGAATCTCGAAGTCGGACAACCCGTTCGGTCAGGCTGGCGACTTCTTGCTCAACCAGCAGCGGCCGATCAAACAACAACTCGACCTCATTCAGCTCTCGTTTCAGGTCATCGATCAGCATCTACGCGAGAACTACTGGGAGTTCGAACAACGCGGGCATGCGACTCAGACTCCAGATGACGCGATCGAGGAGCTGAACCACCGCTTTCTTGAACATGGACTCGGCTACGAATACGCACATCGACAGATTGTGCGCCTCGACTCCACGTATCAGCACGCCGAGGTCATCAAGCCGGCGTTGACGATCATCAACAACAAGACCTTCCGGAACGCGCAAACCGAGTTCCTCGACGCGCACGAACACTATCGGCATGGTCGTTACGAAGAGTCGATCAACGAAGCGCTCAAGTCCTTCGAGACGACGATGAAGATCATCTGCCACGAGAAGGGTTGGAAGTACAACGAAGCGGACCAGGCGAAGACGCTAATCAAAATCGTGCTGACGAACGGCCTGGTATCGCCGTCGTTCCAGACGCAGTTCCACGGTCTCGCCCAGCTACTCGAATCTGGTACGCCGACGACACGCAACAAGATGGGCGGACACGGCATGGGCGTTCAGACGCGAGTCGTGCCGAGCTACATGGCCGCCTACGCCCTGCAAACCGCTGCAGCGAACATCACGCTCATGGTCTCGGCCTTTGAAGACCGCTCGTGACGTATTGCAGAGGCACACGCAACATTCCCCGGCTCGAGTCTGCGAGCGCACCCGTCGGGAACGAGCTGCGGTTTGCTCACAGCGCGGCGGCACCCAACTGCTGTCAGGGACACAGAACCCAGCACAGAACTACACCACTCAATGGTCGAGCGAAGTGGCGCCGATCGGCGCATCCGGCGCGCCCTTACCCGGCGTTTGGTGGCGCCCCTGGCCGTAGGACTGGTCGGGTTACTGGGGCACCCGACTCGGGTACGAAGTGGAGCGTCTAATCGCGGTGCCGGCTCCAGCTCCTGGCCGGCGAGAATGGCGACGTGTTCACGGCTGCCTTCAGTCGTGATGGTGCGAGTGTCGTCACCGCCAGGGGAACCGTCGGTGTCACAGCCTGGGGTCGGGCGCACGAAGGTCTCGGACTCGGCCGGCGGCGAGTATGATCGCGGCGTGGTAGCGGCGAGCGACGGTATCGCGTCGCTTGAGCCGGTGCCGATGCCGGCCACGATCGAGCGGGTGATCCAGCTGTTGACGTCACTCCCTGGTCGGGGCGTCGACGCTCGGGCCGTGCTCAACGGCGTGTTCGGCGACGCGTTGGTCGACAAGGAATCGTCGCTCGCCATCCCGCTGACGTTTCGCACCGCATCCGGCGACGAGCTTCCACTCGATCATGACGGGCTCGGGCGCGCGCTCCCGAACGCCGGAGCCCGACTGTGTGTACTCGTACACGGGCTCATGTCGTCGGAATCGGTGTGGCGGTTCGCCGGTCGCCAGCAGTCAACCTATGGCGAGTTGTTGGCAGGCGAGCGCGACGTCACCCCGGTGTACGTCCGCTACAACACCGGGCGGCACATCTCTACCAACGGTCGTGAACTCGCGGCAAAACTCCAGCGACTCGTAAGCGCTTGGCCCGTGCGTGTGCGCGAGATCGATCTCATCGGTCACAGCATGGGCGGCCTCGTGATCCGCAGCGCCTGCCACTACGGCAGGAGCAGCGCGACCATGTCGGACCGGTTGCGACACCGCGGACCGTGGCCCGCCAAGGTGAAGCGAATGGTACTGCTCGGAGTGCCGAACAACGGCGCCAACCTCGAGGTGATCGCCAACCTCACGAGCGCAGCGTTGTGGTCGGTACCGCTCCCGGTGACCCGGCTGATCGGCGCCGGGATCGACCGGCGCAGTGAGGGGATCAAGGACCTCCGCTGGGGTGCGGTGCTCGACGAGGATTGGGTCGAGCGCGACCCCGCTGCCACCGTGCGCCACGAGCGTCATCGGGTGCGCGTCCCTCGCCACGCCGACTACCTCATCATCGCCGGCTCACTCGCTGACGAACACGACGACAATGGTCCCCATCCGATCAATCGCCTACTTGGCGACGCCTTCGTGACGGCACCGAGCGCCCAAGGCCGACTCGGCAACGACGAGCCCGCCCTCTTCCCGAACGCCACGGTTCGCCTATGCCCGAAGATCAATCACATCGCCCTCGCCCATCGCTCGGAGGTCTACGACGAAATCACCACGTGGTGGAACTGAGCGCCGCTTGCTGAGGATCCCGCCAGCCCCCACGACCCACACCGACCGCAAACGCAAGGATCCGATCGGGCGCGCGAGTTCGAGCGGTGGGTCATCCTCGATGGATGGAGCGAGCGTCCATGCTCCATCCGCTGGAGAATGCTGTGGTGGGGCTCGTCTTGGATGTTCAGTTTCAACCGACGGACCTTGACCTCATTGCTCCGCTCGCCGACTCGTGAACTGCGCCGTCACTGGCGACCCAGGTTTGCCGGTGTCGTGACGGGTCATGCGAAATCGGATGACCCGTTCTGGCCTGACAGACAGCGAATGGCGTCCATCAGATCATCTCGAATCTGTCGACGCTTACGCCGCTGGGTCCCCACATACGACGACGGGTCGATCGGCTTTCCGAATCGTGCCACCACCGAATGAAACGGTCGTGGCACCTTGGCGCCGATTGGTTGGACCCGCTCAGTGCCGACCAGGCCAATAGGAACAACCATCGCGTTCGTCATCAACGCCAGTTGAGCAACGCCGGTGCGACCGCGATGCAGCAGGCCATCGCGCGAGCGCGTCCCTTCGGGATAGATGCCGAGCATGTCGCCGCGTTCCAGCGCCGCCGCCGCAGTGTCCAACGCGGCCAGCGCTTGGCGGCCGGCGGAGCGCCTGATCGGAATCATCCCGAGCGCCGGAAACGCAAATCGTGTCTTCCAACTATCGAGATACTCCGCTTTGCCAACGAACCGTGTGCGTCGTGGCACTGACAGGGTCAACACCACCGAGTCGAAGAATGACATGTGGTTCGCTGCCAGGATCACCGGGCCATCAATGGGGACGTTGTCGAGACCCTCGGTTCGCACACGGCAGCC
>JANMNE010000230.1:0-7304 GCA_031373785.1 Ilumatobacteraceae bacterium
TGCGCCCACGGCTCATCGGCGAACTCGGCAAACGCCTCACCCCGCCACAAGTCGAGAGCGCGACTCAACGCGTCACGACGGTCCTGCAGCCCCATCGTTCGTGCGGCGTCGGTGAGCTGCTCGAACCGGACCGAATCGAGCCGATCGTCGGCTCCGAGGACCAACCGATATCCGTCCTGATCGGTAGCCACACAACTACCGAGCACCTTGCGCAACCTCCCCACCGCGGTGCGAACCGTCGACCCGTCGAGCCTGCCGCCTGCGACGTACTCGGCGATACGACTCGTCGAGACCGTTCGGCTCGGCGTCGCCGCCAAAACCGCCAGCAAACGACGCGCCTGAGGAGTCAGCGAATCGACCCGCTCACCACCATCCCAGACCTCGACAGAGCCGAGGACGCGCACCTGCATCTCCACCTCCAGCGCTCGAATCGAACACCGTGCTGTCGAATGTCACACGTCGTCACCATACCCCTTGATGCAGGTGACCATTTCGTGACCGCCCGCGCCAACGATCTCCCCACCGAGAACCGCCCGACGGGGTGGTGGATCCCAACGACAGGAGCATCAAAGATGAACGAGATCATCGTCGGCGTCGACGACAGCGCGACAGCCAAAACCACCGCCGAGCGAGCCGCCGCGCTTGCCGCCAACGCCGGCAAGCCATTGCACATCGTGATGGCCGTGCCATCTCGCCAATCCATCGGGGCACTCCGTTCCCGCTCGCAGCACTGGCAGCTCGACTCCGTCGGCATGGCCGACGAGACGCTACGAGCGCTGGCCGGCGCGATTCATTCCTCCACCCCGGTCACGCGTACGGTCATCATCGGCAAGCCCGCGAAGGCACTCTGCGACGAAGCGGTCCGGCTCAACGCATCGATGATCGCCGTCGGCAACAGGCGAGGCCAGGGAGTCGCTCGTGTGCTCGGCTCGATTGCGGGCGACGTCGCCAAACGCGCCCCATGCGACGTGCTCATCGTCAACACGACCAGAGCACCGAAATGAGCGAGATGGTCGTCGAGGTCGACCACAGTGCGACCGTCGGTGCAACGACGACCCAGACCGGCCATGTCAACCTGTCCGAACTGAGTGATCGGCAACGTTATGAGATCTTCGATCACCTCCAGCAGAACATGCCGAACGTGTGGGGTGCGATGGGTCTGAACGCCGAGAACGAATCGGTAGTGGTCATCCCGTCCGTGACACTTGATCGTCTCGGCGACGGCAGTGGCAGCTTGACACAGGCATTCGAGGAGCGGTTTCTCTTTCTGCTCCTGCTGCTGAGCGAACCTCGCCTACGCCTGATCTACGTGACGTCGAGACCGATCGCGCCGGCGATCGTCGAGTACTACTTGGCGTTGCTCCCCGACGTGATCCCCAGCCAAGCTCGGGCCCGGCTGACGCTCGTGTCGGTCGGCGACGGGACCGCTCGCCCGCTGAGCCAGAAACTGCTCGAACGGCCCCGACTCCTCCGCCGGATCGCGGCGCTCATCCCTGATACGTCGCGGTCTCACCTCATTCCGTACAACACCACAGAACTCGAACGTGACATCGCCGTGGTGCTGGGAATCCCGATGTACGGCGCCGACCCACGATTGGTACATCTCGGCACCAAGACCGGGTGTCGGCGGCTATTCGCCGATACGGGTGTTCGCCACCCTCTGGGGTGCGAGGATCTGCGCAACCTCGACGAACTCGCCGATGCAGTGATCTCGATGAGACGGCAGTGCCCGATGGCCGAGGTCATCGTCAAGCTCAACGAAGGCGTCTCTGGTCAGGGCAACGCGCTGGTGGACCTGCGCGATCTCCCCGAGACCGGCGGTCCGCACGAGCGAAGCGAGATTGTCGCACGCTTGCACCACATGCAGTTCGAGCACCGAGACACCCCACTCGAGGCATACCTCGACAAGCTCTCCGAGCGCGGAGGCATCGTCGAGCAACGCATCACTGGCCTCGAGCTTCGCAGCCCAAGCGTGCAGCTGCGGGTGACGCCGACAGGGCAAGTCGAGCTGTTGTCGACCCACGACCAGATCCTCGGCGGGCCGAGCGGACAGAGCTATCTGGGTTGCCGATTCCCCGCTGACGTTGCATATGCGCCGGCGATCAGCGCCGAGGCACGAGTGATCGGTGAACACCTGGCTCGTGAAGGTGTCGTCGGCCGCTTTGCGGTCGACTTCGTCTCGGTCCGTGACATCGACGGGGTGTGGACCTCGTTCGCCATCGAGCTCAACCTTCGCAAGGGTGGCACGACGCATCCGTTCCTCACGCTCCAGTTCCTCACCGACGGGCGCTACGACGCGCCGAGCGGACTCTTCTTGACCGCCGGAGGTCGCGAGAAGCATCTCGTTGCCACGGACCATTTGCAGTCCGACAACATGCGAGCCTTGACCATCGATGACCTCTTCGACATCGTTGCCCGGCATCGCCTGCACTTCGACCACGCCCGACAGGTAGGCGTCGTGTTCCACATGATCAGCTGCCTGACCGAGCACGGTCGCGTAGGGCTCACCGCTGTAGGCAACACAGCGGCCGAGGCCGAAGCGATCTACCAACGCGCACAGCGAACCCTGCTCCAGGAAGCACGGGCTGCGCTCGAGGAAACCCCTATCCACGCCTGAATCGCGACGAGTGCTCAGCGAGCGACGACTGAGACTGGGCGCGCGCCGTAGGAGCGATACTTCGACGTTGAAGGACCTGGCGCATAACGCCGACAGTCACGGCCGCAGAAAGTCCTCCGATATGCCGAGAACAGCGCACAGAGCCGGCGATCTGGGCGCCAAGCTCGCTCCTCGCCCCAGGCAATCGAAATCCTTTGGCGCCCAGATCTGTAGGCCCATCGAGAACGTCGCACAGCGCCGGGTTCTGGGCCCGGCCGGCACATCACCGAGGTGCCGGAAGAATACCGAGCAAAGGTCGGCAGTCGAGGCACTAGGCGTCGTTCAGCGCGGCCGTCAGTGAATACCGCGCGCCGAGGCGAGGAACTCGAGAAAATGGGTCTTGCCATCGCGCTGGCCCTCGCCGGTCAGCGCTTGATCCATTCCGCCACCGAGAATCATCAACTTGTAGCTGCCGGCCGCTGTGTCGAACCGGATGTCACCCAGCTCCGCGGTCAGGAATTGGGCAAGTCCACCGCCGAATCCATCGACAGACGACTTGGTGATGTCCTCGCGACGCACCGAGATCGGCTCTTCCTTCGGCTGAATCTTCCGGTCGACCTGCACGAGGACGAATCGATCGGGCATCACGCCGATCACGTAGATCTTGTTCGAGAACGATGTGCGTTGCGTTGCCTGGCAGACACCGAGCAACTCCTCGTTCGGGAGCAGGAGCGGCGCCAGGAGCGCCCGGTACATCTGGTCGGCCTGCGCTGCCTTGTCTTGCATCCATCCCATTCGACGACGCTAACGCACTACGTAGTCGGGCCCGATGTGGGCCGTCACGGCGCGGTGGACGACGGTGCGGAGAGGTGCAACGCTTTTCGTTGGCCGAACGACTGGAGCGGTGTGAGCGAGGTGTCGAGCGGATCAGCCCAGATCGAGGAGGTCTACCGATCGCTGTCGGGTCCGTTCGTCCGGCTCGCCTATCTGCTCGTCGGCGATCGCGAGGAAGCCCGCGACATCGTTCAGGCAGCGTTCGCGTCGGCGAGCCGCCGGTGGGACGCGATCGATGATCCGCACGCGTACTTGCGTCGAGCGGTGGTGAATCGCGCCAACGATTCGCATCGCAAGGCGTTCCGACAGGCTCGGCATCCGCTGCCTGTGGCTCGAGATGACGGTGGTGAGCCTGAGCTCGACGGCGTGTGGGACGTCGTTCAATCACTTCCGACGACGCAGCGCACCGTCGTCGTGCTGCGGTACTACGCGGATCTCACGCTCGTCGACATCGCAGCGGTCATCGGCAGACCGGCGAGCACGGTTCGTTCCGACCTGCGACGCGCCCTCATCAACTTGAAGGGACATCTCTCGTGATCGACGATCTGGAGCAACTCGAGGAAACGTTGGGCGCAACGCTGAAGTTGGCGTTGCACCACGCCGCGGAAGGCGTCGATGTCGGGCTCGAGCCGTCAGAGGACGACGGCTTCGTTGCCGTGATGGACGAGCCCGCGGCACGTCGTCGTCGACATCTGCTTGTCGTGGTAGCAGTAGCCGCAGCGCTCTTGTCAGCCATCGCTGGCACGATCGTGATCGTCCAGTTCCGCCGACCGACGCCGTCCACGCATGAAGCGGTCGAGATCGCACCCGGCTGGGCACTGAGCAGCGAAGGGCCGCTCGGCCTGCGAACTGGCGGCGTGTTGGTATGGGACGGATCCGGTCTCGTGCTGTGGGGCGGAGCGTCGTACGACAAGGCGTTGCACCTCCAGCCTGCCGCCGCCGATGGAGCCGTCTACGACGCGGTGACTGACTCCTGGAAGATCGTCGACAATTCCCCGATCGCAGGGCGACGCTCGGCCAAAGCAGTGTGGACCGGGTCGCGCGTCGTGATCTGGGGAGGAATTGGCGACGACGGTCGAGGGCTCCACGACGGGGCACTCTTCGACCCATCCTCCGGTGAGTGGACCACGATGGCCGACGCGCCGACGGAGATCTCGGCTGACGGTTCGGCCGCCGTGTGGACTGGCACGGAGATGCTCGTCTGGGGCGGACCGGCAGGCTCCAAGGGCGCCGCCTTCGACCCGAAGACCGATCAGTGGCGGCTGCTGCCCGATGCCCCGATCGCATCACGACCGATCGGTAGCGCTACGTGGACCGAGACGGAGATGATCGTGTGGAGCAACGGTGACGGCGCGGCGTACAACCCGGTCATCGACAGGTGGCGTGCCACAGCGCCCTCGCCGCTGCACAACGCGCAGCCGACGGGTGTGTGGACCGGTAGCGACGTCGTGTTCCTCGGCGGTGCCAACACCGACGCACTCACCGAATCAGCCGCGTACCATCCGGCCACCGATACGTGGCAGATGTTGGCGCCCGGACCATCGCATCCCGGCCTCGGCTTCGTGTGGACCGGCACCACGATCCTCGGCGTGGTCAAAGGCGTTGTCGTCGAGTACGAACCCATCTCCGACACGTGGAGCCAGACCGACGCCAAGCTGAGTGCAATTCCATTCGGAACGTGGGCGGACGATCGCTACGCATTCGCCACGGACGCCGACACATCGAAGATTCGCATCGCGTTCTACCAACCACCTGACACGATTCCCAAACCAGAGGTGCCGACCTACGATCTCGCCTTGGATACGGCTCGGTTGACGAACGATGAGACCGGGATTGCCGGAGGCGCGGACGCCGCGCTCTGGGTTGACGACGGAGGCACCTACCTCTCGCTGACAGTCATCCCACGCGAGCCTGGGGGTCCGAAGGGGCTCCGCGAACCGACGGCACAAATCACGACGTTCCCGGTTGCCCGTGGCACGGCGTGGTACGGCGAGTCGCCGGCACCGACGGGCGCGGTCACGTCGGTTCTGTGGTGGGAACGTCCCGATCAGAGCGTTTGGTTGATGGACGCATATTGGTACGGCGCGGCTCCGCCGGAGAGCTCGGAGGCTCGACGCGACCAGTTCGTGCAATGGGCACTCGACATCACCACGCCTGCCCAAGCCTCCTACGAGCTCCATGATCCCGGCATACAGCTCGTCGGTCACGAGCGAGCCGGCACACGTCGTACGCACACCCGTACCTGGAGTTACGCCGGCCAGCAGATAGTCTTGCTGGTGATCGAGGACAGTTCGGGTGCAGAGTTGGCGAACCTTCTTGCTCGGGGCGTGCCGCGGCCGATCGGAGTTCAGTCGCGAGTCGGTTCTTTCGTCACCAAGGCGAGCGGGGACGTGAGCGTTGGCTGGAAGGCCGACGATCTCAGTGGGGCCTGGGCGACGTTGTCGATCCCGGCGACCCTTGCGGCACAAGCCGACGACATCGTCCACAGCCTCCGATCATCCGGTTAGCAAGAGCGTCCGCCAGGAGACCATGAGAGCGGACGGGCAGCGACGAATCACCGAGGTTGGTCGGGCTCCTGGAATTCGAGGGTCGTTGTGATGATGCGGGTGAGTCGTTCGGCGATGGTCGGTGGTACGACCGAGTCGGTGTCCCTGAGGGCGCCGACGGCGTCGTGGACTCCGACGAGTGCTGCGTAGAGCGGTGGGCAGGTGGGGCACCGTTCGAGGTGCGCTTCGACCATTTTGGCGGTGTCGGCGCCGAGTGTTCCGTCGAGGTAGTCGGACACGTGTTGTCGGGCGTCCCAGCAGCGCATGGGAACTCCTTTGAGGGCGTGGCGGCGTTCGGCGCCGGTGGCGAGTGCGGAGACGAGTGCCATGCGTCCTCGTCGTAGTCGTTGTTTGGCTGCTGGGAGTCCGATCTCGTCGAGGTCGGCGATTTCTTGGACGGTCCAGTCCTCGATGTCGTGGAGCAGCACGGTGCTGCGGTACACGAACGGCAGTCTTGCCAGGGCGTCTTCGAGTTCGTCGCGGGTGGCGGCTCGATCCACGACGGTGGCCGGGTCGACGGTGTATTCGTCGTCGTGCCAGGAGGTTTCGATGTCGTCGACGATCACTTCTCGTTCGGAGCGACGGGCGCGGTCGGTGGCAATGTTGCGGAGGATCCGTTTGAGCCAGGCACCCAGTGGAGCGTCGTTGCGGTACTGGTGGGAGCGCTCCATGGCCCGCATCAGTGTGTCTTGGGTGAGGTCGGCGGCGAGGTGCTCGTCGCGGACCAGGGCGCGGGCGAACCGGTACAGCGAGGGGATCTCGGTGACGAGATCGTCGGGCGTCATCGCGACCATCTCCACATGGTGACAGCCGCCCAGACGATCAGCGCGGCGCCCACGACACTGAGCACGGTCGTGTGGAGCAACCAGCCAACACCGATCAGCGCGATGCCAGCTGCCGCCCGCGTGATGCCATCGACCGGAGCCGGGCGACGGTTGCCGGTCTGGGCGAAGAACAGCTCCAGATCGCCATCTGAGACGCGACCGACCAAGCGGGCGCGCTCGACACCAGCGACGCGCATGATCACCGTCGGTGCGGCCTTCACGCCCAGCTCGTCGACACGGTCCGGGTCGATGGTGGCGTCGATTCGTTCGATCCGCATCGAGGAGGCATAGGTCTCGCTGAGGTGGTCGAGCTGTGGTTGCATCGCGCGGCAGTGGTGGCACGTCGGTGTGGTGATCACGAGCACCTCCACCTCGGTCCCGTTCATGGCCGGGTCGACGAGGTCGTGGGGGGGGGGGGGGGGGGCCGCCCCCCCCCCCCCCCCGACCCCGTGCAACGGGCCCCCCCCCCCCCAAGGGGGGGGGGGCCCCGCGGGTGGGGGGGGG
>JANMNE010000249.1:0-6518 GCA_031373785.1 Ilumatobacteraceae bacterium
GTTCGAGAATTCGTCGTTGGGGTCGAAGGTGCGCGGCGAGAAGCTGTCGGTCTCCGGTAGTACCAGCGGCAGCTCGCCGTCGGGAAGACCGTGCGGATTGCCGTCGGTGTCGTACACGATCGGGAACGGTTCCCCCCAGTATCGCTGCCGGCTGAACAGCCAGTCGCGCAACTTGTACGTGATTGCAGCTTCGCCGTGGCCGTGTTCTGCGAGCCACTGGTTGGTCAGTTGCTTGGCCGTGGCGACACTGTCGATGCCATTGAGATCGAGCGAATCGTTGGAGCTGTTGACGTACGGTGCATCACCGGTGAACGCGCCGTCCCACGTGGCGGTATCGAGGCTGCGCTCGGGCGGCTGCTGGATCGCTGGGATCGGCAGGCCATACAGGCGGGCGAACTCGAAGTCGCGCTGGTCGCCGCACGGCACGGCCATGATGGCCCCGGTGCCGTAACCCATCAAGACGTAGTCGGCGATCCAGATCGGGATCGACTCGCCGGTCAGCGGGTTGATCGCGTAGGAACCGGTGGCGACGCCGGTCTTCTCGCGGGTGTCGTCTTGTCGGTCGATATCTTTCTTCGACGCCGCCTGATGGCGGTACTGGGCAACGACCTCGCGACGCTCGGGCGTGGTCAGCCGGTCGACCAGCGGATGCTCGGGTGCCAGCACCATGAACGTTGCGCCGAACAGCGTGTCGGGGCGGGTCGTGAAGACCGTGATCGGCCCGGCCGGCGACGCGAAGTGCACCGACGCACCTTCGCTGCGGCCGATCCAGTTGCGCTGCATCGCCTTGATCGCGTCGGTCCACTCCAGCAGGTCGAGATCGGCGATCAGGCGGTCCGCGTACGAGGTGATCCGCATCATCCACTGGCGCATGTTGCGCTTGAACACGGGGAAGTTGCCGCGGTCGCTGCGACCGTCGGCGGTGACCTCCTCGTTGGCCACGACCGTGCCGAGGCCTGGGCACCAGTTGACCGGTGCGTCGCTGACGTACGCCAGGCGGTGCCCCTCGACGATCACGTTGCGTTCGGCGGGCGACAGGTCCCGCCACGAGCGACCGTCCTCAGTGGCGCGATCGCCGGATTCGTACTGGGCGATCAACTCGCTGATCGGTCGTGCCTTGCCGGCTTCGGTGTCGTACCACGAGTTGAAGATCTGCAGGAAGATCCACTGGGTCCAGCGGTAGTAGCCGGGGTCGGTGGTGCTGATGCTGCGGCGTGCGTCGTGGCTGAGCCCGAGTCGCCGCAACTGGCGGCGATAGTTGGTCACGTTCGCGGCAGTGGTGATGGCCGGGTGCTGACCGGTCTCGACGGCATGCTGTTCGGCGGGGAGGCCGAAAGCGTCGAAGCCCATCGTGTACATCACGTTGAAGCCGGTCATCCGCTTGTAGCGGCTGTAGATGTCGGTGCCGATGAACCCCAGGGGATGCCCGACGTGCAGGCCCGTGCCGGATGGGTAGGGGAACATGTCGAGCACGAAGAGCTTCGGGCGCCCGGCGATCCGTGCGGGATCCGCCAGTGGCCCGGCCGGGTTCGGCGCCTCGAACGTGCCGTCGGCCTCCCACCGATCCTGCCAGCGAAGTTCGATCTCTTGCGCCAGGGCGCCGGTGTACCGAAACTTCGGGGCATCGTCGGGAGTGGTGGGGGCCGATGTCATAGTCCAAAGATTCTACGATGCGTCGCGTCGCTACTACGGTGGTAAATCATGTCTTCGCGTACCGGGTCGCCGTATGTCGGCATCGTCGACCGCATCGTCGCCGCTGCTGATCGACCAACCGGCGTGCGGTTCGTCGGGCCATCGGTGGCTCCCACCGGAGGCGATTCATTCGTCCCATGGCGGGAGATCCACGACGAGGCGCGAGTCGTCGGCGCTGCATTGCAGGCGCGCGGATTGGTCCCCGGCGACCACGTGGCGATCCTCGGTCCCACCTCTCGGCAGCTGATCACGATCATCCAAGGCTGCTGGCTGGCGGGCATCGCCAGCATGGTGCTGCCGTTGCCGATGCGGATGGGTTCGCTCGATGCCTTCATCGACTCGACCAGGGGTCGCATCCGCCATGGCGATGCCAAGTTGGTCCTGGTCGACGAGTTGCTCGCCGCCTTCTACGAGCGCACCGTCGGCGACCCACCGATCGAATTGATGGCCAGCGTGCTGCCCGGCTCGTCGACCGCGCCGTCGGGAGATCAGCTGGAGATCCCGCCGCACGATCCCGAACGGCTCGTGATCCTGCAGTACACCAGCGGCTCGACCAGCGAGCCCAAGGGCGTGATGATCCCCGACCGAGTGCTGGCCGCCAACATCGACGCCTCGTGCTCGGCAGCCGAGCTCGACGAGGCCGAGGTGATGGTGTCGTGGCTGCCGCTGTACCACGACATGGGTCTGGTGGGGTTCCTGTCGATCCCGATGACCAACGGCTGCCAACTGGTTCAAGCTGCGCCGCAGGACTTTCTGGCCAAGCCGGGCAACTGGATGCAATGGATCAGCGACTGGGGTGGCACGGCCACCGCCGGGCCGAACTTCTCGTGGGTCCTGGCCACGCGAGCGCTCGGTCGCATGCACGACCTCGATCTGTCGCAGCTCACGTTGGCGCTCAGCGGGGCCGAGCCTGTCGACCCGAAGGCCGTCGAGGCCTTCGTCGAGGCGGCCGCTCGGTTCGGGTTCGAGCCCGGCAGCGTGTTTCCCGCATTCGGCATGGCCGAGCTGGCTATCGGTGGTGTGTTCCCGCCACGTCACCGGGGGATGGTGTGCGACTCGGTCGACCGGGTGGTGCTCGAACGCGACCGTATCGCCAAGCCGCTGGATCTCGCCGACGCCGAGGAAGAGCTCGACGTGCGACGCATACCCCGACTCGGCAAGGCAGTGCCGGGGCTCGAGATGAAGGTCGTCGATCCGCTCTCACGCGCCGAACTTCCCGAGCGTCACGTCGGCGAGTTGCTGCTGCGCGGCACGTCGGTCACCCCCGGGTACTACAAGCGACCCGATGCGACAGCGGCGCTGTTCCATGACGGATGGCTGTGCACCGGCGACCTGGCGTACACGATCGAGGGTGAACTGGTGCTGTGCGGCCGCATCAAGGACGTCATCATCGTCGGAGGTCGCAACGTGTTCCCCGAGGACATCGAGCGGGCCTGCGCCACGCTCGACGGTGTGCGGGCGGGCAACGTGATCGCTTTCGGGGTCGAGGGGTACAAGGGAAAGGAGAGCGTCGTCGTGGTCGCCGAAGTGCGCACCGACGATCCGCCGCACGTGCGCGAGGCCGTGCACCATCGCACGCTCGAGGTCTGCGGGTTGCCGCCCCGCGACGTGATGCTGGTCAAGCCCGGCACGTTGCCGAAGACCTCGTCGGGCAAGCTGCAGCGCGCCAAGTGCCGCGAGTTGTACCTCGAAGAATCCCTCGACCTCGTCTAACACGAGTGGAGTTTCTCGCGGCACCCAGGCGGGCCTGAAACACTCCACTTGGGCTATGCCGATTGGAGGGCGGCGAGCACGCCTCGCCAGCGATCCGGGTCGCTCTTGTAGGGAGCGTAGAAACTGATCCGCTGGATGACATCGCCGTAGCGACGCAGCAGTTCGGGTGCGATCTGTTCGGGCTCGCCGACGACGGCGAACGTGTTGAGGATGTCGTCGGTGATGAGGTCGCCCATCTCGACCCAGCCACCCTTCTTGGAGAGCGCGTTGAGTTCCTCGTGCAAGCCATCCCACCCGTGCAGCTCGAGGACACCCTTGTACGCGGGGGTCGAACCGTAGAACGCGATCTGCTGGCGGGTACCGGCTTCGGCCGCCGCCGTCTCGGCCTCGTTGTTGCCGGTGACGACGAACGAGGGCCCGACGATCTCGAATCCCTCCATCGTCTTGCCTGCCTTGGCGCGCCCCCGAACGAGAGCCGGCAGCGTGACCTCGCGAAGGTACCGCTCGGTGGTGAACCCATGACAGATGAAGCCGTCGCACACCTCGCCGGCGACCTCGGTCATCAGCTCTCCCACACCGGCAAGGAAGATCCTCGGCACACCGAAGTCGCCGAGATCGGCTCGATCGGGGGTGAAGAAAGGCGTCATCAACGTGTGCGTGTAGAACTCGCCGCGAAACGCCAACGGTGTGCCGTTCTGCCACGTGTCCCAGATCGCTCGGATGGCGAGGATCATCTCGCGCATGCGTGGCGCCGGATGGCTCCACTCCATGCTGAACCGCTTGGTGACGTGCGGCTTGATCTGGCTGCCGAGCCCGAGGATGAAGCGCCCCTTGGCGAATGACTGGAGGTCCCATCCGATGTGTGCGAGCGTCATCGGGTTGCGGGCGAAGGCGACGGCGATCGAGGTGCCGAGCTCGAGGTGTTCGGTGTGCTCGGCCGCGAGCACCAAGGGCATGAATGGGTCGTGCGCCGTTTCAACCGACCACGCCCCGTCGTACCCGGCGGCCTCGGTCTCCTTGGCGCTCGCTGCCGCCTTGCCGAGCTCGTTGCTGACTCCTCCGTCGACTTTCATGGCGCCGACCGTACTCCCGCAGGTGTGAGTGGTCAGGTGTCCTGGTCGCGCAGGAACTGCTCGAACTCGGCGGCCAGTTCGTCGCCGGTGGGAATGCCGCCGGTGCCCAACAGATCGGTCTGGTGCTGAGCCTGGTCGTAGAGCTCTTCGAGCTGGCCGACCATGGCACGGTGCTCGTCGTTGCTGGCCACCAGCTGGTCGAGGCGCTGGCGCTGGATGATGGTCTCCTGGCGGATCGCCGCCGCGTCGACCACCAGACCGGCGACATCGCGCAGACCGTTGAGCAACGCCAGGCTTGCGGCCGGGTAGCTCATCGCGCTGACGTAGTGCGGCACCTGTGCCCAGATGCCCAACGACGGTATGCCCTTGTCGGTGAAGGCGTGCTCGAGCACGGCACCCATGCCCGCCGGGACATCGACGGAGTTCTTGAGATAGGCGACGCTGTTGACCACATCGGCCGAAGGCGAACTGCTCGACAGCCGGGGATCGCGGGTGTGGGGCGTGGCGAACGGGTACGCGCCGAGCGCGATCATCTGGCGAACGCCCAGTTCGACCGCCAACGCCGAGACCGAGTCGGCAAACCTTCGCCACTGCGAATCGGGCTCGGGCCCACTGAGGGTCAGCACGTCGTGGCCATCGGAGTCGCGGCCGACATGGAGCTCGATGTCGGACCACAGCAACCGCACGTTCACGCCCTCGCGCAGCTCCATCGTGGGTCGTCGGGCGCGGTAGTCGATGAAGGTGTCACCGTCGAACGTGGCCAGATGTCGCACCGACCACTCTTCCTGGACGGTGGCCATCGCAGCTGCTGCCGCGCTGCTGGCATCGATCCAACCGGTGAGCATCACGACCATGACCGGTTGGTCGAGCGTCGGCAACGGCTCGTGCAGCACGTACGGGTCGGTCATGACAGTGCCTCCAGGCACTCGGCTGCCCGCGCCGCGGCGCCGTCGATCTGCACCACGAACGGCTCCAGCTCGGTGGGCTCGCGTGCCCCCAGTGCTCCGCCCAGGTAGCGGTAGTAGACGCCCTGCAAGATGCATGCCAGCTTCCAATAGGCGAACGAGACGTAGAACGGCAGTTGCGACATGTCGCGGCCACTGACCGACGCGTAGTGAGTGATCAGTTCGTGCCGATCCAAGAAGCCGTCGGCGGTGGTTGCCGTCCCGGCCCATGCCGACGCCTCGTCGCCTGGGCCCGTCCAGTACACCTGCAGCAGCCCGACGTCGGCCATCGGGTCGCCGAGCGTGCAGATCTCCCAATCGAGCACGGCGCGGATCGCCCCGTCGTCGCCGACGATGCAGTTGTCGAGCCGATAGTCGCCGTGCACCAGTGTGGCCGGGCCCTGCTCGGGAATCCGTTGTGACAGTGCCTCGAAGGCATGATCGATGGCCGGCACGTCACGTGTCTTCTGGTCGTTCCACTGGCCGTACCAACGCTTGAGTTGGCGGGCGATGTACCCCTCGTGCTTGCTCAGGTCGGCCAGACCACATGCCCCGAGATCGACCGCGTGGATCGCGGCCATGGTGTCGACGAGTGATTCGCCGGCGTGCCGCCGCGCCGCCGGGCTCAACGCGGCTTCGGCGGTGACGCGATCGCGCACCACATGCCCATCGACGAAGCCCATCACGTAGAACGGTGCATCGTTGATGCTGTCGTCGTCGCACAGGCCGAGTGCGGGGGCCACGGGCACGGCCGATCCCTGCAATCCGGCGATGATGCGGTGCTCGCGACCCATGTCGTGAGCGCTTGCCAGGCGGTGCCCCAACGGGGGGCGTCGCAAGACGTAGGCGGCGCCGTCGGCACCCACGACGCGATACGTGAGATTCGAATGCCCACCGGCGATGACCTCGAAGGCGAACGGGCCGCGAGCCCCGGCGACGTTGGCCTCGAGCCAGCCTGTGACCCGTTCAACATGGATGCCCGGCACGTCGTTCATGCTGCCCGTACGGTATCCCGGTATCGTGCCGACATGGCCATCGATGTCACCGACGCAACATTCCAGACCGAGGTCGTCGACCGTTCGAACACCGCCGCTGT
>JANMNE010000259.1:0-2121 GCA_031373785.1 Ilumatobacteraceae bacterium
GGCAGGCGACGGCAAGCGTTCGGGCGATTGCAAGCGCTCGCGGTGTGCTGCCGGACACCGCGGCTCCGGCGCCGGCAAAGTTGGCGCCCTCACGGGTGACCGTCATCAGCGGGTGCAGGCCGAAGCCCTCGTGCGGCGCGAGCACGGAGACGCCGAGGGAGCCGGCGCAGTGGCCCACCACTGGGCCAACCGGGATAGCGCTCGTCGCCCGGGCGATCTCGTCGTCGGGCACGGCGAGAACCACCACGTCGAATCCGTCACCATCGAACCCGCGCCCGTACGGTCCCTCCAACCACGGGAGCGTTCTGACCAGCGCGTGGCCGACTCGCCCCTTGCCAACGACAGCACACCGGCCGAACGTCCAGGCCTCGGGTCGCTCGTCTGGCACCACACCAGGCTAGGCGTCGGCGGCCTCACGACTCGTAGACCCCCCGTCGACCGGAGCGGCGCACGATCGATGGGCGAACTACAGTCACGCCGTCCACACCGAGCGACAGGGGAACGCAACCATGGGGGAGTACGTCTCGATCACTGCACACGACGGCAGCGGCACGTTCAGCGCCTACCTCGCCAGGCCGGCGAAGGGGTCAGGGCCCGGCATGGTCGTGATCCAGGAGATCTTCGGCGTCAACGAATACGTTCGCCGCACGGCCGACCGGTTTGCCGAGGAGGGGTACGTGGTGCTGGCCCCCGACCTGTTCTGGCGCATCGAGCCGGGCATCGATCTCAGTTACAGCCCCGAAGAGTGGCAGCAGGCGTTCGGCCTGTTCCAAACGTTCGACGTCGACAAGGGCATCGACGACATCGCAGCGACCATCGACGCGATGAGAGGTCGAGACGATCAGGTTGGTGGGGTCGGCTGCGTCGGTTACTGCCTCGGGGGCAAGCTCGCCTACCTCACCGCGGCGCGAACAACTGTCGACTGCGCCGTCTCGTACTACGGCGTGGGCATGGATGCGAACGCCGATGAGGCGCAGAAGGTCACCGTGCCGATCGTGTTCCACATGGCCGAACTCGATGAGTATGCGCCGGCCGAATCTCGCGACGCACTGATGGCCGCGTTCGAGGGCAACCCCAATGCCACCTTCCACGTGTACCAGGGTCAGAATCACGCCTTCGCCCGCGAGGAGGGCGACCACTACGACAAGCCGTCGGCGCTGATGGCCTACGGCCGAACGATGGAGCTGTTCCACCGCACGATCGGCCCGATCTTCAACCTGTCGAAGCTGTGGGACGATCACTGCTACTTCGAGTTCGCCACCCGCAACGTGCCCGACACGATGGGCACGATGGTCGCCGAGCCGTACGTCAACCACATCCCGACGATGACGGGAGGTGTGGGCGCCCAGCAGCTCAGCCGGTTCTATCAATGGCACTTCGTCGATGCCAATCCCGAGGACACCAAGCTGATCCCGATCTCGCGGACGATCGGCTCCACCAGCTTGGTCGACGAGATGCTGTTCTCGTTCACGCACACCTGCGAGATCGACTGGATGCTTCCCGGCATCGCACCGACCGGCAAGTACGTCGAGGTTCCCTTGGTCGCCATCGTCAACTTTCGCGGCGACAAGCTGTACCACGAGCACATCTACTGGGACCAAGCATCGGTGCTGGTGCAGATCGGTGTGCTCGACCCGACCGGGCTCCCGGTTGCGGGCATCGAGACGGCCAAGAAGCTGGTCGACGAGACGCTGCCCTCGAACACGTTGATGCAAGCGTGGGCGAGCAGCGAAGGAAAGGCGGTCGGCTGATGGATCTCAATGGAGTGGTCGTGTTGATCACTGGCGCCGGCGGGGCGATCGGCCAAGCGTCGACCAAGGCATTCGTCGATGCCGGCGCGGCGAAGGTCTACGCGGCGACGCGTGTCGACGGCGCCGAGGTAGGCCTCGCCCACGAGCGGGTCGTGCCCATCCACCTCGACGTCACCGATCAGGCATCGATCGATGCAGCCGCGGCGCAGTGCACCGACGTGACGGTGCTCGTCAACAATGCCGGCGTCAATCACAACGCGCCGGTCGTCGGTGCCGGCGACGACGAGTGGGCCCGCCATGAGATCGAGGTCAACTACCTCGGCAACCTGGCCGTCAGTCGGGCGTTCTCGCCGATCTTGGGAGGCAACGG
>JANMNE010000267.1:0-6038 GCA_031373785.1 Ilumatobacteraceae bacterium
GAGCAACTCATCGACACGATGCTGGTGCCGCCGAGACGCCCACCGATGTCGAGCAGCTTCAGCGTCTCGAGCATCTCGGCCGGGGTCGTCACGGTGGCGACGCCGTAGCGGGCGAACAGTGCGTCGTATGCCGCAGCCCGCCCAGACATCGATCCGGTGTGCGATGTGGCGATTGCCGCACCCGCGGTCGAGCGCCCCGTCTGCAGCGCCACGATGGGGACCCCTTGCGCGTGAGCCCTGGTGGCGACGGTCGCAAAGTGCTGCGGGTCGCGCACGGCTTCGAGGAACAGCCCGATCACCGTGATCCGCGGGTCGTCGAGGAGGGCCTCGACGCAGTCCTCCATGCCGACGCTGGCCTGGTTGCCGACCGAGATGATCGTGCCGAGCCGCAGACCACGCTGCTGGAACGTGAGGTTGACCGCCACGTTTCCGCTCTGCGACACGATCGCTGCGCCCTGTTCCCACCGGTGCATGCCGTGCTCGTCGGGCCACAGGGCGACACGGTCGAAGGTGTTGACGTAGCCGTAGCAGTTCGGCCCGAAGAACGGCATGTCACCGGCGGCATCGAGCAGATCGAGCTGCAGTTCGGCGTCGCCGCTCTCGGCGAATCCCGATCCGTAGCACACCGCGCCACCGGCGCCGATCGATCGCAGCATCGCCATCGCCTCGACGGTCGCGTGCCGGTTGACGCCGAGGAAGACAGCGTCGGGAACCTCCGGGAGTGCGTCGAGGCTCGGCACGCACGGCACGCCGGCGAGATCGCCACGCTTGGGGTGAACCGGCCAGATCGGGCCGTCGAAGCCGAGCTTCAAGCACTGGCGAACCACGCGTTCAGCAGGCGCGCCACCGACGATCGCGATCGACCGTGGCGCCAGCAAACGGCGCAGATCCGTCACGCTCAGGCCCCGAACGGGCGCAGCATGGCGCGGGAGATGATGTGCCGTTGGATCTCCGAGGTGCCGTCCCAGATCCGGTCGACTCGCGTGTCTCGCCACATCCGCTCCAATGGCAGCTCGTCCATCAGGCCCATCCCGCCGAGGATCTGGATGGCTTCATCGGTCACGAACTGGCACATCTCGCTGGAGAACACCTTGGCGATGGCCATGTCGGAGTCGGTTGCGGTGCCCTGGGCGTCTTTCCATGCGGCGCGCAGCGTCAGCAGTTCGGCAGCATCGAGTCGCAACTGCATGTCGGCCAGCTTGAACGACACACCTTGGAACTTGCCGATCTGCTGGCCGAACTGCACGCGGGTGGCGGCCCACTCGGTGGCGATCCGTAGGGCGCGTCGGGCGCGGCCGACGCACACCGCGGCGACTTGCAAGCGGGTCGAGCCGAGCCACTGGTTGGCCGCGTCGAACCCTCGATGCTCCTCGCCGAGGATCTTCGACGCGGGCACACGGCAGTCGTCGAAGTTGATGATCAGGTTGTGGTACCCGCGGTTCGATACGCAGCGGTAGCCGTCGACCACATCGCACCCCGGTGTGTCGAAGTCGACGAGGAACCCGGTGATCAACTTCTTCGGTCCGCGACTGGTCTGCTCTTCACCACTGGCCGCAAACAGGATCACGTAGTCGGCCAAGTCGGCGTGGCTGATGAAGTGCTTGGTGCCGTTGATTACGTAGTCGTCGCCGTCACGCACAGCGCTGCACTTCATGCCGCGCACATCACTGCCGGCATCCGGCTCGCTCATCGCCATGCAGTCGACGCGCTCGCCGGTGATCGTGGGGATGAGGTACTCGTCGATCTGGTCGCCGGTACACGCGCGAAGGATGTTGCTGGGGCGCGCCACGATGTAGTGCAGCGCGTACGACGCTGCGCCGAACTCGCGGTCCACCAGGGTGACGCCGAAGCTGTCGAGGCCGCCACCCCCGAGCTCCGCCGGCATGTTGGCGGCATACAACCCGGCATCGATCGAGCGTTGCTTGATCTGGCGCACCAGGTCGGGCGGCACCTCGTCCAACTTCTCGACCTGCTCTTCGTGCGGGAACAGTTCGCGTTCGGTGAAGTTGCGAACGGTATCGACGATCATCTGTTGCTCGTCGGAGAGTTCGAAATCCAAGGTGTTACTCCGGGTTCGATCGGCCATCTGGCGATGGCGATGGCAGTGAAAAGTGACCGGCACGCGCTGCCGGCGGAAGGGTGCGGTGGGCGTCGGCGATCGCGTCGAGCGCGGTGCGCACGTCGGGAAGGATCGCCACGCCTCGAGCTGCGTTCATGTCGACGTGCACGAGCATCTGCTCCGTGGTGGCGAGCAGTCTCTGATCGTCGTCGCGAAACATCTCGTGGTAGATGTGCAGGCGCTTGCGGTCGACTCCGAGGACCCGCGTGGTGATGCGAAGCGGGGCACCCTCGGCCGCCTCGCGCAGATACGCGATCTGCGTTTCGGTTGTGTAGAAGCTGTGCCCCGCGGCGCGGTACGCATCGTCGTCGCCGATGTAGGAGAACAGCGCGTCACTGGCCCAACCGACGGCCGTCAGGTAGGCGGCCTCGGTCATGTGGTGGTTGTAATCGACCCACGCTGGTAGCACGCGGCCGCGGTAGAAATCGAGCGGCGCGGGCACGACATCGCCGGGTTGCCAGCGCGGCGGCGCGTGCAACAGGCGACCCTCGTGGTCAACGTCGGCACTCTCCACAGCCATAAGCTGAATATACACTCAGGATTCACATGCCCAGACCTCGACTCGACCATGTGCGCAAGGCGCAGATCCTCAGCGCCGCAGCGTCGGTGCTGTCGGAGCGTGGGTACGCCAACGCTCGGGTCGTCGACATCGCCAAATCCGCCGGCACCAGCCCGGCGGCAATCCTCTATTGGTTCGACGGCAAACACGGCTTGCTGGCGGAAGCGTTGGCGTTGCGCGAAATGGAGTTCCATGATCGATACACGGTTCGCATCGATCGCGCCTCGACCGCATCGCAGCGGCTCCGCATCCTGATCGAGGCGATGCTCCGTCACTACGACTGGGGTCTGTGGATGGAGCTGTGCGTGTTGGCATTGCGCGATCCTGCGGCCGCCGCGGAGCGCGACCGCATGGATCGGCGATGGCGGGCGATGCTGCGCAAGGTGATCCGCGACGGGCAACAGCGCGGTGAGTTCGTGCCGAGCGACGCCGAGGAGACGATGTTCGTGCTGGCCGCGCTGCTCGACGGGATGGCGCCGTTGTTGGCGATGAAGGCCAAGGGTGTCACCCTCGTGCAAGTGGAGCGGGTGTGGCTCGCCGAGGCGGCGAGGTTGCTGGGCCCCGACTTCGACGCCCGCCCACTTGCCCGATCGCGGTGAACCGGATCAGGTTCGCGATTGACCGATCGATCGTCCGGCGTTGGTCGGGCGCGGCAGCGCGTCGTGGTGCGCAGCGATGTCCGCGAGCACGGCCTGGATCTCAGGCGACGCAGGAGACGACTTGCCGGCGTTCGCGTCGACGTGCAACATCATGTGCTCGGCGGTGGCCACCAACGTGTCGTCGTCGCCGCGGTGCACGACGGTGAAGATGTGCAGCCGCTTGGCATCGTGCGACAGCAGTTGCACCGTGACGTAGAGGGCGTCGCCGGCGTGGCTCTGGGCGATGAAGTTGAGGTGGCTCTCGACTGTGTAGTACGAGCGGCCGGATTGCAGGTAGGGCTCGTCGACGCCGATCAGGCGCATGAACTTGTCGCCGGCCTCGCTGGTGATCTGCATGTAGCGGCTGTCGTTGGTGTGGCCGTTGTAGTCGACCCAGTCGGTCGGCACGTCGCGCTCGTGCATGCGGATCGGCTGCGACACGTCGATGTCGGGCGCCACACGGTTGCCACGATCGAACAGCATCTGCTCGAAGTCGGCCAGCGTCTTGCCGGCAGCGAAACCACGGTTGCGCAGACCGTGCATGACCTCGACGAGGCAATCGTCGCGCAGCGCCTCCAGCTCGCGGATCGACAGGCCCGGCGTCTGCGCGGCGACCTGCGCGTCGCTCTGTGAGCAGATCGTGTCGAGCAACTCCTCGGTCAGTTCGGGCACATCCATCAACTTGGTCCACGGCCATTGCAGCGCCGGTCCGAACTGGGCCATGAAGTGGCGCATCCCGGCCTCGCCTCCGGCGATGCGGTAGATCAGGAAGGTGCCCATGAAGCTCCAGCGCAGGCCGGGGCCGAAGCGCATCGCGTCATCGATCTCGGCGGCGGTGGCCACACCGTCGTTCACGAGCCACAGGGCCTCGCGCCACAGCGCCTCCATCAACCGGTCGGCCACGAACCCGTCGATCTCCTTCGACAGGATCAGGGGATGCATGCCGACGCTGCGGTACAGATCCGCGGCGCGCTGCTTGGTCACCTGTGTGGTCGCCGCGCCGCCGCACACCTCGACCAGGGGCATGAGGTACACGGGATTGAACGGGTGTCCGACGACGAGCCGCTCGGGGTGCTCCATGTCACGTTGCATCGCGGTGGGCAGCAGGCCCGAGGTCGATGAACCGAACACCACGTCGGGCCCGGCAACCCTGCTGGCGGTCGCCAGCAGTTGCTGCTTCAGTTCCAGCCGCTCGGGTGCGCTCTCCTGCACGAAATGAGCACCCTCGACGGCTTCTTCGACCGTCGTGACGATCTGTAGTGAGCCCTCTTTCGGCCACTGGGCGCGGGTCAACTTGGCGTTGGCGCGGCGGGCGTTGGCCAGCACCTCGCCGACCTTGCGGGGCGCTTCGAGGTCGGGGTCGAACATCACCACGTCGTGGCCGTTCAACAGGAATCGGGCGGCCCACCCACCGCCGATGACACCACCTCCGAGCAGGCCGACGTGGCCAGTTGTCATGCGTTCACCCGTGGTCGCCGGTCACGTCGCTGGGCGGCCGCGAGGGCGGGCCGGTGTAGACCGCCGACGGCCGGATCAAGCGGCCGGTGCGCTTCTGCTCGAGGATGTGGGCGCTCCAGCCGGCAGTGCGGGCGCACGCGAACATCGCTGTGAACATGTGCGCGGGCACTTCGGCGAAGTCGAGCACGACGGCTGACCAGAACTCGACGTTGGTGGCCAGGACGCGGTCGGGATAGCGAGCCTTCAACTCGTCGAGGGCGGCATGTTCGAGCGCCTCGGCGACCTCGACGCGCGGCGACTTCAGTTCCTTTGCCGTCCGGCGTAACACGCGGGCCCGCGGGTCTTCGGCGCGGTACACGCGGTGACCGAAGCCCATCAACCGATCGCCTTTGTCCATCGCCCGCTTGACCCAGCGAACGGCATCGCCTTCCTTCTCGACCTCGTCGAGCATCTGCAACACGCGCGACGGGGCCCCACCGTGCAACGGGCCCGACAGGGCACCCACAGCACCGGACAGCGCTGCAGCCACATCCGCGCCGGTCGAGGCGATCACTCGAGCCGTGAACGTCGAGGCGTTCATGCCGTGCTCGGCTGCGGACACCCAGTAGGCGTCGACCGCGGTGACGTGATCGGGATCGGGGTCGCCGCGCCAGCGGCGCATGAACCGCTCGGTGATGGTCGTCGCGCCGTCGATGTGCTTCTGGGGCACCATCGCCAATCCCAGGCCGCGGGCCGACTGAGCCACGAACGACAACGCCATCACCGACGCCCGGGCCAGGTCGTCGCGGACCTGGTCGTCGTCGATGTCGAGCAGTTGCCCGAGGCCCCAGAACGGCGCCAGCATCGCCAGCGCACTCTGCACGTCGACGCGGATGTCGCCGGAGTGGACCGGGATGGGGAACGGCTCGGCGGGAGGCAGACCCGGGTCGAACGAACCGTCGACCAACAGACCCCACACATGCCCGTAGTCGTAGTGACCGACGAGTTCTTCGATGTCGACGCCGCGGTAGCGCAGCGCGCCACCTTCGCGATCGGGCTCGGCGATCTGGGTCTCGAACGCAATGACGCCTTCGAGCCCATGCTGAACTACTACTGGTTCACCCATAGCCGTACCCCCTGTGACGATCAGGTGTGCTTGACGAGCTTCAGCTTGTCACGCACTTCCTGGGGGCCGAGAATCCGCACGTTCATGCTCTCCAGCAGTTGCTTGGCGCGGGCGACGAGCTCGGCATTGGTGGCCTTGTGGCCGGGCCCGAGGTACAGG
>JANMNE010000269.1:0-5155 GCA_031373785.1 Ilumatobacteraceae bacterium
GCCGCTCGACGCCATTCGTGAAGAGGTGGTCACCTCGGTCGGCGGCTCGGTCGGTCCGGAGGCCAACCTGCTGCAGCCGGGCCCGGAGAGCTGTCGCCAGCTGACCCTGCCGTTCCCGGTGATCGACAACGACGACCTGGCCAAGATCATCCACATCAACGACGACGAGACGTACCCGGAGTTGTCGGCGGTCGTGATCAGCGGGTTGTACCGGGTTGCCGGCGGTGGGTTGGCCCTGAAGCGGGCGCTCGACGCGATCCGGGTGGAGATCAGCAAGGCCATCACCGACGGCGCTCGGATCGTGGTGCTCAGCGATCGCAACAGCGACGATGTGTACGCGCCGATCCCGTCGCTGCTGTTGACGTCGGCGGTGCATCACCACCTGATCCGCGAGAAGCAGCGCACCAAGGTCGGCCTGATCGTGGAGGCCGGTGATGCGCGCGAGGTGCACCACATGGCGCTGCTGATCGGCTACGGCGCCGGTGCAATCAACCCATACCTTGCGTTCGAGTCGATCGAAGACATGGTCCGTGAAGACCTCCACGGGCTGGGCGGCGTGGACCCGCACAAGGCCGTGAAGAACTACATCAAGGCCGCCGGCAAGGGCGTGCTGAAGGTGATGAGCAAGATGGGCGTCAGCACGGTCGCGAGCTACACCGGGGCGCAGATCTTCGAGGCGATCGGGCTCGGGCACGAACTGGTCGACGAGTACTTCACCGGCACCGTCAGCCGCCTCGGTGGCATCAACCTCGACCAGGTCGCCGCCGAAGTCGCCGCTCGGCACAAGGTCGCTCACCCGCCCCGACCGGCGGAGCGTGCCCACCGCAAGCTGGAGCTCGGCGGCGAGTACCAGTGGCGCCGCGAGGGCGAGGTGCACCTGTTCAACCCGGAAACCGTGTTCAAGTTGCAGCACGCGACCCGCTCCGGTCGCTACGACATCTTCAAGCAGTACACGGCCTTGGTCGACAATCAGGCCAAGAAGCTGGCGACGTTGCGTGGACTGTTCGAGCTCAAGCTGGGCTCGCGTGAACCCGTCGATATCGACGAGGTCGAGCCGGTCAGCGAGATCGTCAAGCGGTTCTCCACCGGGGCGATGAGCTACGGGTCGATCTCCGCCGAAGCGCACGAGACGCTGGCCATCGCGATGAACTCGATCGGCGGCAAGAGCAACACCGGCGAGGGCGGCGAGGACAGTGACCGCCTGTACGACCCGCAGCGACGCAGTGCGATCAAGCAGGTCGCCAGCGGCCGATTCGGGGTCACCAGCGAATACCTCGTCAACGCGACCGATCTGCAGATCAAGATGGCCCAAGGCGCCAAGCCGGGCGAAGGTGGCCAGCTGCCCGGCCACAAGGTGTATCCGTGGATCGCGGCCACGCGGCACTCGACACCGGGCGTCGGGCTGATCAGCCCGCCGCCTCATCATGACATCTACTCCATCGAAGACCTCAAGCAACTCATCCACGATCTGAAGAACGCCAACCCTGCGGCGCGCGTGAACGTGAAGCTGGTCGCCGAGGTCGGTGTGGGCACCGTCGCCGCTGGCGTCAGCAAGGCCAAGGCCGACGTGGTGTTGATCAGCGGCCACGATGGAGGCACGGGTGCCAGCCCGCTGACGTCGTTGAAGCACGCCGGCGCACCGTGGGAGCTCGGGCTGGCCGAAACGCAGCAGACGCTGTTGCTCAACGGCCTCCGTGACCGCATCGTCGTGCAGGCAGATGGTCAGCTGAAGACGGGTCGCGACGTGGTGATCGCTGCGCTGTTGGGCGCCGAGGAGTTCGGCTTCGCGACCGCCCCGCTCGTCGTCAGCGGGTGCGTGATGATGCGGGTCTGCCATCTCGACACCTGCCCTGTTGGCGTCGCCACGCAGAACCCCGAGTTGCGCGCCAAGTTCAGTGGCAAGCCGGAGTTCGTCGTCAACTTCATGGAGTACATCGCCGAGGAAGTGCGCGAGCACATGGCATCGCTCGGCTTCCGCACGATCCAGGAGATGATCGGCCATGTCGAGGCGCTCGACACGAAGGCGGCGATCACCCACTGGAAGGCGAAGGGACTCGACGTCAGCCCGATCCTGGCTGTCCCGTCGAACCCGTATGGTCAGACGATGTATCAGTCGGTTGGGCAGGAGCACGGCCTCGAGCATGCGCTCGACCAGCAACTGCTCGATGCCTGCGAGCCGGCGATCGAGCGTGGGGAACACGTGAAGCTCGACCTCGCTGTCCACAACGTCAACCGTACGGTCGGCACCATGCTCGGCAACGCGGTGACCAAGCGACACGGGGGAGCCGGGCTGCCCGACGGCACGATTGACATCCATCTCCGCGGCTCGGCAGGACAGAGCTTCGGCGCGTTCGTGCCGTCGGGCATCACGCTGCGGCTGGAGGGCGATGCCAACGACTACGTCGCCAAGGGGCTCTCGGGCGGGCGGGTCGTCGTGCGCCCCGACCGCCGTGCCCAGTTCGCCGCGGAGGATCACACGATCGCTGGCAATGTGATCGGCTACGGAGCAACCGGAGGCGAGATCTTCCTGCGGGGGATCGTCGGCGAGCGCTTCTGCGTCCGCAACTCGGGCGTGACCGCGGTCGTCGAGGGAGTCGGTGATCACGCGTGCGAGTACATGACCGGTGGTCGGGTCGTGGTGCTCGGTCCGACCGGGCGGAACTTCGGTGCGGGGATGAGCGGTGGCATCGCCTACGTCTACGACCCCAACGAGGCATTCGCCGCCAAGCTCAACAGCGAGATGGTGCAGTTGCAACAACTCGACGACGATGACCGCGAGTTCGTTCGCGCCACTGTGCAGGATCACCTTGCCCACACCGACTCGGCTGTTGCCGGCGCCATCCTCGTCGGCTGGGATGAGGAGATCGGCCACTTCCGCAAGGTGATGCCGATCGACTACTCCCGAGTGTTGGCCGTGATGAAGCAGGCCGCGGCCGATGGCCTCGACGAGCAACAGACGTCCGAGCGAATCATGGAGGCGGCTCGTGGGTGAGGTCACTGGTTTCCTGAAGTGGCAGCGAGAACTGCCGTCACGGCGCGATGTTCCGGTGCGGCTGCGCGATTGGAAAGAGGTCTACAACGACTTCGCGCTCGACAAGGTGCAGACCCAGGCCGGACGCTGCATGGACTGCGGCATCCCGTTCTGCAACAACGGCTGCCCGCTCGGCAACTTGATCCCCGACTGGAACGACCTGGTCTATCGGGAGCATTGGCGCGACGCGATCGATCGGCTGCACGCCACCAACAACTTTCCCGAGTTCACCGGTCGGTTGTGCCCGGCCCCGTGCGAGGCCGCGTGTGTGCTCGGCATCAACGCCGACCCGGTCACGATCAAGCAGGTCGAGGTCGAGATCATCGACCGCGCATGGGACGAGGGTTGGGTCGAGCCGCAGCTGCCGAGCGTGAAGACCGGCAAGCGGATCGTCGTGATCGGCTCGGGCCCGTCCGGGTTGGCAGCGGCACAGCAACTGACTCGCGCCGGCCACGAGACGGTCGTGCTCGAGCGTGCCGACCGCATCGGCGGCCTGCTGCGGTACGGCATCCCCGAGTTCAAGATGGAGAAGCGCCACCTCACCCGACGTATCGCCCAGATGGAGGCGGAGGGCACCGAGTTCCGCACCAACGCGACAGTCGGCGACGGTATCGACATCGAAGTGCTGCTCGCGTCGTACGACGCGATCGTGCTGGCGTGTGGTGCGACGGCGGCACGCGACCTTCCGATTCCCGGCCGTGAGCTGATCGGCATCCACCAGGCGATGGAGTACCTGCCGCTTGCCAACCGCGTGCAGGAAGGCGACATCGAGGTGTCGCCCATCGATGTGCACGGCAAGCATGTCGTGATCATCGGCGGCGGCGACACCGGGGCCGACTGCCTGGGCACCGCTCACCGACAGGGCGCCGCGAGTGTGACCCAGTTGGAGATCATGCCGCGCCCGCCCGACTTGCGGGCCGACAGCAACCCGTGGCCGCAGTGGAGCCTGGTGTACCGGGTGTCGTCGGCGCACGAGGAGGGCGGCGATCGCCTGTTCAGCGTCAACACCGAGCGGTTCGTCGACGACGGCAACGGCCGAGTGCGTGCGCTGCTGCTGCACGAGGTTGAGATGGTCGACGGACGGTTCCAGAAGATCGAGGGCAGCGAGCGCGAACTTCCCGCAGATTTCGTGTTCCTGGCCATGGGTTTCCTCGGACCCGACAAGGGCCTGTGGCTCGACATGCTCGGCGTGTCGTTCGACGAGCGCGGCAACGTGGCCCGCGATGGGCGCTACATGACCTCGGTCCACGGTGTGTTCGTGGCGGGCGACATGGGCCGGGGGCAGAGTCTGATCGTGTGGGCGATCGCCGAGGGCCGGTCCTGTGCCGCTGGCGTCGACGCTTGGCTGATGGGTGAGACCCAACTTCCGACACCCATTGCTCCCACGGCGCGACCACTCGCGTAACGGCACAGCGTAGGCTGGTCGCATGAAATCGAACGTGTTGCTGGTGGCGCTCTCAGCTGCGGTTTTGGCTTCGTGCGGTGCCGCAACCGGCTCGTCGCCCGACCAGACCGTGCTTGGCCTGACCTCGACGAACTACGTGACCGTCACGCAAACCCCGACTACTCTCACGCCCACAACGCTGGTTGCGGGAACCGGGACACCGGGCACGGTTCACCCCGAAGAGGGCAGCTATGTGATCGCCGCCGGCGATTTTCCGTCGACGATCGCCAAGACGTACAAGGTTGCCTTCACCGACCTGCTCGCCATCAACGGCTGGACACTCGTTGGCAACCAGGTTCCCGAGTTCCCCGCCATTGGTGCGACCATCAAGATCCCACCGGGATGGACCGAGCCGGGCACCGCACCCGACACCTCGGGCACCACGGCGTCAGGTACCACGCCGAGCGCGCCGACCACAACGATCAAGGGTGGTCAGTCGACCTGCGCGCCCGGTGAGTACACGATCGTCGCCGGCGACTTCCTCGGCAAGGTTGCCAAGAAGCTCGATACCACCGTCGATGCGCTCAACGCTGCCAACACCGGTACCAAGAACTACGCCAGCTTCTACCCGGGCCTCGTGATCAAGACCCCACCGAAGGCCACCTGCTAAGGGCGTCTGCACCGGGCGAGCCAGGACGCACGAACGTCGTGTCGTGATCGATGTTCCTGCGGTCGTCCGT
>JANMNE010000283.1:0-7263 GCA_031373785.1 Ilumatobacteraceae bacterium
GAGACGAAGCGTCTCCGGGCGATCGCTCGCGAGATCAACGACCTCGCCGGCCGGGCGCGCAGTCGTCACCTCAGCCCCGATGAGATCAGCGGTGGCACGTTCACCATCTCCAACAACGGCTCGGCCGGCAGTGTGTTGACCATGCCGATCATCAACCAGCCGCAAGTGGCGATCCTGTCGACCGATTCGATCACGCGCAAGCCGGTCGTCGTGCGTGCCACTGACGGGAGTGAGGGCATTGCCATCCACCCCGTCGGCAACCTGGCGATGGCCTGGGACCACCGGGCGTTCGACGGCGCGTACGCCGCCGGCTTCCTGGTCAAGATCAAGCAGGCGCTCGAAACACGCGACTGGTCCGCCGAGCTGTGACATGACACTGCGGGTTCGCTGGCTCGGCAGGGTTCCCTACCGCGATGCGCTCGCGGTGCAGCAGGCCCTGTTCCAGTACGGCATCGGCGATCACCTGCTGTTGCTCGAACACCCCCACGTGTTCACCCACGGACCGCGGGCCGACCTCGCCGTGAACGTGTTGGTGGAGCCGGCATCGGTCGGCGCCGAGCTGGTCTCGGTGAAGCGTGGCGGCGACGTGACGTATCACGGCCCGGGGCAGCTGGTCGGCTACCCGATCGTCAACGTGCCGAACGCCATGGGCGCCGCCGATCACGTGTGTGCGATTCAACGGGTGATCGTCGCCAGTCTCACCGAGCTCGGAGTCGACGATGTCGGTTGCCTCGACGAGTATCCCGGTGTGTGGGTAGAGGTCAGTGGGCCGAATCCGCGCAAGATCTGTGCGATCGGCGTGCGGCTGGCCCACGGTCGAACGATGCACGGCTTCGCGCTCAACGTGTCGCCCAACATGCGGTACATGCGCGACTACATCGTGCCCTGCGGCATTCCCGACAAGCCGGTCACCTCACTGGCCGAGGAGGGCGTCGAGACCACGCTCGAGGCGGTTGCCGAGGTCGTCGCCCGCCACGCCGCCGGCGTGTGGGGTGCTGGGCAGATGGAGCGGCAAGACGTCGCCTGGAAGCATCGGCCCGACGACCTGTCGGCGTTCTCCCGAGGCGAAGGTCCCGGCGCCGTCGTCAGGCGGTTGGCGCAGGTGGGCATCGCCGACGGCCTGGAGATCGCGACTCGCAAGCCTGATTGGCTGCGGCCCAAGGTGGTGCACGGGCCCGGCGTGATCGCGCTCAAGAAGACCGTGCGGAACCTCGGTCTGGTGACCGTGTGCGAGGAAGCGGGCTGCCCCAACCTCAGCGACTGCTGGGCCGACGGCACGGCGACGTTCATGGTCCTCGGCGAACGGTGCACGCGGGCCTGCGGCTTCTGTCTGGTCGACACCAGCAAGCCACTGCCACCCGCCGACGACGAGCCCGCTCGGGTCGCCGATGCAGTGGCCACGATGGGTTTGGCTCACGCGGTGCTGACGATGGTGGCGCGTGACGACCTCCCCGACGGCGGGATGGCCCACGTCGCCCGCTGCGTCGACGCCATCCGCGGGCGTTGCCCGGATACACGTATCGAGACGTTGATCTCCGACGCCAAGGGCGACGCCAGTTCACTCGAGTTGCTGTTCGCTGTGCGTCCCGATGTGCTGAACCACAACATCGAGACCGTCGCCCGCCTCCAACGGGCCGTGCGGCCGTCTGCAGGGTACGCACGCAGCCTGTCGGTCCTGTCGCGAGCCAAGGCTGCCGGCCTGGTGACGAAGTCGGGGTTGATCGTGGGGATGGGAGAGACGCACGAGGAGATCGTGGGTTGCCTGGCCGACCTGGCAAGCGTCGGTGTCGACATCGTCACCATCGGCCAGTACCTGCGCCCGACGACGCACCATCTCCCTGTGGCGCGATGGGTCGAGCCGGCCGAGTTCGTGGAGTGGAAGCGAATCGGCGAGTCGCTCGGCATCGGTCATGTCGAGGCCAGTCCGTTGACGCGGAGCAGCTATCACGCCCGCCAGGCGGCCGATGCTGTGGCGATCGGCGACTCCGTGGCATTGTCGTTCGTGTGAGCCAGAATGGTTCAATGAGCGCCGCCTCCTCGTCGACCGCCACGTACCGCGAGCGCATCGACCGCGCCCGCTCGCGGATGAACGAGGCGGGCGTCGACGTGCTGCTGGTCTCGGTCGGCCGCGACCTGCCGTACCTCACCGGGTACGAGGCCATGCCGCTGGAACGATTGACCATGCTCGTCGTGCCGAAGGATGGCGAGGCCACGCTGGTCGTACCGCGGATGGAGGCGCCTCGCGTCGTCGACCAACCCGGCGTGTTCACGCTGTTGCGGTGGGACGAGACCGACGACCCGGTGTCGGTGGTCGCCGGTCTGGTCGGCCAACCGGCAACGGCTGCCATCGGCGACACGATGTGGGCGAGGTTCCTGGTCGACCTCCTGGTGCACTGGCCCTCGACGTCGACGCACTACGTGCGTTCCGTCGAGGTCATGAACGCGTTGCGGATGCGCAAGGACGCTGACGAGATCGCCGCCCTGGCCGATGCCGGCGCTGCCGTCGACCGCATTGCTGCCGACTTGCAAGCCGGTCGCATCCCGCTGGTCGGGCGCACGGAGGCCGATGTCAGCGCCGACATCGGGAGGCGGATCATCGGCGAGGGCCATCAACGCGTCAACTTTGCCATCGTCGCCGCGGGCGAGAATGCCGCGTCGCCGCACCACCACGCCAGCGATCGGGTGATCAACGAGGGGGAGATCCTGCTCTGCGACTTCGGTGGCACGATGAACGGCTATTGCAGCGACATCACCCGGTGTGTCTTTCTCGGCGAACCTCCGTCCGAGGTTGCCGAGGCCTACGCCGTGCTGCACGAAGCGCAACGCGCCGCCGTCCTGGCCGGGACTGTGGGCACGCCCTGCGAGGAGGTCGATCGGGTCGCCCGGAAGATCATCACCGACGCCGGGTATGGCGAGTACTTCATGCACCGCACCGGTCACGGCATCGGAATGGAAGAGCACGAGGATCCCTACATGGTCGAGGGCAACGGGTTGCCGCTCGAGGCCGGCCACGCGTTCAGCGTCGAGCCGGGCATCTACCTGCCGTCACGGTGGGGTATGCGACTCGAAGACATCGTGGTCGCCACTGCCGACGGCCCGGTCGCGGTCAACGGTGCGAACCACGAACTGGTCAGCGTCGACGCCTGAGCTAGGGCGTCTTGGTCGTTGCGAACAGCGATTCGTCGGCCGCGGGGGCGAACCGAGTGAGGTTGATCGCCACCGCGCCGTCGTCGAGACGGGCCAGCGGTCCGTTGGGGAGGACGCAGAACACCGACGTCCCCCCGGTCACCGGCACATCGACACACGTCACCGTCTGGCCGGCGATCTGCTCGACATGCGACACCGTCGGTCCGACCAGCGCGACCGCGCTGCGCCGCAGCCGTTTGGCAGCATCGGCGGCGTAGAAATCGGGTGTGATCTGCGTGTCGCTGATCTTGGCCGGTTCGATGGTCGGCGAACACGGGTCGCTCGTGTCGAGGAGGCAGGTCTGCCCGGCGCCGTTGGCGGTGAGGAACCGCACGGAGCCCACCGTGACCGAGCGACGTCCTGTCTCGACGGCGACGGTGGCGGGTCGGGAGGTGTTGCCGAACTTGGTCAGCACCGTGTACTCCGCGGTGTAGGGCCCGTTGTTGATCGCATCGAGATGTACGAGGACCTGATCGATCGCCGCATTGCCGGTCGGTGACCCCGCGGCGAACGGCTCGGGGCTGAGCGACGGCCGCTGGCCCGTGAAGCACCCGGTCAACAGCACCAGCAGTGCGAGTACCGCTGGTCGATGTCGCATGGCACGGAATCTAGAGCACGAGCGGGTGTTCGCGGCTCGCATCGGCGATGTTCGCAGGTGTGGGCTGGAAAAACAACGAACCCTCACGACCGGGACGGTGGTCATGAGGGCTCGTATTGGAGCTCTCCGGCGGCACTGGCATCACGCGGCGGGCGGTCTTCGACCGACTTGCGGGACGGGTGCGTATCGGCGAAGTGGGAACCGGCGCCACCGGAGAGACTTCCTGTAAGCGAACGAACTCTTGCGAGGCCGTCCACTGAGTTCGATTGTACGTAGTTGACACGCTGCGGTAACCAAAAGGTTTTGGAATTGGAAAGAAATTCCGACTTGGCCGCTCGGATTCGAGCCGCCCGGTGGAGGTTGGCTGGTTAGCCTGCCCGGCGTGATCCGCCTCGATGCCGCCTCGGTGCTGCTGCAGTGGTCGGTGGGCGGGCTGGCGTTCTTGTGGTTCACGACCCGGCGCCGGGAAGTGGGGATCGGCTACGGCTGGTTGTTGCGCGGCGTCTACCTCCTGATGGCGGTGGGTGCGGTGGTGCTCGGCGCTCGTTTCGGGCTGGTGTGGGCCCGCGAGCTCAGCGGCGCTGCGGTTGCTGCTGCCGCCCTGTTCGCCCTGGTCGTGTCGGTTGTGCATCGGCACGCGGGGGTGTCGGGGCAGATCGACGAGCACGATCGCCGCTCGCAACGGGTCGCCGAGATGACCGGCATCGAGCGAACCGTGAAGCAGCCCCTGGCGGGCCGCGAGTTCCCGCCGGTCGTCGATCTGTTTGCGCCGATCGCAGGCATCGTCGGCCTGGTCGCGGCCTCGATCGACGCCGGTGGCAACGTCGCTGTATCGCTCCTGCGCACATTCGCCGGTGCCGCGTTCTTGGGGGCCGTGACCGACGCGATGCTGCTCGGGCACTGGTATCTCGTGCAGCCCGGGCTGCCCCGGCGGCACCTCAACGAGCTGGTCGATGCCCTCGGCTGGGTCTGGCCCGTGGAGATCGCCTCGCTGTTGCTGCCGACGGGGATGGTCTCGGTGTGGACCGGTTCGGTCGACGACGGGTGGAATGGCACCCTCGGCTGGTTCTGGGCGGCGTGTGCGGTGACCACGATCATCCTGGTCTTCGTGACCAAGGCGGCGCTGCGCGAGCGGTACTACTCGGCGGTGATGGCGGCGACGGGACTGCTGTATCTGGCGATTCTCACTGCGTTCGGAACCGACCTCGTGGCCCGGGCCGTGTTGGCCGGTTAACTCCGACCTGGTTAAACGGCGAATTTCGGGGCAGACTTACCGGTATGCCGAGGCCAGTGTGGAGCGGGACGATCAGTTTCGGGCTCGTAGCCATCCCCATCAAGATGTTCCATGCCGTGAGCAAGAAGAGCGTGTCGTTCAACCAGCTCGACGAGCGCACGCTCAGCCGCATCCGCCTCAAGAAGGTGTCAGCGGAGACCGGCGAGGACGTGCCCGACGAGAACATCGTCAAGGGCTACGAGATCAGCAAGGGCCGGTACGTCCTCGTCGATCCGGATGATCTGGAGCCGTTCATCCCCTCGGCGACCAAGAGCATCGACCTCGAGGAGTTCGTCGATCTCGACGAGATCGATCCGGTGTACTTCGACTCGCCGTACATCCTCGCCCCCGACAAGACACCGAAGCCGTATGCATTGTTGGCTCAAGCCATGGAGGCCGCCGGCAAGGTCGCCATCGGTCGCTTCGTGATGCGCAACAAGCAGTACGTCGCTGCCGTCCGCGCATCTGAGGGCACGTTGTTGATGAGCACGATGGTGTTCGCCGACGAGGTCGTGTCCCGCGAGTCGATCGAAGAGCTCGGCGTGCTCGATTCCATCGAGGTCAGCGCCAAGGAAGTGAAGATGGCCGAAGCGTTGGTCGCGTCGTTGTCTGCCGATTTCGATCCGTCGAAGTACCGCGACAACTACCGCGAGCAGGTGCTCGACTTGATCGAGCGCAAGGCCGCCGGCGAAGAGTTCGAGGCACCCGCACCCGCCGCTGCCGCACCGCAAGTCGTCGATCTGATGGCCGCGTTGGAGGCCAGCGTCATGGCGGCCAAGGCCGCCCGCGGCCGGCACCCCGCAGGTGGCCCCGAGCTCGAGGTCGTCGGCGCCGACTCGAAGACCAAGCCGAGGCGAGTCCGCAAGTCGGCATAGCCGGGCCCGGCCGTGAGTCCGGTGTCGCGCCAGTCGCGCGATCGGGCTCGCAGCTGCGCGGAGTCGGAGGTGGTGTGAGTCCGGTGTCGCGCGTGAGCCGGCACGCCTTCGGCGTACCGTCTCACCCATGACCTCATCGCGTAGGGTCGCGAGATGAGCGGTGGGACCGTGGTCCGCGTCGGCGAGCGCGAGTTGTCCTTGTCGAACCTCGACAAGGTGCTGTACCCCGGCACGGGCACGACCAAGGGCGAGGCGATCGGCTACTACGCCCGCATCGCCCCGGTGATGCTGCCGCACCTCACCGGACGGTGCATCACGTTGAAGCGGTTCCCCAACGGCGTGGAGACGACGGGTTTCTTCGAGAAGCGCTGCCCGAAGCATCGACCTGAATGGATCCCGACTGCGCTCGGCCCCGGTGATCACGACGGCGACATCGGCTACTGCCGGTTCGACGAGCCTGCGGCGCTGGTATGGGCAGCCAACATGGCCGCGCTCGAACTTCACGTGCCGATGGCGGCCGCTGCGGACCTGGAGACGCCGCTGGCAATGGTGTTCGACTTCGACCCGGGTGCGCCGGCTGCGATCAAGGAGTGTTGCGAGATCGCGTTGTGGGCTCGCGAGGTGTTGGCGGCAGTCGAGTTGGAAGGCTGGTGCAAGACCTCCGGGTCAAAGGGCTTGCAGATGTACGTGCCACTGAACACGCCGGCAACGCACGACGGCGCCGGCGACTTCGCGCTCGCAGTCGGGCAGGTGCTGGAGCGGCAACATCGAGACCGGGTGACAACAGTGATGGCCAAGGTCCATCGACCGGGAAAGATCTTCGTCGACTGGAGCCAGAACGCCCGGTTCAAGACGACGATCGGTGTCTACTCGATGCGTGCCCGCCCGGAGCCGACCGTGTCGACTCCGGTCTCGTGGGGCGAGGTCGAAGCGGGTGCCCGGGGCGATGCCGCGCTGAAGTTCACCATCGACGACGTGCTCGACCGCGTCGACCGGCTGGGTGACCTGTTCGAACCGGTGCTGACGACCAAGCAGACCCTGCCGGCACGCTGAGCCGGCGAACCGGGAAGCCCCGGAACGGTACGTACCATTCCAGGGCTGCCCGATTCGGCAACGTGGGGGAGGGAGTCCGCTACGACTTGGCGGTGCCGACGAGGACGACGGTCTTGGAGATGCCTTGCGCGTCGCGGCTGTTGATGTTGAGCATGCTGATCAACACGTTGCTGTCGGTCACCTGCACTCGGATCGCCCCGAAGCTGTCGAAGCCGACGAGTGGCTTGACGTCGTCGCGCGACCAGTTCATGCCATCCGTCGAATGCAGCACCACGGTC
>JANMNE010000200.1:0-5636 GCA_031373785.1 Ilumatobacteraceae bacterium
CCGATGCGCAGCCAGCGGTTGAAGGAGTTTTTGGAGGAGGAGTGACGACGGGGCTTTGCTATCCTCGTCAACGCCTTCCGAGATAGCTCAGTTGGCAGAGCAGCTGACTGTTAATCAGCGGGTCGCAGGTTCGAGCCCTGCTCTCGGAGCCCAAGGAGCAACGACCCGCCTCGTGCGGGTCGTTGCCCTTTTCAGGGTGCAAAGGTCAGCGGTGCCAAGGTTCGGGGTGGTAGCTCAGTGGTTAGAGCAGGGGGCTCATAACCCCTAGGTCGCGGGTTCGATCCCCGCCCGCCCCACGATGGTCTAGCAGGTATTATGGTGTTATTCACAGGCCCGTCCGAGGGCACCTGTGAGCCTCCATCCAACATAAATCCAACTTTTATCCAACACGCGCACTACGATTTCGGCGTGGCCGGCCTGCGAACAGCGCCAGGAATGCGAGAGCGGTCGCCCGGCGCGTGGGAGTTGATCGTCGAGGCCGGCCGAGATCCGGTCACCGGTAAGCGCCGGCAGGCGAGCCGCATCTTCAACGGGACTTTGACCGAAGCGAAGAAGGCGCGAGCGGCGCTGATCACGGAGGTGAGCAAGGGACGGCACACCGGGACGAAGGCGACGATGAACGATCTGTTCGACGATTGGATCGTCGAACTGAAGCGCAAGGGCCGGTCGCCGAACACCGTTCACGGCTACGAGAAGATCTATAACCACAACATCAAGCCGACGCTCGGTCGCATGGCGGTGACCAAGGTGACGACCAAGACGCTCACCGATCTGTACGGGGAGCACCAGCGACGCGGCCTGTCGGCGCGCAGCGTGCACCACATCCATGGCTGTCTATCGTCGATGTTCACGCAAGCTTGTCGGTGGGGATGGCGCGACTCGAACCCGGCACAGTGGGCCGAGCCACCGTCGATCCCGAACATCACACCGGTGGTGCCCACCCCCGAGGAAGTGCGCGCATTGATCGACGCCGCCGAGCAGTCGAGGCGACCGGAATATGCGCGGGCGATTCTGGTGGCCGCGACTACCGGCTTGCGGCGGGCCGAGTTGTGTGGATTGCGGCGCTGGCGCGACTTGGATTTGGAGCGCGGCCTGATGCGAGTATCGACCTCGGTTGTCTTGTTGCCGGGTCGCCCGCTCGGCGAGATCCCGACGAAGAACCGGCGCGTACGGATGCTCGCCGTCGATGACCTCACCGCCGCAGTCCTGCGAGCGCAGCTCGAGATGGTCGAAGAGCGGGCGCGTGCTGCTGGTGTCGAGTTGATCGCCGATCCGTATGTCTTCACCGACGCTGCGGATGGTTCGGAGCCATGGAAACCCGATGCGGTGTCGAGGTACTTCGCTCGGCTGCGGGCCCGCATCGGATTGGAGCACCTCGACTTTCACTACCTTCGCAAGTTCATGGAGACCTACGGCCAGGAGATGGGCTACTCCGTGGCTCAGGTCGCCATGCGCGCCGGCCACGACCCGACGGTCGCGGCGAAGCACTACAGCGGTCGAGTCGCCGAAACTGATCGAGCCCTGGCGAAGGCTGTCGCATCGCTTCTGATGCCGACAGAGAGTTGACATCGATCGCTCCTCGCAGTTGCATGTTTGCCGTACTGGCTCGTCCTGATTGCCATGGTTGCCAGGTCCAGGACTGTCAGTAGGGCTTGTTTCCTGGAACGATTTGGCCATGCTCGCTGTCAGGTCATGAATGTGGAAGCAGATTCCGTGTCGATGAGGCGTCCGATGGACCCGTTGTTGAACGTTGTCTCTCCTCCGTTGATCCAGGTTGACGTCGAGGCGCTGTACGTCGAACATCGGGCTCGGTTGTTGGGACTCGCGGCAGCGATCACGTTGGATCGTGCTGTCGCCGAGGAGATCGTCCAAGACGCCTTTGCCGGATTGCAACGACATGTGCACGGAATCGACAACGCCGTCGGCTACCTGCAGAGGTCGGTCGTCAACATCAGCGTCAACCTCGTCCGTCGTCGCCAGGTCGCGGCGCGGCACCCGGTCGTTCCCGCGCTTCCGGCGAACACACCCGAGGTCGATGAGACGTGGCTGAAGGTGCTCGATCTTCCCGCCAAGCAGCGAGCCGTTGTCTTGCTGCGGTTCTGGCAGGACATGACCGTCGACGCCATCGCCGAGACCCTCGGGTGGCCGAGCGGCTCGGTGAAGTCAACGTTGCACCGAGCACTCAAGAACCTGAAAGAGGAACTGAAGTGACCTACGAAGCGATCGACACCGAGTTTGAAGATCTCTTGCGAACCACACTCCACGAGATGGTTCCGAAGCTTGTTGCTTCGACACCGGTTGTCGAGGAAGGCGACGGACACGGCGCCGTGGTAGTGACGCTGAGCAGCCGAAGGGTGCGGACGAGTGGGTCTCGTCGGGCGGCTGCTGCAGTGCTTGCTGTCGCGGCAATAGTCCTTGGACTGATCGTGATCGCTACGCGCAACACCGATGGGGTGACCCCGGGCGACTCGCCATCGGGCGCCGACGGGGGAGTGCCGGCGTGGTACGACATGATCAAGCCGTCGTTGCCTGATCGCTTCCCGTTCGCCGCGCTCACGTTTGCCAATGATGCTCAGTTGTTCTTCGTCGCCGTGAACCCGATCGAAGGCAAGACGCTCGAGATCCAGTTGGCCTCGAACGAGTACTCCACGGAGCCGACCACGACCGTCGACGCAACCGGAGCTTGGGTCGAATCGGATCAAGGCTGGTCGGTGAAGACCCCATCGGGGCTCTTCGTCAGCGTCACCTGCAACATCGGTGTCGGTGGCCGCGACTATGTCGGACCGACGAACTACTGCGACATGGCGTCAGCAGGCGGGTTCACCAAGGCAGACATTCACGCCGTGGCCAACTCGCTGGCGACGTCGCTCACACTCTCGATCTTCGATGCCGGCCTTCGTGTGCCCGCCGTCGATCCGATTGACGTCGACGCAGCGGAGGGGCTCGCACGTTCCGCCTTTCCCGGTGTGCAGTTCGGTGTCGCTGGCTTTCCTCAATCCGACGAGATCATCAACTCGGGGATGGTCGACGCGAATCCAATCGGCACCGCTCCAGCCCTTACCAACGTCGTGAAAGCCGACACCTCCATACGACTGCTGTCTGGCCTCTATCCAATTCCGACGCTGAGCGATCCTGTTTCGATGGCACTGTATGAGGATGCTGCGGTGATCTGGCAATTCGGCCCGGGCGGCGTCCTCGTGCGGATCAGCACCACCGACCCGAGCCCACAATCCGACGCGCGGCTTCAACAACTGACACAGGACATTGTTGCTCTGATCCCGACGAGTCCGGACGCAAACCCCACCGACGCCATCACACCTCCCGCCACGACGACGACCTTGGTGTTCGCCGACGGATCCAATCCAGCCGTCGTCGGAGTGGTCGTGGTCGACGCCAGTGGCCGGTCCCTCGGTAGCGATTTCGCCCAGTACCTCCAGACCAACGGCGTCCAGGTGCTGTCGGTCATCCCGGCAACCACCTCCAGCCCGGAGACGATGCTGCAACCACTCGAGGCAGACTCGCACTCCGCTTCTCAACTGGATCTACTTCTACAGGTCGGTGGCTTTGACACATTCACCCCGACCGAGATCGATGGCGAACTTCCAAAGGGTGCGACAGTGGTCGTCGTGCTCGGAGCGGACGGGGGCCCGCCGGCTTACCGAGGCTCCGTGAACACGACCAACACCGCTATCCCGACGACGTCTATCGCCGGGCTGCAAGACGTCCCTGCGTTCAACGAACTTGCGACCACCACCACTGCTTCCTTGTGCGACAGCCCCGGTGCTTTGCCAACAGCAGTCGTGGCCAACGCGAGCCGCGTCAACGACACGGCAACCTGGTGGACGAATACGCTGGGCGTCAACGTGGTGGATGTCCATTTCGCCGATCCGGTCAATGCAGTTGCTCGATCGGATCACTCTCGAGTCGTCGCGCTGAGTAGCTCCGACTGTGAAGCGACGAAGATCGCCAGGTACACCACAGCCACAGCTGTCGACTTTGCGACAGCTGATGAACTGCAAGCGCTAGTGCTCGGACCCCTGCCGTCAGGCACATCGATCGTGGTGCTGATCGGCAACGACAACCTGTCCCTGGCAACTACAGGAGTGACCACCACGTCGAATGGCTTCTAGACCGCAGCTAAGCCGTGGTTAGCCGAGTGGGCGGGCGTCCTCGAGACAGAGGCTGGACAGCCCGTATACGCTTGTTCCCGTGACCGAGCCCGCACACCAGCCCGACGACCTCGATGTCGACTCCGCTGCATTCTGGTTGAACTCTGACCTCGGCACGATGCTCGCAACCGTCAAGCCCTACGAGGGTTCCGGTGAGTTCGCGATCGAGGATCTCACGGACGAAGAGTGGGATCGGTTCGTCGCGGCACTGAGCGAGTGACGGCTCGCGACGTTGCCGTCTGTGTCGACACGGGCGTGCTGACATCGACCCTCAGGATCGGTTCGCCGTTGGAGGCGCGCTACCGCCGCCATCTCACCGGTCGCCGACTTGTCATCGCTACCCAAGTGGTGGCTGAGGCTCGCTACGGCGCGTTCCGCGCCGGTTGGCGTGACCGTGCTTCGGTCACCCGACAGCTGAGCCACGCTTCCGTCCGTTCCCAGTCCCCGGCGGAACGCATAGGCTTGGGGCCATGTCGATGACCGTGAACGTTCCCGACGACGTCGCTCGCCGCTTGGAAGCAGCCGCAGCTGCGCGCGGGGTCACGGTCGAGGAACTCGCCGCCGAAGTCCTCACCGATCACGTGCCCGACGTCGAAGCTGCGCCACGTCGCCGGCATCTCAGCTTTGCCGCGATCGGAGCGAGCAAGCACGGCATCAGCCACCAAGTCGACGAACTCCTCGCCGACGGGTTTGGTCGCGACTGACCAGTGCTGATCGTTGACACCGGCCCACTCGTCGCTGCCGCCGATCGCACCGACCGCCACCACCAGGCCTGCCTTGAGCTCCTCGAAACCGCGTCCGGGCCACTGGTCACCACCGCGATGGTCGTTGCCGAAGCGGTCTACCTGCTCACCCGAGAACTCGGCGCACACGCCGAACCGGCGTTCTACGACGCGGTCATCAACGGCACCCTCACCGTCGAGCCCCTCACCACAGCCGATTGGCAACGCATCAGAGAGCTCGTCGACCGCTACCAGAACCTGCCCCTCGGCGGAACCGACGCCAGCTTGATCGCGGTCGCTGAACGCCTCGGCGCGACACGGATCGCCACCTTGGACCGCGCTCACTTCAGCATCGTTCGCCCCGCACACTGCGACACCTTCGAGCTCTCTCCAACCCCCTGATCGCCGCGCCGGCGGGTGGTTGCGTTGCGTCGAGTTGTGCGATCGCTTCCGGGACCTAAGACTCGACGTGATGGATGCGGCGATCGTGGCTGTCGCCGGGCGGTTCGGCGTCACGACGATCGCCACCATGAATCATCGTGATTTCGCGGTGGTCCGGCCCGCGCACTGTGAAGCGTTCGAGTTGGATCCTTACAGGGCGTGTCCCATTTCCATGCCGCTGGACTACCGACGGCCAGGCCGGCCGATGGGGGGCTCCGCTCCATCTGCCTGCCGCTCATCCTGCTAGATGCGGCGGGCCGTTGGCTGGGACGATGTCGCCAAATAGCGGATCGGCCCGACCCGC
>JANMNE010000323.1:0-15969 GCA_031373785.1 Ilumatobacteraceae bacterium
CTGTGGCAGCAGCCAGCGAGCGGTGGTGCCGATCACGCCGAGTCGTGAATCGCCGGTGACCTCGTTGCCCCGCGACGCCATCTCGGCGGCCAGGTCCTCCAGTTCGTGCAGGATTCGCCGCGCTCGATCGACCACGATCACGCCCTCGTCGGTCAACCCACCCCGTTGGCGGTCGACCAGGGTCACGCCGAGCTCGCGTTCCAGGCGGGCGACGTGGCCGCTGACGTTGGATTGCACCGTGTAGAGGGCACGAGCGGCTGCCGAGAACGAGCCGTGGTCGGCGATTGCCACGAGCGTGGAGAGCTGGCGGAGATCCATCTCGAAAAATGATATCGAGTATCTTGCAATACGGCTTGAAAGATCACTCGTTCACGTGCATACTTTCACATGTAGTCGAACGGTACTCACCCCCAAGTAGTCCCGTTCGAACGAACCCCCCAATGTGGTTCCCCCAATCACAGGGTTCTGGTTGAGAGACCCCGCTTCCCCCAAGCGGGGTTTCTCCCGTTTTGGCGTACAGTCACGATGATGACGAGTCGTTCGGGTGCAGCATTTTTCGATCTCGATCGCACCCTGCTGGCCGGCGCGTCCGGCGTCGTGTTCTCGGCGGCGATGAAAGAAGCAGGTCTGGTCAGCCGGGCGATCCCCGGCGAGGCGCTGGTGTACCGGTTGTTCAACACGATCGGCGAGACACTTCCGTCGATGGCGCTGGCTCGCCAGGGAGTCAGATTCGCCAAGGGCAAGTCGCGCGAAGCCGTGCAATTGGCTGCCGCGATCGCTGCCGAACGGCTGCTGGAGATGGTGCAGCCGATGGCCGCAGCGCTGTTCGAGGAGCACCGTGCGGCCGGCCGCCCAGTCGTGATGGCTACGACCACGCCACACGACATGGTCAAGCCGTTGGCCGATCTCCTCGGCCTCGACGGCGTGATCGCCACCCAGTACGGGGTCGGCGAAGATGGCACGTACAACGGCACGCTTGACGGGCCGTTCGTGTGGAGCGCGGGCAAGCTCGCCGCCGTGCGCACCTGGGCGGAGGAGCACGACATCGATCTGGCCCAGAGCTACGCGTACAGCGACAGCTACTACGACACGCCGTTGTTGGCCGCTGTCGGGCACCCCTTCGTCGTCAACCCGGATCCGCGGATGGCGGTGATGGCGGCGGCGCGTCGGTGGCCGACGATCGATCTCTCGGCAGGAGGCAGCGGCATGGCCAAGATCCCCGTGGTCAACGTGGAGATCCAGCGCCTGGCGCTGAGCTTCACGCACCCGCTGTTCTTCCCGTACGCCAAGTTCGACATCGACGGCATCGAGCACATCCCCACGACCGGGCCGGCGATCATCGTCGGCAATCACCGCAGTTACTTCGACCCGATGGCGATGGCGGTCACGATCGCCCGCACTGATCGCACGGTTCGGTTCCTGGGGAAGAAGGAGGTCTTCGATGCGCCGATCGTCGGCCAGATCGCGGCCGCGATGGGGGGCATCCGTGTCGATCGCGGCACCGGCAGCGACGAGCCACTGAAGGCGGCCGCTGAGGCGCTGGAGGCGGGCGACATGGTGGCTGTCATGCCACAGGGCACGATCCCGCGCGGCAGGGCGTTCTTCGATCCCAAGCTGAAGGGTCGGTGGGGCGCCGCCCGGCTCGCCGCCATGACGGGAGCACCGGTGATCCCGATCGGGCTGTGGGGTACCGAGAAGGTGTGGCCGCGATCTGCCCGTCTTCCCAACGTGCTCAACATCGTCAATCCGCCGTTGATCACCGTACGCGTCGGTCCGGCAGTGCCGCTGAAGCACCAGAGCCCCGACGCCGACACGAAACGGATCATGAAGGCGCTGATGGATCTGCTGCCGCCCGAGAGCCGGGTCAAGCACCAGCCGACCGCCGAGGAGATTGCTGCGGCGCTGCCGCGCGGTTACCAGGGCGATGTCGACACCGAGTCGCGGCGTCGCCCCGGGGTCGACTGACTGGTTGGCCGCAAACGTCGAGGTGGTCACGCGCTGACCGTCGTCACGACGGTCATGCGACGGCCGCGTCAGCCGACGGCTTCATGCAGCCATCGGGGTCAGCGGACGCGAAGGTACGCGTCACGCAGTACGTTCGACTCGAGTTCCAATTCGTTCAACCGCGACTTCACCAGGTCGCCGATGCTGATCATTCCGGCGAGCTGTCCGTTCTCCATGACGCACAGATGGCGCACGCGGTGTCGCGTCATCACGGCCATCAGATCGTTGACCCGATCGTCAGGGGAACACGTGATGACGTTGCGCGTCATGGACTCGCCGACCAGACCGGTCGACACCCCAGCGCCGAACCGCGCCAGCGATTCGACGATGTCGCGCTCCGAGAGAAGACCGACGACGTCACCCTGGTCGTTCAGTACCACCAACGCTCCGATGCGATGAGTGGACATCCGTTCGGTTGCCATCCGCAGCGTGGCAGTCGGCCAGATCGTGTGGACGGTGGCCCCCTTGTCCTGCAGGATCTCTGTGACCTTCATCGTGCTCCCTCGATCGTGAGGTGTGTCAACCCAGTATGGGCCTAGCTCCCGAGGCTTTCAAGCAGATCCTCCCAGCGCCGAGAGGCGGGCGCGGGTGTCGGCTCGGGCGAGTCGGCGAAGGGTCGACTCGTGGACGTGACGAGCGACGGGACCGCGTCGACTCGCGTCCATGGCGTTCGGTCCCATCACCTCCACGTCGGCCTCTGTTGGTTGGAACGCGACGACCGGCACGCCGCGGCGACGCAGACGCAATGCTTCTGCGTCGAGCAACGCGCCTGACCATCGTCGTACCATCGAGGCAGCAGATCCGCTGATCCGGCGCCCGGTCATCGACATCGGCGAGCTGACGATGACGAGGTCGAGATCCTCGCCGACCAGTACGTCGGCATTCGTGGGGGAGTGGACGCCACCATCCACATACAACTCGGCGGCGATGGTAACCGGGCTGAAGAACCCGGGGATCGCGCACGACGCGGCGACGACGTCGGGCAGCGGCGGGCGCGGCTCCGTCTTTCCGAACGCGAACCGTCGACCGTCATCTTGGCGAACGGCGCACAGCCACAGTGGAGCGTCGGGCCAGTCGTCAGGGAAGAGCCCGGCGATCGTGTCGGAAATCATCGCCGTGCTCACCTGGCCGTCCGGGATCAGACTTGACAGCAGCGCCCACGGTGGCGCCGAGAACGGACGTGTCGCCATACGGGTCAGCACTGCAGCAATCTCTGCCGGTCGTCGGCCACGCAAAGCCGGGCGCAGCGGTGGCGGTCGCCGCGGAGGACCGACGCTGCTCATCAGGCGGGTGCCCTCCGGCGACAGCACGCGGTCCTCGTAGCGAGCCAGCAGGTCCGCCGCGGAGAGCCCGGCGCGCAACGTCGCCGAAGCGATCGAACCGGCCGACGTGCCGACCATGATCGTCGACTCTCGCGGATCCCAGCCCAGCCCGGCGTGCAGTGCGCTGAGCACTCCGGCATGGAACGCGCCGCCGGTGACCCCACCCGCGCCGAGGACCAAGCCGATTCGGGCCGGTCGCTCGGTCACGCCCGCCAGTCTCTCACGTCATCGTCAAGTGCGCGTTGGGTTCGATTTCACGCTACGGGTGGCCAGAATCGCGCCCGACCACCTGCGTTGGGTTCGATTTCACGCCACAGGTGGCCAGAATCGCGCCCGACCGGGTTTGCGGAGGGCGGGAGTTGTCAGGTGCGCTTCGGGGGTCTGGGGATGAACGGTGACGTGGTCGCCACGTACTGGTCGTAGCCGGCGCGGCGCTTGACGAGTGACTTCTCCAGCAACGTCACGCCGCTGACGCGGCGCAACAACACGGTCATCACCGCGGCGCCGATCAGCCCCCATCGGCCGACGGTGGTCTCGGCGGCGACCAGGGCGATGCCCCACCACACGCACGCGTCGCCGAAGTAGTTGGGATGACGGGTGTAGCGCCACAGACCTTGATTCATCACCGTGCCGGCGTTGGCCGGATCGCGCTTGAAGCGGGCCAACTGCGCATCGCCGGTGACCTCGAAGAACAGCCCGATGGCCCACACGGCGATGCCGATCCATGCGAGAACGCCGACCTTGGGATCCACCCGGGACTGGCCGAGTTGCACCGGCAGCGACACGATCCACATCAGCGCGCCCTGCAGGGCGAAGACCGTGCCGAGGCTGATCAGCGGGAAGCGCGCCCCCCATTGCTTGCGCATCGCCCGGTACCGGTAGTCCTCGCCTTTGCCGTGATTGCGCGCATACAGATATGCGGCGAGCCGCAGGCCCCACACGCTGGTCATCGCCACGAGCAGCCGTTGCCGATCAACGTTGCCGTCGACGCGAGCCCGCACCGCCCAGGCCACCATCACAAAGCCGAGGCCCCAGCCGACGTCGACGATCGAGGCGTTCTTCACAGCCAGGCTCAGCAGCCACATGACGAGCATGAACACACCGATCGTCGCGACTGCCGTGATCATTGCCGTCGAGCTCATCGCTGCTGTTCCTCGAGCATCATGTGCACATCTTGGTCGGCCTGGACCCACGCAGCATCGATCCACTCCGTGAAGGCGGTGCCCGACGGCACGTCGGCACGGGAGATGCGACGGGCCTTGAAGCGCACCGGCGGCGGCTTGTGAGCGAGGTGACGCAAGATGCCGCCGAACGTGTCGAGGCCATCGAACCCGATGTGCCAGCCGATCACGATGTCGGCGTCGGGACTACCGGCGATCAGCGCGGCCGAGCCGGCCGGACGCGGCGGGAGGAGATGTCGCAGCGGTCGAAGTCGCTCGGCGCGTGCTGGATCGCGCTCGCTCAACTTGGCCATCACCCGCTCGCGCTTGGATGGCGAGGCACGAGTTCCCTCGGGGAAGATCACGGCGATGTCGTCCACACCCATGCCGGTCGACAATCGGGTCAGCGCGTCCAACTCGACCTGTGAGTCGGTCGCCTGTCGATCCAGGAAGTGGTTCGGGAGGCGATTGCCGACGATGTCGAGGCAGGGATCGGCGAGCAGCTCGCGCTTCAGCACGTAGCGGGGATGGAGGCCCGCCAGCGAGGTGACCACCCAGGCACTGACGAGGGAATCGGCGAGGCTGGCATGGCGGCACAACAAGACCGCGGGACCCGGACCGAGTTGGTCGACGTCCTCGGCGATGACCGTGATACCGGTGGTTGCCCGAAGCACCCCCAACACGTTGGCTGCCCACCACGATTGCAACCGGAAGTGGACGCCACGGTTGTTGCGTTGCCCCGCCATCCACAACCCGAACGCCAGCAGCACGCTGGCCGACTCGAGCCAGGCCCACCCGAGGGCGAACAGCAAGAGCCGAACGATCGGCAATCGCACGCGGCCGCGGACGAGATCGGCCGCGGCGCCGACCGGGAGCCAGAGTGGCAAGAGCACGAGGAGTGCGACTGCGGCGATCCACAGACCGGTGATGCTGGCGGCCCGCCGGACGATGGTCGACACGAGCTCGACCCTAGCTAGTGTCGGCGCCGGTCGACACGTCGGAGTGCTCGACATCGAAGCGGTCTACCTACCGGTCGGTAGGTCGTTATACTCCCCGCAATGAATGACACGGCCCTGCTCAACGAACTCACCGAGGTCGCCGAGCGGTTGACGGCTCGACACTACGAGACCTGCAAGCCGTGGTATCCCCACGAGTTCGTGCCGTGGAGCATGGGCCGTGACTTCTCTGCCGAGTCGTCGTGGGACGCCGACGAGATGCCGCTGCCCGATTCGCTGCGCAGCGCCCTGTTCGTCAACCTGCTGACCGAAGACAACTTGCCGTACTACTTCCAGACCATCGACCGAATGTTCGGCCGCAAGGGGATCTGGCGCGAATGGTCGCACCGGTGGACGGCCGAAGAGGCCCGCCACTCCATTGCGTTGCGTGACTTCATGACAGTGACCCGAATGCTCGATCCCCGCACCCTCGAGGACGGGCGCATGTCGCAGATGTCGGGCGGGCAGGTCCCCAATCCGACGTCAGCCGTCGATGGATTCGTGTACGTGGCGCTGCAGGAGTTGGCCACGCGCATCGCCCATCGCAACACCGGTCGGGCACTTCGCGAGCACCTTCCCGATCACCCCGCCGGTGAGGCGGGATATGAGCTGATCAGCCGCGTCGCCGCCGACGAGAACTTCCACTTCCTGTTCTACCGCGACCTCACCTCCGCGGCGCTCGAGATCGCTCCCTCGCTCGTGGTGCCGGCGATCGAGCGCCAGGTCCGCGAGTTCGAGATGCCGGGTACCGGGATCCCCGGCTTCAAGCGGCACGCCCAGGCGATCGCCAACGCCGGGCTGTACAACCTGCTGCAACACCACGAGCAGATCCTCGAGCCGGTCGTGATGAAGTGGTGGAAGGTCGAGTCGCTGCAAGGCCTGACAGCCGAGGCCGAGCAGGCCCGTGAAGCGCTGATTCGCCAAATTCAGCGGATCGGCACTGCCGCCCGGCGGTTGGCGGATCGGGCCCGCGAAGCTGCTGAGCGAGCCAGGCTGACCCTGGCCGACCGCAAGGCCGACATCGCCGGCAGTCGTTCGGTCCGCTCTTCCTGATCCGATCAGGTCAGCGGTTCGCCGTCGAACCGGTCGATCGTGGTGAACCCGGCGACCTCGTTGCGGCGCAACTTGGTGTTCTGGTGCGCCGGGTAGCCGAGGAAGATCGTTGCGGCCAGTGCATGACCGGCCGGAAGACCGAGTTGCGGAGCGGCAGCAGCCTCGACACGCGACAGGAACGTCGTCATCACGCCACCGAGGCCGCGAGCCCGGGCAGCCAGCAGCACGCTCCAGCCGAAGGGGTAGATGGATCCTCCACCGGTGATCGGCGGGCGATCGGCGTTGGTGTCCATCAACGCGATCCTGTTGAGGTCGGCGGCGAGGGCGAGTACGACGGGGACCTGCTCGATCTTGTCGAGCAGCGGGTTCGGTGCGTCGATGCGACGGTGCCCGGATGACAGCCCGAAGGCGAACGGTGTTCGTGTCGGATCAGCGCCCTCACCGAGGTACTCGTGCCACACCTCGGTCATCAGATCGGCCATGTGCCGGCGGATCGCCGGATCCTTGACGACCGCGACGCGCCATGGCTGCCGATTTCCGCCGCTCGGCGCGAACCTGGCATCGTCGAGCACCGCCGCGACGGTGGCGTCATCGACCGCTTGATCGGTGAAATCTCGCGCCGCGCCCGTCGTGCGTAGCGCCTCGACGAGATCCATTCAGACCGCTCCCTCGGCGAGACCGGCAGCAACCTTGCGGCGCACGACGTTCAATGCAGAGCCGGCCTTGAACCATTCGACCTGTTCGTCACTGAACGTGTGCAGCCCCTCGAACGGGATGATCGTGCCGTCGGGCTTGACGATCTCGCAGTGGATGTTGATGCCGGGCTTCGGTGGCAGGCCGAGCACGGTGATCCGGTCGGACTCGTCGATCAGGCCGTACGTGTCGGGATCGGCGAACGTCAACGGCACGAGCCCTTGCTTCTTGAGGTTCGTCTCGTGGATGCGAGCGAAGCTGCGGGCCAGGATCACCACGCCGCCGCGGAAGCGGGGCTCCATGGCAGCGTGCTCGCGCGACGAACCTTCGCCATAGTTGCGGTCGCCGATCGCGACCCATCGAACGCCCGCTTCGCCGTACTTCTTCGCAAGGTTCGGCAGCGTGTCGGGACTGCCGTCACGGAAGTCGACACCCTCGCCGACGCGACGATCGAAGGCGCTGACCACGCCGATGAACAGGTTGCCACTGATGTTCTCGAGATGCCCGCGATACGACAACCACTTGCCGGCCGCCGAGATGTGGTCGGTGGTGCACTTGCCCGCGGCCTTCATCAGGATCGGCAGGTCGAAGTAGTCGTTGCCATCCCAGGCGGGGAAGGGGTGCAGCAGTTGGAGACGATCGCTGGTCGGAGACACCTCCACGACAACGCCGGACCCATCAGCCGGCGGCGGCGTGAACGTGTTCTGACCGGGGTCGTAACCCTGGTCGGGAAGGATCTGACCGATCGGTGCGTCGAGCAACACCTCGGTGCCGTCGGGTGCCGTGATCGTGTCGACGGTGGGATCGAAGTCGAGGCGACCGGCAAGCGCGAGGGCGATCACCGTGTCGGGAGAGGTCACGAAGCTGAGCGTGTTCGCCGAGCCGTCGTTGCGCTTCGGGAAGTTGCGGTTGAACGAGTTGACGATGGTGTTGGGCACGCCGTTGTCGGCGGGTGGCCGATCCCATTGGCCAATGCACGGCCCACAGGCATTGGCCAGCACGGTGGCACCGATGGCCTCGAGGTCGGCCAGCAGACCGTCGCGCTCGATCGTGGCCCGGGTCTGCTCCGATCCCGGCGTGATCAGCAGATCGGTCTTGACCATGAGCCCGCGAGCGGATGCCTGACGGGCGATCGATGCGGCGCGAGTGATGTCTTCGTATGAACTGTTGGTGCAACTTCCGACCAGCGCCGCTGAGATCTCCAAGGGCCAGTTGTTGGCACGGGCCTCCGCTCCGACTGCAGCGCCGACACGGTTGGCTCGATCGGGGGAGTGGGGGCCATTGATCAGTGGCTTCAGTTGGTCGAGGTCGATCTCGATCAACTGGTCGTAGAGCGCGCCGTCGTCGGCGCGCAAGTCGTCGGCGACCTTGTCGGCAGCATCGGCAATCGCCTCGCGGCCGGTCGACTTGAGGTACATCGACATGTTCTGGTCGTATCCGAACAGGCTGCACGTCGCGCCGATCTCGGCGCCCATGTTGCAGATCGTGGCCTTCCCGGTTGCCGAGATGCTGTCGGCGCCGGGTCCGATGTACTCCACGATCGCACCGGTGCCACCCTCGACCGTCAGCACTCGGGCGACTTCGAGGATGACATCCTTCGGTGCCGACCAGCCGCTGAGCGTCCCGGTCAGCTTCACGCCGATCACCTTCGGCCAGCGCACGTTGAACGGGAAGCCGGTCATCACGTCGACGGCATCGGCGCCGCCGACACCGATGGCGACCATGCCGAGCCCGCCGGCGTTCGGTGTGTGGCTGTCGGTGCCGATCATCATCCCGCCAGGGAAGGCGTAGTTCTCCAGCACGACCTGGTGGATGATGCCGCTGCCGGGACCCCAGAAGCCGATGCCGTACTTGGCGCTGACGGATCGGAGGAAGTCGTAGACCTCGCGGTTGGTGTCGATTGCCACGCCGAGATCGATGCGTGCACCGACCTTGGCGGAGATCAGGTGATCGCAGTGCACGGTGCTGGGAACGGCGGTGGTGGGTAGCCCGGCGGTCATGAACTGCAGCAGAGCCATCTGTGCCGTGGCGTCCTGCATCGCGACACGATCCGGGTGGAAGTCGTTGTACGAGCCGCCACGCTCGATGGGTGAAGCCGGGTCGCCGAGGTGGTTCAGCAGGATCTTTTCTGTCAGGGTCAGCGGCCGGGCGAACCGGGCTCGACCGGCAGCGCAACGAGCGGTCAGGGTGTCGTACACGCCGTGTACCAACTCGACTGGTGTTCCTGCGGTGACGGCCATGGGTTGCTCCTTGCAATTCGGGCAGATGTAGACAAGCATAATACAAGTGAATCGCCTCGCGGAAGCCCTCATCTGACGTGCGCACGATCCGCTATCAAGAGATCGCCCAGGTGTTGCGCGAACGGATCTCGGCAGTCGGCGCCGGCCACGTACTGCCGAGTGAGAGCGACCTGTCCGCGGAGTTCGGCGTCAGTCGGGTCACGGTGCGCCGGGCCCTCGAGACGCTTCGCGAGGAGCGCCTGGTCGAGTCCCGTCAGGGATTCGGTTGGTTCGCGGCCACGGCTCCACTGCAGCAGCGCCTGACCCAATTGGAGACGATTGAGCAACAGTTGGAGGAACGCGGCATCCATCCGCAACGTCAGATCGTCGAGTTCGCCTTCGTCGCCGCGCCGGCACACGTGGCCGAGCGGCTGCGTTGCGACCAGGTCTTGCGCGTGAAGCGGGTCAACCGCGCCGACGGTGATCCTTTCGCGGTCGTCACGGTGTGGTGCCCTGCCGAGTTGGGGCAGAGCATGAGCCGCCGCGATGTGGAGCGCCGACCCTTCTACGAGTTGCTGGGAGTCGCGCTGCGCGGCGCCACGCAGACCATCGGCGCAGCATCGGCCAACGCCGAGGACGCAGCGCTGCTGGAGGTACCCGTGGGCAGCCCGGTCCTGCGTTGCGAGCGATTGACGACCAGCACGGCCGGCGAGCCGATCCTGCTCAGCGAGCACATCTTCCCCGCCCATCGCACGGAGTTCGTCGTCGACCTGCCGTTGGCCGAGCCGTCGACCACCCCAACGGGCTTGCGGCTCGTCGACTAGCGCGTTCTACGGGGACGCGACGCCGCACGATCTGCAACACTCGACGCATGTCCGATCGCGTCTCGCTGACCATTTCCGACGGCATCGCCGATGTGCGAATGAACCGTCCCGACAAACGCAACGCGCTCGATGGGGCGATGTTCCAGGGACTCGCCGAGATGGGTGAACGACTCAAGACCGAAGCCGGCGTGCGCGTCGTGGTGCTGAGCGGTGAGGGCTCGTCGTTCTGCGCCGGGCTCGACTTCGCCTCGTTCCAGATGATGGCCGGTGGCGATCTCGCGGCTGCGGCTGCCGACGACAGCAGTCCCGGGGCAATGAAGGAAGGCCGGATCACCCATCTGGGCCAGCAGGTGTGCTGGGTGTGGCAGGAGATCCCGGTGCCCGTGATCGCGGCCGTCCACGGCCATGCCTTGGGTGGGGGCATCCAGATCGCACTCGGTGCGGACATTCGCATCGTGCATCCGGATACGCAGATGAGCGTGCGCGAGGTGCATTGGGGTTTGGTGCCCGACATGACCGGCACGCTGACGCTCAGCTCGCTGGTGCGCGCTGATGTCGCCAAGGAGCTCGTCTTCACCGCGCGGATCTTCGACGGGCGCGAGGCGTATTCGCTCGGTCTGGCGACCCGGCTCTCGGACTCGCCACTCGACGACGCGATGGCGATGGCCACTGAGATCGCCGGCCGAAGCCCCGACGCGGTGCGCGGCGCGAAGGCGTTGCTCAACGGGTTGTTCAACGACGCTGCGGCGGAGCAGTTCGCAGACGAGCGTCGAGTGATCGGATCGTTGATCGGCCGCCCGAACCAGATCGAAGCGGTCATGGCCAACTTCGAGAAGCGCGCAGCCGCGTTCACCGATCCCGCCTGAGTCCGGCCGTGACGATCGATCCCGACAAGCTCAAGCTGTACTCGTTCCTGCTGTTCTCCAAGCTCGACGGTGCGGTGACTGCTGGCATGGTCCACCTCGGCGATCAGCTCGGGCTGTACGAGGCGATGCGGACGGCGAACGCCCCGCTCAGCACGACTGAGCTTGCTGAGCGTGCCGGCCTGCACGAGCGATGGGTACGCGAGTGGGCGTACAACCAGGCCGCCGCGAAGCTGATCGAGGTCGACGAGCACGAGCGGTTCTCGCTGTCGCCGGAAGCCGAGGTCGTGCTGGCGACGCCGGATCACCCGGCGTTCGGTATAGGGATGTTCCACCGGCTCCCGCAGACGATGGAGTCGCTCGTCCGCGTGCGCGAGAGCTTCGTCACCGGGGTTGGTCACGACTACGACAGCCACGGACCGGAGGGTGCTATCGGGATCGAGCGGAGCTTCGAACCGTGGAGCAACGTGCACCTGTTGCCGACGGTTCTGCCGGCGCTCGACGGCATCGTCGATCGATTGACGGCGGGCGCCGAGGTGATCGACATCGGTTGTGGCGCGGGCAGCGCCGTGCTGTTGATGGCGGCAGCGTTCCCGAAGTCGAACTTCGTCGGCTACGACATCTCCCGCTATGCGCTGGATCGGGCCAACCAGAAGCGCGATGAGGCCGGTGTCGCCAACGCAACGTTCGATGACCCCCGGGACTCACCGATGCCGTCGGATCACACCGTCGATCTCATCACGACGTTCGACTGCATGCACGACATGACACACCCGCAGCAGATGATGGAGTCGATACGCGATGCCCTCGCCGATGACGGCACGTGGTTGCTGGTCGACATCAAGGCGCTCGACACCTTCGCGCAGAACGTGCGGAAGAACCCGATGGCGTCACTGATGTACGGCATCAGCGTGCTGAGTTGCATGTCGTCGGCGCTCAGCGAGCCCGGTGGCGCCGGGCTGGGCACGCTCGGTCTTTCCGCCAACACGGCCAGGGAGATGAGCGAGCGCGCCGGTTTCACGAGGTTTCGCAAACTCGACATCGATCACAGCGTGAACGCCTTCTACGAGGTGCGTCCGTAGCGGTCGTCAGTTGCGTTCGATGACCTCGAGGCGCCGATCGGCGAACAGCCACGAGCCGCTGTGGCGGACGTACTGGTCGTGATAGATGGCCAACATGGTGCCCGGCTTGGCGCTCTTGCGCTTCTTGAAGCGCTCGTGCACGGTCACCCTGCCGATGCCGCTGCCGTGGACCTCGTCGATCTCGAACACCATCAGCGGCGTGGTCTGCACGACCCATTCGCTCTCTCCACGAACCTTTTCGAACGCGGACACGATCGCCGTCCGGCCACTGATCGTGGTGCCGTTCGGGCTCCACGTCGCCTCGTCGTCCCACGCCTTGCTCCACGCCGTCACGTCACCGCGCGTCACGGCATCGCTGTAGCCGCTGACGAGATGGCGCAGCGCCGCATCGGTGGCCGGCGAGGGCGCCTGCACGACGGCGGATCGCTCCGCTCCACCAAAGTCGGCGAGCGCCACACCGATCTCGGCACCGGCAGCAAACCGCACGTGTTCTATCAACTGGTCCCGGTTCATCATTCCGTCGTGCGCAGCGAACTGCACCGCCAGACCGTCGACGAGCGCCGTCAGGCGCATCGCGGAGGCATTCGGGTCGGGGCAGGTGAACTCGCCCGACTCGACGCCGATGCGAATGATGCGTGCCAACAACTCCGTCGACTGCTCGTCGAGTTGCTGGCTGATCTTCTTCATCATCGGGTTTCGCAGCGCCTCGCCCCACCCGTCGATCCACAACATCCACTCGACGTCGTCGCTGCCTTCCGGCACGTAGTTCTGGATCACCCGTTCGAGCTTGCCGAGCGCCGTGGGGGCGTTCTCGATCTCGCCCTCCATCTCGGCGACGTCCTTGTTCGCGTAGTGCTCGAACGCCTCGGCGAGGAGTTGCTCCTTGGAGTCGAAGTGGTAGTGGATCAGGCTGCTGGAGACCTCGAGCCGCTTGGCGACATCGGCAATGCGAGTTCCGGCGAAGCCTCGCTCGATCACCACTTCACAGGTGGTCTCGAGGATCTCGCTGCGTCGTTCGGCAACTGTTGGTTTCTTCACTGCTGCGAACGCTAGCGCCGTGTTCAACCTTCGTGCTGGGCGCGTCGCGGGTCGAAGGCGTCGAAGATCCCATGGAGCCCGGTCGGATGATTTCCGATCGCCAACTGCTCGAGGATCCCGATCCCGCGCTCGCTCGACCCGTCGGGAGCCCGGTAGGTGGCGTCGCACACCGCCTGCACGTGGATGTGCGGCCGCGAACACGGTGTGTCGACGGGGAGGGTGATCCGCTCGCCGGCAACCAGTGACTCTCCTTGCCACATCCCGTGCCCGTGATCGGGGTGGCCGTATCCGAGCCCGCACATCTGGAACTCGCGGCGAGGCTCGAGCCGGATCGTATGCACGTCGCCATGCTGATCGACGAGGTCGTACTCGAGGTGCTTCGCCCAGCGCGTGCCCGGCTGCCACTCGACTCGATAGTCGACAGAACGCATGAGCTCGGGTGGCGTGCCATCGGTGCGAGCAAGTGCGCCGACATCGTGCCACCGATCGCCGTTGCCGTACTCGTTGACATCGAAATGCGTCGAGACGGATGGAAAGTTCACCGGCGCCCACAGCCAGAAGAACTGAGGGGGCGCCACCGGTGCGCCGCCAGAGGCCGGCTCGCCGGTGGGTCGGATGCCCCACGAACGATCGCGGGATCCCCACACCGTGTCCGACAGGATCTCGTGACGCTCCCCGTCGATCTCGATCCACCCGGTCCATGCACCGAACTGCGTGAAGCGCGTGTAGTCGAAGATCGCCCGAACGCCGGTACGCCACGAGTAGTGCGGCTCCTCGATCGCCGCGGACCGCGACGTGAACGTGAGGTCTGCTCGCACGCCGTGCTCGGCAGCGTCGACGGAAACCCGAATCACCCGCATCGGCTCGACGATGTCGACCTCGATCGGCCCGAGGTGGGTCGCATCGCGGCGATCGGTCGGGGCGCGTTGTGATGTGAACACACTGATCTGTTCGCCGTCGCCCATCACGCTGAACGCCGCGTCGGCCACGTGGCGGTTCGGGTACAACCCCATCGCCAGACCGAAGTACACCGAACCGTCGCGCTCGTAACCGTTGAAGAAGTAGCGGTCGTAGAAGTTGACGTCAGTGGTCGACGTGTAGGCCACCGGAGCGGAGGTCTGATGGATGGGGAAGTCGTCGAAGCCACTCAGCACAGCAAGCGACCGTAGCCTGGCTCCGTGGTTCGGCTTCGACAGACGATCAGGCGAGTTCGTGCGGAGGGCTTCACGCCCGATGAGTTCCGCCGGATCTGTGTCTCCGCGTTGGTACTCGTCGCCGTGATCGTCGTAACGGGTGCAGCAGTGCGCCTGACCGGTTCGGGCCTCGGCTGCAACGACTGGCCGAATTGCAACAACAACAGCCTCGTCGACGTTTCGTCGCAGCACTCGGCGATCGAGCAGGTCAACCGGCTGTTCACCTTCGTCGTCGGCCTCGCGGTCGTGCTGGCAGCGCTCGGCGCATGGGTGCGACGACCCCGCCGGCGTGACCTCTTGATGCTCTCGATGGCGCTGGTGGCAGGTATCCCGGCCCAGGGCGTGGTCGGAGCCGTGGTGGTGTGGACGAAGCTCAACCCCGTCGCGGTCCAGTTGCATTTCGTGCTGTCGATGGTGCTCGTCGCCGTCGCGGTGGTGCTCGTGGTGCGATCTCGCGAGCCCGATGGCGCGACGAGGGTCAGCACCGTCGTGCCGCGCACGAGGCATCGGTTGCGCTTGCTGGTGGTCTGGACCGCACTGGCGATCCTCGCCGGAACGGTCGTCACCGGCACCGGACCGCATGCCGGCGACAAGGACGCCCGTCGCTTCACCTTCTTGTCGATCACCTGGGTGACCCGCATCCACAGCGTGATCGTGTGGATCGCCGTGTTGACGGCGTTCAGCTTGTTGTGGCACTTGCGCAAGCGGGCCCACGACCGCGAGGTGCTCGATGCGCCGCTGACCCTGTGGATCTGCGTGGCGATCGCCCAGGGTGGGGTGGGCTACCTGCAGTACGCCAACGGGGTGCCGCCAGGGCTGGTTGCCGTGCATGTGGCGCTGGCCACCACGTTGTGGGCGGCCGCGGTGTGGCTGTGGTGCTCGACATCGCGTGCCAGCGGATCAGCACGCAACCTGATCGCGGCCTCGCGTCGTGGTTCAGTCGCCGAGGCTGCGGACGAACGTGGAGAGCTTGTCGATGGCCGAGGAGAAGAACGAGCCGATTGAGTCGATGAAGCGCACCGTGGCGTCTGCACTACCCGCAGGGTCCTGCCACAACCGGATCACCAAGAACGCACCGAGCAGGTAGCAGAAGATCCGAGTGATGGCCTTCACCTGTCCGAGAACGCTTGTGATCATGGCTGGGGGGTTGCCTCCGAGTTGAACGGGCCCGGGCAACCGGGTCCGAACGGGTCTCCGCCCAACCGGAATGCTATCGAATCCAGCGGCGGCAATCAATCACCCTCGGGTACGGCGCCGCCTACACCTCGTTGCCGGGATCAGAGGAGCGCAGGCCTCGAGTCGCTTCGATACCGGTGAAATGTTGTGATGAGGTATAGTCCGTCGATCACCGACCAGACCTCCCGCCGGCCGTTCGACTTCAGCGCCAACCACATCGTGCTGGATTTCACCAACACCGTCAACGGCCGACCGACGTACAGCCGCGACGACCTCACCTCGGATCACGATGTCGTGCGGTGGGCCGAGGCGGCCGGGATGCGCGCCCGGGGCGATGAAGCCGCAGC
>JANMNE010000204.1:0-25851 GCA_031373785.1 Ilumatobacteraceae bacterium
TTCGCGCGTGTCGACGAGGCTGACGGCCAGCCGGATCATCGGCTCGGCCTCGTGAACGAACAACTCGTCGAATGACGATGGCGTTCGCGCCTGGGACGGCAGCCGCATCGCAGCAACCCGTACCGCAATGTCAGTCGGCTCCATCACACCCCCAACGACGCTTACACCAGCGGAATGGTTGCAGGTCCTCCAAGATTTGCTCTGATCCCGAAACCACCGGCGGGTCGCACGGCTGTTGCGACGTCGTGGAAGAATTCCGCGGAACACGTCGAAATTGCCATCAGCCCTTCGTCGATGCGGTAGCAACACCCGTTGGGGTCCGAATGAAAGGAAGCATCATGCCCAGGTATGCAGCACTCATCTACGGCGCAGAGCCGACCAGCGAGTCCGAGAACGACACCGAGCTGTGGAGCAAGATCATGGCCGAGTACATGCATTTCGGCGAGGCCGGCGGCGCAGCCGGCGTGCTCGCCGGCGGCGAAGCGTTGCAGCCCAGCCACACGGCGACGACGATTCAGGTCAGTGGTGGCGCCAAGGGCGGCGATGTGATCGCCACCGACGGCCCGTTCGCCGAGACCAAAGAGGCGCTCGGTGGGTTCTACCTGCTCGACTGCAAGGACCTCGACGAGGCGCTGAGCTGGGCCGCACAGATCCCCGGAGCGTGGTATGGCCGAGTCGAGGTCCGCCCGGTCATCGACTTCGGTGAGGCCGGCTGATCGATCCGCTCGACGAGATCATTCGGATCGAGGGCGGCCAGGTCCTCGCCACCCTCATCCGTCTGACCGGTGACATCGACCGGGCCGAGGACGCGTTGCACGACGCCGTCGTGGTCGCCGCCGATTCGTGGCGCCGCGACGGAGTCCCCGACCGGCCCGGCGCGTGGTTGACCACCGTTGCGCGCAACAAGGCGCTCGATCGTCTGCGCCGTGAGGCCCGCCGGGCGCCGAAAGAGGAGGAAGCATTCCGTTTGCTGACCGATGGCGCTGCATCCGACGACCACGAACGAGATGGTCGCGATGACCGCCTGCGGCTGCTGTTCACCTGCTGTCACCCGGCCCTGTCGCCCGAATCGCAGGTCGCCTTGGCCCTGCGCACCATCTGCGGGCTGACCACGGTCGACATCGCCCGCGTGTTCCTGGTCCCCGAGCCGACCATCGGTCAACGCATCAGCCGTGCCAAGGCCAAGATCGCCAAGGCGCACATCCCCTACCGGGTGCCCGACGAGCACGAGTTGCCAGACCGGCTGCGACCCGTGCTGGCCACTGTGTATGCCGTCTTCACCGCGGGTCATCACGCCCCCGTGGGCGAACTGGGTGAGCGCGTCGACCTGGCCGACGAAGCCATTCGCCTTGCCCGTGTGCTGGTCGACCTGATGCCCGACGAGGCGGAGTGTGTCGGGCTGCTGGCACTGACGTTGGCCACCAACGCACGACGGCGGGCGCGCACCGACGCCGGTGGCGAGATCGTGTTGCTGGCCGATCAGGACCGCTCGCTGTGGGACACCGCAGCGATTGCCGAGGCCTCCACACTCGTCGAGTCGGTGCTGCGCCGCGGGCGTCCCGGCGCGTACCAGATGCAGGCGGCGATCTCCTGCCTGCACGGTGTGGCGCCGACGTTTGCCGAGACCGATTGGCCGCAGATCGCCGATCTCTACCGTTTGCTGGAGGTCCGCTGGCCAACTCCGGTGGTGCGGGTCAACCGGGCCGTGGCCGTGGCTGAAGTCGCCGGCCCGCGCGCCGGGTTGGGGCTGCTGGAGGAACTGGTCGGCAGCCCCGCCGAACGATGGCACCTGTACTGGTCGACCCGTGCCGACTTCCAACGCCGCCTCGGCGACAAGGCCGCCGCGGCGGACTCGTATCGCCAGGCCCTCGAGTGTCCGTGCAACGACAGCGACCGCCGCTTCCTGACCCGCCGCCTCGCCGAGGTCGACCCCGCCTGACCCGCGCCGCATCCCACCAGCCGGTCGGGCGCGATTCCGGTACGGCGGGTACTCACATCGCCCCCACAGACCTTCATCGGGCGCGATTTCGCCGTACTGGCCGTACTCAGAACGCGCCCGAGTGGGTTGGTGTGAGCGGCCTATCGTGGCGCGGTGCTTGACGCCCCGTTCGTGTACCCACCGTTCGATCCCGAGGTCGCGCCGTATCGTGGCGATGAGCGCGACGTGGTCAACTGGCTGCTCGACTACCAGCGATACGTGATGCTGCGCAAGGTCGATGGCATCACCGAGCAGCAGGCGCGGATGACCACCGCGTCGAGTGACCTCACCCTGCTCGGGCTCGTCCGCCACCTCGCCGAAGTCGAGCAGTACTGGCTCGGCCATGTCTTTCTCGGTTTGACCGGCGAGTCGATGCCGTGGGATGACCCCAACGATCGCGATGCCGACTTCCACCCGCGCGATGGCGACACACTGGCCGATGCGCTGGTGCTGTTGCGCGCCGAGATGGAGCGGGCTCGCCAGCTCGCTGCCACCGCGCCGTTCGATGCGTTGTCCGTTGGTCGGCGCGAGAACCAGCAGGTCACGTTGCGTTGGATCCTGGTGCATCTGGTCGAGGAGTACGCCCGACACTGCGGCCACGCGGACCTGATCCGCGAGGCGATCGACGGCGCCACCGGCGACTGATGGTCCGCGCGAACCACTTGTGCCCGCGCGGCTCAAGTCGCCGGGGCGAACGCCGATGATGTGGCATGCGGTGGCACCGGCAGCGACTCGACGACAGCCCCTTCGGGCAGCAGAGAATCGCGTTCGTGCTGTCCGGTGGCGGGTCCCTCGGGGCGATGCAGGCCGGCCAGTTGCTGGCGCTCTTCGAAGCGGGAATCACCCCTGACCTGGTGATCGGCGTCTCTGCGGGCGCGCTCAACGGCGCCGCGATCGCCCATCGGTCGACCATCGCTGCGGCCGAGGAGCTGACCGCGATCTGGTGCGGGCTGCGCACCGACTACATCTTCCGCGGGTCACGACTCGAGCGGGCCTGGCACGTCGTGCGCGGGCATCCACACCTCTATCGATCCGACGGCCTGGTCGATCTGGTCAACCGGTTCCTACCGGTCGACGACCTGGCCGAGCTGGCAACCCCGTTCGAGGCCGGCACGATCAACCTCGATGAGGCCCGCGTCGACTTCCATGCCACGGGTGATCCGACATCGGTACTGGTCGCCTCGGCGTCGCTGCCCGGAATCTTTCGCCCGGTGGTGATCAACGGCAGCCGTCACGTCGACGGTGGCATCGCCGTCAACCTCCCCGTGCACCGCGCCGACGAGCTCGGGGCCACGACGATCTTCGCGCTCGACTGCCGCGCCGGCACTCCACATCAGCTGCCGGCCGACCTCTCGGCACTGGGCGTGCTGACCTCGTCGATCGCCGTGACTCGCGAAGTCCTCACCCCGTCACACGAGCACCTCAACGTCGTGCGCTTACCGGCGCCCGCCACGCACGGCATCGGCCTGTTCGACTTCAGCCAGGGCAGCAGATTGATCAGCGAGGGGTACGACCTGGTGACCGGGTTCCTGGCCGCCCACCCCGAACTGGCTGCGCAGTCGAAGCGGCTGGCGGCCGGGCGCTCAGCCGCCTGACAACAACTCGATCGACACCTCGCGCATCCGGTACTTCTGCACCTTGCCGGTGACGGTCATCGGGAACTCGTCGGTCACGTGGACGAATCGCGGGATCTTGAAATGGGCGATCCGTCCGGCGCAGAAGGCGGCGACTTCGTCGCGGGTCAACGAGGCTCCCTCGCGCAGGCGAACCCAGGCGACCAACTCCTCGCCGTACTTCGCGTCGGGCACGCCGATCACTTGCACGTCGACGATGTCGGGGTGGGAGTAGAGGAACTCCTCGACCTCCCTCGGATAGATGTTCTCGCCACCCCGGATGATCATGTCCTTGATCCGCCCGACGATGCTGACGTACAGATCGGGGTCCATCACGGCGAGGTCGCCCGAGTGCATCCAACCGTCCGCATCGATCGAATCGGCGGTCATCTGCGGCTCGTCCCAGTACCCGAGCATCACCGAGTAGCCCTTGGTGCACAGCTCACCCGGCTCTCCGAGGCCCAGCGTCTCGCCGCTCGACGGGTCGACGATCTTGACCTGCACGTGCGGGAGAACCCGCCCGACCGTGCCCACGCGCTTGTCGAGCGGGTCGTCGGGCGACGTCTGCGTGGAGACGGGAGACGTCTCGGTCATGCCGTACCCGATCGTGACCTCGCCCATGTGCATCTCGTCGACGCACTGCTTCATGACCTCGACCGGGCACGGTGAGCCGGCCATCATCCCGGTGCGCAGTGACGACAGGTCGAACGTGTGGAACTCGGGGTGCGACAGCATGGCGATGAACATCGTCGGCACGCCGAGCACGCTCGTGCAGCGCTCGGCCTCGAGCGTTTGCAGTGTCGCCAACGGCTCGAACGAGGGCGCCGGCAGCACCGTGGTCGTGGCGTGGGTGAGGTTGGCGAGGTTGCCGATCACCATGCCGAAGCAGTGGTAGAAGGGCACCGGGATGCACACCCGATCCGCCGCCGTGTACCGGAACCCTTCGCCGAGGAAGTACCCGTTGTTCAACAGGTTTCGATGGCTCAGTGTCGCGCCCTTCGGGAACCCGGTGGTGCCGCTGGTGTATTGGATGTTGATCGGATCGCGATTGGTCAGCGACTCGCCACGCGCCACCAGTTCGAGGTGTTCGATGCTGTCGCCGCTCGCCAGCAGCGCGTCCCAATCGGGTGTGTCGAGCAACACGACGTGCTCGAGATCCGGCAGCGATGGGCGCACCTCGGCGATCATGCGGGCATAGTCGCTGGTCTTGAAGCCCGTTGCCGACACCACTGCCCGACACCCGCTCTGGGCCAGGGCGTACCGCAGCTCCTCGGTCTGGTACGCCGGGTTGATGTTGACCAGCACGACGCCTGCCTTCGCCGCGGCGAACTGCACGTACACCCATTCGGCGTTGTTCGGGCTCCACATGCCCAGGCGATCACCCACCTGCAGGCCCATCGCCATCAGACCACGGGCAAGTCGATCGACACGCTCCGCCAGCTGGCGATAGGTCAGGCGCACCTCCTGGAACGGAACCACCAACGCTTCGTGGTCGGGATGTGCGGCGACCGTCCGATCGAAGGCCGCCCCGATGGTCTCCTCCAACAACGGCAGATCTGTGCGACCGATCGCGTGCGCGGTGCCAGTCATGTGACCCCCTTCGGTTCCGCGCCGACTGTACCGCGGCAACGTGACAGCAGGTCACGTGACAGACTCGCACTCGACGTGGCTACCAGTTCCCTCCTCCGCCTCGACGGACTCACCAAGCAGTACCCGGGTGTGACCGCGCTCGATGACCTGACGATCGATCTGCCGCGTGGCCTCGTCGGCCTGGTCGGCGCGAACGGTGCCGGGAAGACCACGATGTTCCGGCTGCTGCTCGGCATCTCCAAGCCGACCCACGGTCGCATCGAGGTCTGCGGTATCGACGTCGGCGCGGATCCGATCGGCGTGCGGTCGCGGCTCGGCTACATGCCCGAACACGATTGCCTGCCGCTGGACCAGACCGCGGCCGATGTCGTGTCGACGTTCGGCGAGCTCAGTGGGCTACCGGCGCGCGCCGCCCGTCAGCGGGCGTCCGACATCCTCGATCTGGTCGGCCTCGACGAGGCCCGGTTCCGGCCGATCAGCGGGTTCTCGACCGGGATGCGGCAGCGCACCAAGCTGGCGCAAGCGTTGGTGGGTGACCCCGAGCTGGTGCTGCTCGACGAGCCGACCGCAGGCCTCGACCCGCTCGGCCGCGAGGAGATGCTGCGACTCGTGGCCCGGCTCGGAACGTTCGGGATCTCGGTGTTGATGGCCACCCACCTGCTCGACGACGTGCAGCAGGTGTGCGACCACGTCGTGATGATCGACGCCGGCCGGTTGGTCGTGTCGGGCGGGACCGAGTCGCTGCTCGAACGCACTGGGATCCTGACCGTCGATGTGGGGCCGCGCGGCGACGAGCTGGTCGCTCGCCTTGCCGAGCTCGGCGTTGCCGCGGTCGCCGCCGACGGCCTCGTCGAGGCGACCGTCGAGGGTGACGTGCAGATGGACGTGGTGCGCGACGCGATCGCCGACCTCGCCCTGCCCCTGTACCGGCTGACAACCCGGCTGACGTCGCTCGACGAGGTCTTCCTGCGTCTCGCCGGGAACCCGGCATGAGTGTGCTGACGAGCGACCAGGGCGGCGGTGCGGTCTACGACCGCGGCTACCGCCCGTACGACGGACCGCGCGGTCGTCGCGGCGCAGCCACGGTCGCGCTGTACAAGGCGTCGATTCGTCGTGCTCTCGGGTTTCGCCGCTCGTGGCGACAGAAGTTCGCCCCGTTCGTGCTCCTCGGCGTAGTCACGATCCCGGCGATCGTCAACGTCGGGATCGGCTACGTCACACGCGACCGGCTCGCGGACAAGCTGGAGATCATCACGTACCGCGACTACGTCGGCGTGTCGTCCGCGCTGTTGCTGTTCGTCGCGCTGGTCGCTCCCGACGTGATGTGCCCGGATCGGCGCCAGCGCGTCCTGCCCCTGATGTTTGCCCGACCCCTCACCGGCGTCGACTACGTCGTCGCCAAGGTCGGCGCGATCACGTCGATCCTGTTCGCGTTCTCGTTCCTGCCACAGGTCGTGCTGTTCCTCGGCAACATGCTGGTCAGCGACAGCGCATCGGAGTACTTCACCGGTCACCTCGACGTGCTGTGGAAGGTCCCGCTCAGCGTGCTCGTGCTCTCCCTGTACTACGCGGTCGTCGGCGTCGCCATCGCGGCGCTGACCAACCGCCGGATCGTGGCGGGCGCCGCGGTGATCGGCCTGCTGCTGATCACCTCGATCGCATCGGGTGTCCTGGTCGGCGACTTCCAACCCGGCCACGGTTCGGCGGCCGCGCTGATCAACGTGTGGACCCTGCCGCTGTACCTGCGCGACGTCGTGTTCCTCGGCAACATCTCCCGCGAATCACCGCTCGGCGGGGTGGCCAACGGCGGTATGTTCGCCCTCGGGTTGTACCTCGTGGTGTTGTTCGTCGGCGCCGGCACGTTGCTGTATCGCTACCGCTGGGTGGAGCGCTGATGTCGCCCGTCGACTCCGAATTCGCCGCGCCCGCCCATGACCCGGCGTTCGCGACCGATGCAACCGTCGAGATCGCCGATGTGTCGGTGTGGTTCGGGCCGAAGGTGGCATTGTCGGAGCTCAGCTGCTCGTTCGGGCCCGGCGTCACCGGCCTGCTCGGCCCCAACGGCGCGGGCAAGACCACGCTGATGCGGGCGATGACCGGCCTGGTCGGTGTCAACCAGGGCACGGTGCGCGTCGAAGGCCGTGACCCCCGACGCGATCGTGGGGTCCACGGGCGGATGGCCCTGGTCCCCGAGGACGAGGCCGTGCCGGCGGGGCTGACGGCCCGGCAGCTGGTGCGCTACGTCGCCGCCCTCTACCGCATCCGCGACCGCGAGGCGCCCGACGCGGCGCTGCAGAGCGTGGCCATGCTCGACGTCGCCGAGCGCCGCGTCGACGGCTTCAGCAAGGGCATGCGCCAACGAACCAAGATCGCCGCCGCGCTGGTGACCGACCCGCAGGTGCTCGTGCTCGACGAACCGTTGAACGGCGCCGATCCGGTTCAACGGCTGCATCTGATCGCGCTGTTCAAGCAGCTCGGATCCGATGGCAGGACCGTGATCGTCAGCTCGCACGTGCTGAACGAGGTGGAGCGCATGGCCGAGCGAGTGATCGTGCTGATGCACGGGCGGCTTGCTGCAGCCGGTGGACGGCACGCGATTCGCGATGCAATGGACGACCGGCCGCGGCACGTACTCGTGCGATCCGACGACGGTCGCCGGCTGGCCGCGTCGTTGATCGGCCTCGACTCGGTTGCGGGCGTCACGATCGACACGAGTCGTGGTGGCCTCGTGATCCAGACCGTGCAGGCCCGCGATCTGGCGATGGCGCTGCCGCGCCTGGCCCGCGAGTCATCCGTACGGTTGCTCGAGGTCCGCGCCCTCGACGACTCGTTGGAGAGCCTGTTCCGGGAGCTCGTGAGATGACCGAGCCGGCCGCCATCACCTCACAACGGCCGCGGTCGCAGTTCGTCGCGATCCTGATCTACACGTTGCAGTCGTGCGTGCCACCGCGACGCTGGGCCGCAGTACTCATGCCGTGCGCCGGGGCGCTGCTGTTCGGCCTGTTGGCCCGCGCCGTCGACAACTTCCCCACCGCAGATCGAGCCTTCGCCAACGTGGCGGCCGAAGGCATCTTCGCACTGGTCATGCCCATTGCCGCGCTGGTGATCGGGGATGCGGTGCTGGGTGCCGAAGTGCGTTCCGGCACGTTCCACTTCACGTGGCTCACGCCCGTCCCGATCTGGCGGATCGTCCTCGGCCGTTGGCTCGGTGGGTCGTTCGTCGCCCTGCTCACGATCGCCCCGGCAGCCGCGCTCGCCGCTGTGATCGCCGGAGCGTCGGGTACCGCCGGCGCCGCCTACCTCGCCGCCGCGGTCGGCAGCGTGTCGTACGTCGCGCTGTTCATCGCCATCGGGTGCATCACCCGGCGGACAGCAGTGTGGTCACTCGCGGTCGTGTTCCTCATCGAACGACTCCTCGGCGCCGCCCTCACCGGGATCGCCCAGCTCTCGCCGACGTGGGAGTCGCGAGCGATCTTCGTCGGCTATCTCGATGATCCTCCCGACCGGCTGATTCGAGATGGCATACCCCAGGGCGGTGGCGCAGTCGTGCGGCTGGTGATCGTGACCGTCGTCGCGCTCGCGGTCGCCAACTGGCGGATGAGGCACATGCGGTTGTCGGGCGCAGCCGACTGACGCATAGGGTCACCGTGATGGTGCGGCACCCGGTGTTCCAGTACGCCTACTTCGTCGAAGACCTGTCGGTCAGCGCAGCCCAGTGGGCCCGCACCCTCGACGCGGGTCCATTTTTCGTCGCCGCCCACCACCGCGGCGACACGTTCAACTATCGAGGCACCGAGGTCGAAGCCGACGTCTCCTACGCGTTCGGGTACGCCGGCGAGTCACAGATCCAACTCGTCGAGCAACACGACGGTTGCTTCACCGAGTTGCACCTCCATACCGAACGCATCGTCAGCACCTTCGCCCGATGGAAGCAGGCCAACGAGCAGTGGGACGGCACCGACGACCCGCTGCGCACCCACACCAGCGGCACCTGACGACCCTGTTCCCGGCCATCTCAGTTCTGTTAGCGTGAGGCACCGATTGGGGGCAATGTGAACGAAATCATCGTGGGTGTCGACGGCAGTGCTACGGCTCGCATGGCGGCGATCGCCGCGGCCGAGATTGCGGCCAAGTTCGACCGGCCACTGCACATCGTCATGTCGATGACTCGCAACACCAGCCAGGAAGTGCACGGTGGCGGATCCGAGCGTTGGCATGTCGACTCGATCGGAGTCGCCGAGGACCTCCTGAAGTCCCTCGCCGGCGAGCTCAAGGCAACGGTGCCCGTGTCACACGCTGTGGTGTTGAGCGACCCGGCCAACGCGCTCTGCGAAGAAGCAACACGTCTCGACGCCTCGATCATCGTGGTCGGCAACAAGCGCGTACAGGGTGCTGCGAGAGTCCTCGGCTCGATCGCCGGCGACGTCGCCAAGCGCGCCCCATGCAACGTGTTCATCGTCCACACGCACTGAGATTTCAAGAGAGCATCTGCTGGGTGCCTGGAGTGCTGGGATTTCTCAGGCAGATGGGGTCACACAAGCTACTCACAGCTCCAGAGGCCGACCACCTAGCGGAAGTCTTCCGGAATGCACCGATCGAGTATGTGCACATTGGGCCGCAAGCCGCTCGAGTTTGGGATCTTCGGCACAATATCTCGCCCTACGACGCCTGCTACATCGCCGCGTCCGAGGAACTCGGCGCCCCGCTGGTGACCACCGACTTGCGCCTCGCCCGAGCCGCAACGGGTGTAGTGCCGGTGATCGTCGTCTGAGGTCAGACGGCTGGCTGCTGCTGTGTGATGCAGTGGATTCCGCCGCCGCATTCGAAGATCGGCCGGGCCTCGACCAGCACGACCTCGCGTCCCGGATACAGGCGGGTCAACGTGGCCGCGGCCGCTTCATCGCGGGGGTCGTCGAACGAGCAGAGGATTACGGCGCCGTTGCACACGTAGTGGTTGATGTACGACCAGTCGACGATGTTGCCGTCGACGTGCGTTGCTGTCGGGGCCTCGATCTCGACGACCTCCAGTTGCCGGCCACGGGCATCGGTGCTGGCTCGCAGGATGGCCAGGTTCTCCGCGCACACCTCGTGGTCGGGGTGCGACGGGTCGGGTTGCGAGTGGGCCACGACGACGCCGGGGCGCACCCAGGCAGCGACGATGTCGACGTGGCCGCGAGTGCCGTACCGCTGGTAGTCCTTGGTCAGACCTCGGGGCAGCCACAGCACCTTCTCGACCCCGAGGAACGTGCGCAGCTCGGCCTCCACCTGCTCGGCATCCATGTCGGGGTTCCGGTAGGGATCGAGTTGCACGGTGCGAGTGATCATCACGGTGCCCTCACCGTCGACGTGGATGCCGCCGCCCTCGTTGACCATCGACGAACCGAACACCTCGGCGTCAGCGATGTGCGCGGCAAACTCGCCGACGTTGCGCTCGTGCTCCCACGAGCAGAACTCCTGTTGGCCCCACCCGTTGAACTGCCAGCACACTGCGCCGAGCCGTCCCTCAGGATGGGTGACGAACGTTGGCCCGCTGTCGCGGAACCAGCACTCGTCGATCGCGGTCTCGTGAATGGTCACCGATGGATCGACGAGCCGGCGCGCTGCCGGGGCGTCGCCGACTGCGCAGATCAGCGACACCGGCTCGAAGCGGGCGATGGCGTTGGTGACCGCGGCCCACACGCCGCGGTAGTGGCCGAGCTCCCCATCGGGGTCGTCGCCGAACGTCGTGCACGCCGGCGGGAACTCCATCCAGGTGCGCTCGTGTGGCACCCATTCCGGTGGCATCGAGAACCCTGTCGGTACGGCGGTGGTCATCGGCCTACTATCACAGGAAGGCGCTGATCAGAGGAAGTACAGGCGGCTGAGCGACACCGACTCGGCCGGCTCGCTGTAGACGGTGTCGCCGTCGAGCGACACCATTCCCGTCTTCGCATCGACGTCGACGTTGCCGAGCCGATTGTTGTGGACGAGATCGGCAGGGCCGATGTTGCGGGTGCCCTTCACGGCCACACGGCGACGCCTGGTGCTCATGTGATCGTCGCCGGCGTCGACGGCGGCTTGGCTGACGAAGGCGACGGACAGGTCGGCAGCGGTCGAGCCGAACGAGCCGAACTGCGGGCCGAGCACCAGCGGTTCGCTCGAGTCGGTGGCCGCGTTGGGGTCGCCCGTCACGCCGTAGGCCGGGAACCCGCTCTTCAACACGAGCTGCGGCTTGGCGCCGAAATGATCGGGACGCCACAGCACGATGTCGGCCAGCTTGCCGACATCGAGTGAGCCGATCTCGTGGTTCAAACCATGGGCAATGGCTGGGTTGACCGTGAGCTTGGCCACGTACTGGCGCACACGGTCGTTGTCGTGGCGCGTGGGACCGTGGGCGGGGTCGGTACGGATCTGCTCGCGCTTCATGTGGGCGGCGAGCTGGAACGTGCGGCGCACCGTTTCGCCGGCGCGACCCATGCCTTGCGCGTCGCTGGACGTGATCCCGATCACGCCGAGGTCGTGTAATACGCCCTCCGCCCCCATCGTGCCGCCGCGGATCCGATCGGTCACGAGATGATGGTCGCTCGGTGAGTGATGGTTCAGGCCATGCGCGGCGAAGATCATCTCGTAGTGCTCGTCGAGCGCGTCGCGCCCGAACGGCAGCGTCGGGTTGGTGCTCGAGCCGAGCACGTTGGGGACGCCGGCGAGCTTCAACACGTTCGGTACGTGGCCACCACCGCAGCCCTCGATGTGGAAGGCGTGAATCGTGCGACCGGCGAGCACCCGCAGTGTGTCATCGACCGAGAGACACTCGTTGAGCCCGTCGGTGTGCAACGCCACCTGCACGTCGTACTGCTCGGCCACGTTCAGCGCGGTGTCGAGGGCGCGGGTGTGCGCGCCCATGTCTTCATGCACCTTGAACCCGCAGACGCCTCCCTCCACCAATGCCTCGACGAGCGGCGATTCGTTCGACGACGAGCCGCGCCCGAGGAACCCGATGTTGACCGGCCACTGGTCGAAGCTGTTGAAGGCATGTCGCAGCGCCCACGGCGAGCTGACGCCGACACCCCACACCGGGCCGAACTCCTGGCCGATGATCGTCGTCACGCCCGCGGCCAACGACGCCTCCATGATGCGCGGCGACAACAGGTGCACGTGGGTGTCGATGGCGCCGGCCGTGGCGATCAGCCCCTCGCCGGAGATGATCGCCGTACCCGTGCCGACCACGACCTCGACATCGTCCATCATGTCAGGGTTGCCGGCACGCCCGACTCCACAGATGCGGCCCTCGCGGATGCCGATCGACGCCTTGCCGATCCGCCGCGTGGCGTCGATGATGACGACGTTGGAGATCACGACATCGCAGGTCTCCTTCACCGCCGCGGCCTTCAACAGCAACCCGTCGCGCGCCGTCTTGGCGAACCCGGCAAGGAACTCGTTGCCGCGCTGCTGCGAGTCGTACTCGATCTCGATCACCAACCCGGTGTCCCCCAGGCGCACCCGATCACCAACCGTGGGGCCGTGGATGGCCGCATAGTCGTCGGGCAGGATCTCGTCGGGATGCACGTGGTCGTGCGGCACCGCACCGCCGTCGTGGCTGTGCTCGATCTGTCCGTGCGCATGACGGTGGTCGCGGTTGGTCACGCTTGCGCCCCGAGGTAGCCCTGCTCGTGCGCGCGAACCAAGGCAGCGGCCTTCGCACCCGGCGCGTCGAGTGGGCCGTCGACCAGCCCGGCGAAGCCGATCGCCACTCTGCCACCGCCGATCGGCACCAGCGGGACATCGACGGCGACATCAGGCTCGAAGCGCAGCGCAGACCCGGCGGGGATCGCCAGACGCATCCCGTAGGCCTCGGCGCGGTCGAAGGACAACCGCGGGTTGACCTCGAAGAAGTGAAAGTGCGACGTGATGCTGACTGGCACATCCGAGGTATTGGTCGCGACGATGTAGATCAGTCCCGGTGGTGCTTCGTGGTCGCGCGCCGCGGTCATGACCGCACCCGGTGCACCGGAGCCGAGGCTGCCTCCGTCGCCGAACGGGTTGCGTACAACGACCATGCGCGTGCCGTCGTCGAACACGGCCTCGACCTTCACCTCGCGCACGATGTCGACAACACCGGGCAGCACATCTGCCGTCGTCAACACCGCTGCACCTGCCGCGGCTGCTTCCAACAGGCGAGCCCCATCGCGCGCCGCCTCACACACGGTGTCGGCGATCAGCGCCGTGGCCTCGGGCACGTTCAACTGCAGTCCTCTGGCTCGACGCGCTCTCGCCAATTCGGCCGCGGTGAAGATCAGCAACCGATCGCGATCCGTCGGTGTCAGGCGCATCTCCCCACGCTATTCGCTACCAGCTGATCTGGTGGTGTGCAGCGGCGATGGTGATCCGCACGAGAGACCTCGAGGTTGAGGCCGCCGACGGGCGTACGCTCGACGAGTGACCGCCGCCCAATCCACTGTCCAGATCGACGACGACCGGGTCCGCGTGACCGAATGGCGGTTCGAGCCCGGCGCCGAGACCGGCTGGCACACGCACGAAATGGACTACGTGATCGTCCCCCTGGTCAGCGGAACGCTCCAGATCCAAGTCGCTGCCAATACCACCATCGCCGAGCTGCGCAACGGCGAGTCGTATGCGCGCCCGGCCGGTATCAAGCACAACGTGACCAACAACAACCAGTACGAGTTCGCCTTCATCGAGATCGAACTGAAGGACCACTCGTCCTGAGGAAGGCTTGCGCCGGTCCAGCATCAGGAAGTGTGTAGGTTCGATAGCACCTGTGCGCATCGAACTTACACACTTCGACTCGCCGGAGCGGTTGGTCCGCCTTGACACATTCCGAGAACCGGTGATCTGATCGCCGGGATGCGGCGCCCCAGAGACAACACCGGGCAGGCGCCGATCGTGCTCATCACCTTCCCCGACTACGACACCGACCATCCGCAGCACGGCGGCGCCCTGACGGCTGCTGGCTACGTGATGCGCATCGCTGCGAAGCGAGGGCTGCGGTCACCCGAGGAGCTCCTCGCGCTGTGTCACGATGCGGCCGGGGCGATCGTCAGCACTGACCCGTTCACGGCCGAGGTGCTGCGCGACAGCCCGAACCTGCAGGTGATCGCCCGCGTCGGGGTCGGCATCGATTCGATCGACGTTGCCGCGGCAACCAACCTCGGTGTGGCCATCACCACCACGCCCGGCGCCAACGAATCGACCGTTGCCGACCATGCCATCGCCATGATGCTGGCGCTGTTGCGACGTATCCCGGAGAACGATGCCGGCGTCCGCAGGGGCGAGTGGAACCGAACTGGGCCGCACACCCCCCTGTTGCTGACGGGCTGCACCGTCGGGCTGATCGGCTACGGCCACATCGGGCAGCTCGTCGCCAGACGACTCGCCGGCTTTGACGTCGAACTGGTCGTGACCGACCCGGCGATCGCCGCGTCGGAGTCGCCCCGCGCCGTGCCGCTGGAGGAGTTGTTGGCTCGTAGCGACGTCGTCTCGCTGCACGTTCCGTTGGTCGATGCGACGCGCAATCTGATCGACGCCCGAGCCTTGCGCTCGATGCAGCCACACGCGATCTTGGTCAACACGTCGCGCGGTGGGGTCGTCGATGAACCAGCGTTGATCCAGGCACTCACCGACGGTGTGCTTGCCGGCGCGGCGCTCGACGTGTTCGACACCGAGCCGCCGCACGACTCGCCGTTGCTCGGTATGAGCAACGTCGTGGTCAGCCCGCACGTCGGCGGTCTCAGCACCAAGTCGGTCGACGTGATGATTCGCCGGGCCACGGCATCGGTGGTCGAGGTGATCGAGGGCCGCGTACCGGACGGCCTGGCCAATCGAGCGGTCCTCGAACCAGGACGATGAACGTTCGCCAGTGGAGGCGTCGGGTCGACACCTTCGTGGTACTGGCCATCACGTTGGCCGCGCTGAATCAGGCCAACGTCGTTCCGCTCAACCATCCGGGCCCGCTGATGTTCGATGTGCTGGCGCTCCCCGTCGGCCTGGTCAACACGTTCGCCACCGCAGTGGGAACGGCGTTCGCGGCGCGCTCGGCGGGTGTCGACCAACGCACGCGCCTGGTCGGGGCCGCGCTCGCACTCACCGCGCTCAGCGGAGCCAATGTCCCCCGCCATGCCAGTCTCGAGACCGAGCGCGATTCGGACGCGCTGCGTCAGCGGCTTCGATCCAGTCGGGGCTCCTCGCTGCGGAGCCTCGCATCCTCACTGCGCTCCATCGATTCGCGACCTTGCGGCAGGCTGTCGAGACGTCGACCGTGGCGGTGCTGCTTGTTCCTCCCGACGAAGTCGCCCCCGAATCGAACCCGTGATCGCCATTCAGCCGCCGAACCGGTTCGTGGGAAGCCCGGCGACACCGACGTCGATCTGCAGCAACGCACCGGCCTCGGGCTCGGCCTCCAACTGCTGTTCGGTCAGGCGGTGACGGGCCGTCGTGATGTACAAGGTGCGCAGATCCGGTCCTCCGAAACCCGGGCAGGTCGGGTTGGTCAGCGGAAGCCGGATCTCCCGATCCACGGTTCCGTCAGGTCCGTACCGGCGGACCGTCGCGCCGTTGAACAGACAGACCCACACGCCACCATCCGCGTCGACGGTCAAACCGTCAGGCAACCCGTCACCGGCGGCGACATCCGCGAAGACCCGTTGATCGCTGATCAGTCCGGTATCGAGGTCGTATGCGAAGCGCACGACCTGTTGCGTCGTGCTGTCGATGTAGTACATCGTCGTGCCGTCGGGGCTCCAACCGATCCCGTTCGAGATCGTTCGATCGGTCAGCACCAGGGTCAGGTCCCCGCCCGGATCCATGCGGTACAGCGCTGCCACGCCGTGCCGACGCTCGCGTTGCAACGTGCCTGCCCACAACCGTCCACGTGGGTCGACCCTGCAGTCGTTGAAGCGCACGCCGGGCTGGGGCGCGACAGCGGCAAGCAGCGTGCGCTGCCCCGCTGGATCGATCCGCCACAGCTCGCATTCGATCGCCAGCACCACGCCGCCGTCCTCGCAGAGCACCACCGACCCGACATCGCCCTCGGTTGCCAACGACGAGGAGGTCCCGGTCATCGGGCTCCAGCGATGCACCAACCGGCCAGAGATGTCGACCCAGACCAGCTCGCCACTGCGGTTGTCCCACACCGGTCCTTCGCCCAGCTGGTCGGGGTGGGAGACAGCAATGGTCGCGGTCGGCAAGGGCTTGTCGGGCATCGAGGCATTGTGATCTGATCTGGCCTGCACCTCAAGTCGAACGATCGTTGCGGGAGAACCGATGTCTGAGCACACGTCACTCGATGGGGAGATCGCGATCGTCACGGGCGGCGCACGCGGCATCGGCCGTGCGGTCGTCGAGGCCTTCGTCGCTCACGGCGCAGTCGTGCTGTTCTGCGACCTCGACGCGGATCTCGGGCACGAGGTCGAGCAAGCGTCGGAGGGCAGTGCCCGGTTCATGCGAGCCGACGTCAGCGTCGAAGCCGACATCGCCGCGGTGGCGAAAGCGTGCACCTCGAGCTTCGGGCCGGCGTCGATCCTGGTGAACAACGCCGGGGTGAACGCCAACTTCGACGCAACCACCATGACCGGCGACGACTGGGACCGTTTCATGGGCGTCGACCTGAAATCGGCGTGGCTCGGCGCCAAGTACGTGCTGCCGCACATGCGCGACGTCGGTCGGGGCGCCATCGTCAACGTCGCCTCGATGCACGCGCTCGCCACGCTCGAGGGCTTCTTCCCCTACGCCGCGGCGAAGTCGGGGCTCATCGGCATGACGCGCAGCCTGGCTCTCGACTACGGGCCCCACGGGATCCGGGTCAACGCGGTGGCACCGGGGTACATCCGCACCCGCCTCGTACAAGACAGCATCGACCGCAATCCCGATCCCAATGCAGCCGAGCAGTCGATGGTTGCCGGCATCGCACTGCGGCGCATCGGCGAGCCGGTCGAGATCGCCAACGTGATCCGCTTCCTGGCATCCGACGATGCCAGCTACATCACCGGCACGACGATCCACATCGATGGTGGGGTCACGGCACGCCGCGCCGGCTAGCGACGACCGCGCACAAAGTACGTATCTCCCGAGTAGCGCCCGCACTCCTTCTTGGCGACCCCTCGTAAGGAGCATCGCCATGCCCATCAACTTCGACCTGCTCGACTCCAAGATCGCCCTCAACGTGCACGACTGGGTTCGTCACTGGTGGCAGATCGACATCCTGGTCGTCACCGACACCATCGTGTCGTTCGGTCCCGAGCACAACCCGAACAACCTCAACGAGACGAACTTCGGGATGAGCCACCTGATCGGTGTGCTCGAGGGCGTGGGTGCGGTGACCAAGGCCCACCGATCCACCGATCCACTCGGAGCCGCCGGGGTGATCGCCAACTTCAGGTTCGACAACCACGATCTCTCCGTCTACGACCAGATCTGGCTGATCGGTTGGGACAGCGGTTCGCTGCCGACCGCCGAGTACGACGCGCTCTGCAAGTTCATGAACAACGGAGGCGGCGTCTTCGCCACCGGCGACCACGCATCGCTGGGCTCGGCGCTGGCCGGTTCCCTGCCTCGAGTTCGATCGATGCGCCGGTGGGGCTCGCCGCCGCCCCCGCTCGGCCCGACGCGCGTCGACACCACCGTTCCGGACCAGCACGGGGTGGTCGTGTTCGAGAACCAGTCGGACGACATCCCCCAGAAGCTCCAGCTCAAGTGGTACCCGTGGAACGAGCTGTACTTCGCCCGGCAGGTCTATCCGCACCCGCTGCTGTGCAGCTCACACGGCCCGATCACCGAGTTTCCCGACCACATGCACGAGGGTGAAGTGATCGAGCCGACGGTCCTCGACGCCGTGATGAGCGCCGGCGGCCAGAACTTCGATGAGTACCCCGTCGACGCCACCGGACACCGGGTCGCGCCCGAGATCGTGGCCTGGGGATGGACCGGCGGGTACGCGGATCCGGAAGTGATGCACGTCATCCACACCGGCGATCCGGGCACATCGAACAAGCGCTGGACCGGCACCGTGGGCGCCTACGACGGCAAGCGCGCCGGGATCGGGCGAGTTGTCGTCGACTCGACATGGCACCACTTCTTCGACATCAACCTGATCGGCGACAACGCCGCCAACCGGCCGGCGTTCAACGATCCGCGCAAGACGTTGTGGAGCAAGGGCTTCACCTACTCTGCGGACGGGCAGCGCATCCTCGGTCTGATCGACCAGTACTACCGCAACATCGTGCACTGGCTGTCGCCCGGTGTCGGCCTCGCCCATTTCGGCGCATTGGCGACCGAACTGGCGATGGCCAAGCAGATCACCGAACTGCTGCACGTCGAAGAGATCAGCGCGTTCGAGATCGGTCGACATGCGTGGGAGGTGGCGATCCGTTGGTACCCGCCGTGCATGGTGATCGAGCTGAACCGCGCCCTGCTCGACAGCATTCCGAGGCTCAAGCCCGTGCCGTTCGGTCCGTGGGATTGGCCGTACCCAGGCCCGGACGACGCGCCGCGCCCGCCGATCCCGCCCGTCGCCCTCGCCCAGGCAGCACTCGGGGCCGCAATTCTGGCCGTCCACGAAATGGGCCCGGAAGGCTTGATGTCGAGGTCTGCCGTGGAACGCCTGACCGACGTCGGGCTGGGTGGCATCCGCAAGGCCCTCGACGAGCAGATCGACGTGACGCGCGAGGCGCTGAAGCAACTCGAACGGACGGCCGAACTGATCGAGGGCTGAGCAGTCCGGCTCGAGTTGAGTCCCGTCTCAGCGGTGCCCTCAAGCCCGTCGTACCGGCAGACATGGCCAGGCGGAATCCACGACCACGAACTCACCCCGGCGATTACGAGAAGCGCCGCTGCGACGCCCAACCACGCTCGGCCTTCGCGCCTCGTCACCGGCGCAGAATAGATCGGCACACCCGCACGCAGTCCGATCGTCACGCCAGGGCTGTCCGGGTTCCTGCAGGCGATGTCCCGCGGAGAATCTGTCGACTGACAACAGACTTTCGCGAACCGGTTGGCCACCCCAGACGTACTGATCGGCATGACCGAGAAGCACGTCCCGCACGCCGGCCGCATCGCCGCCAGTCACGTCGGCCGGCGAAGCAATGTTCTGCAGCTCCCGCCACGAGATGACTGGCATCACGACCGCCGCGACCGACCGACCGCATCCCAGCCCATCCGCACCGTGGACAGCGTGGAGGTCCCGGCACCGGGGCTGTGGAACATCCCTGCGGGATGGGTCAGCATCGAGCTCTCCCTGCGCCGCATGTTCGGCGCTGCCGTGCGCACGCACATGCGCCTCAAGCAGGGGATGATCGCGATCGCCGACGACCCGGCACACTCCACGGCTCACGTCAGTCTCGACGCCAACAGCCTGCGAACCGGTCACCCGCCTTGGGATCGCTTCCTGTACGAACAGCTGCTCGACACCGCCAGCTTCGCGACCATCCCCGTGCGCATCGCCGCCGTCGAGCACATCGACGGGGCGAACTGGAAGGGCTGTGGCTGGGTCACGATTCGTGGCGTGGCGGCACCGATCGAGCTCACCATCACCTACGACGGAGTCTTCCGACCCGGTGTTGCTGCCCGATTCCGGGCGACGGCAACGGTGTGAACTGGGTTTCGCCGAATTGGAATGGAGGTGGTGACGATGGCTGACAACGACGAGAACGATCTCCTCGAGCCCGACATCGTCGCGCTCCTCGGCGACCCATCCCTGTGGCACGAACCGGGCAGCACGTGGAGGACCGCATCGCCGCGGCCATCTCCGATGAACGACGAGTGGTCGTTCCGATCACCAGCCAGCGCCGTCGACAGTGGCCCGGTCGATTCGCCGCTGCCGCCATCGGCGCGGCCGCAGCAGCTGCCGTCGTGTTCGTCGCTGTGCCCCGCGACGACCAGCAGTCGGCCGACGCGTCCATTGGGGTCGTCGGCACCGACCTCGCTCCGGGGATCAGCGGCAACGCCGACATCACGTCGGTTGCGTCTGGCGTGCGCATCGACTTCTCGGTGAAGGATCTGCCACGACGAGACGGCGACGACTTCTACGAGGGTTGGCTGAAGAACTGTGCCGGCACTGCGCTGGTGCCCATCGGCACGTACCACGATCTCGACGAAGCCACCGGTTGGGCAGGGGTTTCCATCGACGACTATCCCGTGCTGTTCGCGGCCCAAGGGTCGTCGGGCGAAGTGGTGGTCAGCGGGAAGCTGAAGGAGTGCCCGGCGTAGCCCGTTCGCGCAGAGAGGCTCCCAGATGTGATGCGATCACATCCGGGAGCCTCAATGCACTCATCGACGCTGACGAGATCAGTCGATGTAGCCGAGGGCACCCATCTCGGGCATGTCCATTCCCTCGATCTCCATCTCCTCGGTCGGTCGGATGCCACCCTTGGTCATCTTGTCCTGGATCTTGAAGAACGCATAGGCGATGCCCAAGATCACCGTCACGATCACGACTGCACCGAGCAGCTGTGCTCCGAACTGACCGATCTTGCCCTCGATCAGACCCTCGATCTTCTTCGGGTTGCCGGCGTCGTCGACGGCGCCGTTCCAACCGGTGCCGTACCGGCCGTTGGCGAAGATGCCAACGCAGAGCACGCCGAAGATTCCACCGACACCGTGCACCGCGATGGCGCCGACCGGGTCATCAATGCCCTTGCGCTCGATGAACAGTGCCGCTTCGATGACGATGACGGCGGCGACGGCGCCGATGACTGCAGCAGCCCATGGCGCTACGAATGCACATGGCGCAGTGATGGCAACCAGGCCGGCCAGCATGCCATTGACCATCATGCCGGGGTCCGGCTTCTTGGTCTTGGCCATGATGTAGTACATCGCCACGACAGAACCAACAGCAGCGGCGATCGCAGTGTTCGTGGCAACCGTGGCGAACTGAGTGTCGGTGGCAGCGAACGTCGAGGCGGCGTTGAAGCCGAACCAACCGAACAGCAGGATGAAGCAACCGAGCTGCGCCATCGGGATGTTGTGCCCGGGAATCGTGTTGGCTTTGCCATCGGGCCCGTACTTGCCGATGCGAGGGCCGAGCACGATTGCGCCGGCCAGGGCGGCGACGCCACCGACGGCATGCACGACGCCGGAACCGGCGAAGTCGACGTAGCCGGTACCGAGACTCATCGAATCCCAGGTCTTGGCCAGCCAACCGCCACCCCATGTCCAGCTGGCGAAGAGTGGGTAGTAGATGGCGCCGCAGAACAGGCCCCAGAGCGCGAAGCTCTTCCACTTCCAGCGTTCGGCCATGGCGCCCGTCGGGATGGTTGCGGTCGTGTCCATGAAGGCGACCATGTACAAGAAGAAGGCCAGCAACGCGGGGCTGGCGTTGTCACCGAGGTGGTCCCAGCCCTTCCACAAGAAGACCCAGTTCCCCGAACCAACGAGGGGGGTGCTCATCGGAGAGTCGAGCCCGAAGAGCGAGAAGCTGAAGCCACCGAATGCCAACGGGAACCCGAGCACCAAGAACCCGACGAAGCCGAGGCCGAAGATCATGAAGTTGGTGCTCATCACGTGCGCCGCGTTCTTCTTCTGGGTGAAGCCCGTCTCGACCAGTGCGAAGCCCGCCTGCATGAAGATGACGAGCACGGCTCCGATCACCACCCACAGCAAGTTGAGCTGCGTGCCGAGCACGGCAACCGGGTCCTCGTCGGCCGCGAACGCGGTACCGCCGATGAGCAGTGTGGTCAATCCGGCGCCAACGGCGCCGCCGGCAATGTATTTGAGTGCTTTGCGCACTACGTCCTCCCGATGTGTAGGGGTCAAGTAGGTGACTGCCGGCTTCGTTGGCGTCAGACACGCGCACGATAAGTGAGGCACGTTTCCCTGAGGTCGCCCCAATGTTTCGGCTACGTGGCTATCGTGCGCGCCCTCCCGCGCGCTCGACCGCGTCGGGCCGTGCAACGCAGGGCGTTCGCCGCTCGAGTGTTCTGGCAGGCCTACATGGCACATCGTTGCGTGATCTGATGGAAACAATCCGGCGACATTTCGGACACATTGATCAACTACCTTCCGATGCGCATGGCAGGTGCAGCGTTGACCGGTCGCGGTGATCCCGAGATCGATCACGTTGCGACGAAGCACCGGTTGCACAACGACGCCGGCAGCATCGCCGTCGTGCATGCGGCCGGCGAGAATCCGGCGCCCCTCCTCGAACGACTCCGCGATGTGGCCCTCGAGTCCAACTCGGTTGCCGTCGGGCGCACGATGCTCGACCGTCTCCTGGCGCTCGGTCCCGACGTCGTCGTGCTCGATCACGTCGCCATGGAGTTCGACCTCCTCCGCGTGTGCCGCGACATTCGCGACACCATCGCGGCGAAGATCGTCGTGGTCGCCGACGATGCCGAGGCGGGCGACGAGTCATTGCAGATCGCCACGCTCGACTCCGGCGCCGACGACTTCGTGTCGCGCTCGTTGTCCACCCCGGTCCTGTCGGCGCGAATCCGAGCCGCGCTGCGACGGCAGAAAGCCGTGGCGACCAGCAGGAGACCGCGCATCACCATGGGCGATCTCGTGCTCGACCTCGACGCCCACGCCCTGTACGTCGCCGGTGAGGCGGTGAGGTGTCCGCCCGTTCAGTTCCTGCTGCTCGCAGTGTTGGCCAGGCAGCCGAACCGGGTGGTCGACCGCGACAGCCTGCTGTCGAGCGTGTGGGGCGCCCAGCCCGACAGCGTCGACCCGAGACGGCTGCGGATCGCCGTCAGCGTGCTGCGCGGCGTGCTCGGCGCCGGTCCCGCACGACCACGGATCGAGACCATCTCTCACGTCGGCTATCGCCTGGTCGTCGATCACCTCGACGGCCGAGCCGCCTGACCTGTCGCGGTCACTGCGTGGCGGCCCATGCCTCGTGAGCGCTCTGCGCGCTCGTCCACAGCCGGTCCGTCACCGTCCATCTCAACAGCACGTATGTCGCGGCAGCACGTCACCAGATATCCGGATGCACCGGAAATTCGGTGACTAGCCCATCAATCCGGTGTGGCTAGTGATGCCGCCTCGGAGCCCCGTCGACGCGAAGCTGGCAGATGTGAAGCCAACTCCGATCGCCGCGCTGGCGGCGATCCTCCTCACCGCTTGCGGCAGCAGTGGTGGGGAGTCGACCACGCCGTCCACGCCGGTGTTGTCGACCACGTCGGTGTTGTCGACCACGACATCACCGCCGTCAACGACGGTGCCCTCCACCACCGCGGTCGAGTGGGTCGGTCCGTGCGGCCGAACCGGAGCCGCGCCGTCGTTGTACGACCACGTGATCTGGATCTGGATGGAGAACAAGGACCGCGGCGAGGTGTTCGACGCCAAGACCACACCGTTCATGCACAGCCTCGCCGCATCGTGCGGCACGGCATCGAACTACGTCGACCATGGCATCCGCCCGTCGCTGCCCAACTACATCGCCGCGACATCTGGAGGCACGCAGGGCATCGACGACGACGAGTTCCCGGACAAACATCCGTTGATCGTCGACAACATCTTCCGGCAAGTACGCGAAGCCGGCAAGGTGTCGAGGAGCTACCAGGAGGCGATGCCCGCCAACTGCGCGCTGAAGTCCACCGCTCGCTACGCAGTGAAGCACAACCCTGCGGCCTACTACGTGGGTGGCGACGATCGCGCCGCGTGCGAGCGCGACAACGTGCCGTTCGAGCAGTTCGTGTCGGATCTCGACGGTGACCTGCCCGCGTTCTCGTTGATCACCCCTGACATCTGCCACGACATGCACGATTGTCCGGTGGCCACCGGCGATCAGTGGCTCGGGGATCTCATCCCGGAGATCACGTCATCGACGACATATCGACAGGGCCGCACGGCAGTGTTCATCGTGTTCGACGAGAGCCATGGCGGTGGCACGACACCCTTCATCGTCGTCGCGCCGACGATCGTGCCGGGAACCGTCACCGGCAACGAGCTCGATCACTACGCCCTGTTGGCGTTCGCCGAGGATGCGCTCGGCATCACAACGCGGCTCGGCAAGGCGGCCACCGCGGCCAGCATGCGCGACGCCCTCGCACTCTGACCGTCAGGTCAGGACGTGCACGATGTCTTGGGCGAGCAGGACAGTGAGCAGGCAGATGACGGTGAAGGCCACCGTCGAGAAGTGCCAGCGCCACTTGTGATCGACGGAGAAGAAACGACGGATGGTGAAGATGTCGCACGTGATCGCCAGTACGCCGATCACCATGCCGAGGAACACACCCGTCTCGGTCACCAGACCGAGAGCCGGGAGCACGAAGGGGAACACGAGATAGGTGAGGGTGCATCGCACCGTCGAGATCACCATCGAGCGGCGGAACGCGCTGACCGCTGACCGAGCCGAGGCTCCCGCCGGCCGCTCACGAATTCGCAGCACGCGGCGAACCACCATGTCGGCACGTGAACGCTCGACCCTCGCGACACCGTGCGGAAAGGGGCAAACAAGGGGCTGAGAGGTCACCGCCGTCATGACGCCCGCGGTATCGACATCTGCAGGCCCGACAGTTGGCTGACCGGCTCGACAGTGACCCCGAACGAGGCAAGCACAGCAAGTGCGCCGACCTCGTCTCCCATCGCGATCAGGTGCTTGATCGTCAAGGTGGGCTGATGCAGCAGCTTGTTTGCTGTCCTGCGTGCCGATTCGGCGAGCACCTCGGAACTGCCGTCGGCGTCGGTCCACGATGCTTCGATCGTGGCTCGACACGCCTTCTCGACGGTGTGGTGCAGGCGGGTAAGGAGGTGCCCGATTGCCTGCCCGGCACGCCACGACTGATACCGCTCCAGCTCCTCACGCACGATCTGCTCGCGCCGGCGAGCCTGCAGCGCGGTGCTGTCGATGACGAGGTCGTCGAGGTCGAGCAGTCGAACGCCGGGCACGTACCTCGCCGCGGGCTCCACGTTGCGAGGCAACGACAGGTCGACGATGGTCAGCGCACGACGGTCACGACGAGCCATCACTTCCTCGAGGTCAGCCACACCCAGCAACGGTGTGCGGGCACCGGTGGCGCAGAGGACGACGTCGGCCTGTTCGAGCACGCTCCTGAGATCCTCGAAGCGCACAACCCTGTCGTCAGACCCAGCGAGACGGAGCGCCCGATCATGGCGGCGCGCACACACCGAGTAGCTGAGTCGACGAGCATTCAGCTCCTCTGTGGCCTTGCCGGCCATGACGCCTGAACCGAGCACTAAGACCGCCCCGATCGGCTGGAACGGGTCCACGCACGCCGCGTCGAGCGCCAGTCGCGGCAGCGACGGGGTCAGCGCATCGTCAGTGGTGTGTTGGGCCTGGCGACCTGCGGCAGTTGCGAACCGGAACAGGTTGGTCAGGCATGAACCGGCACTGCCCGAGGCGCGGGCGGCAGCGATTGCGGATCGGATCTGGCCGAGGATCTCGACCTCACCGGCAACTCGCGACTCGAGACCGGCCGCGACGCGAAGAAGGTGGTGCGCTGCCTCGTCTCCTGACGCGCTGACGGCACACGCACGGAGCGCCTCAAGCGAGACACCCGTATGGGCGGCCAATGTACGCAGCGCGAACTTCGTGTTGGGCGCCGAACCGAACAGGTACAACTCGGTGCGGTTGCACGTCGAGATGACCAGCGATTCCGATACCCCCGCGTGGCCGAGGAGGCGATGGCCGAGGCTGTCGGCACGCTCCGCAGTGAGGTTGACCCGCTCGAGAATTTCGAGGGGCGTTTGTTGATGCGTGATCGCTACAAGCGCGAGCGA
>JANMNE010000395.1:0-10225 GCA_031373785.1 Ilumatobacteraceae bacterium
CGTCGGTCATCAGACCTTCTTCAACTCCGCCACGCCGAACAGGCCGCGCGGCCGGATCAGCATGAAGCCGATCAGCACCAGGAACACCACGACGTCGTAGAACGTCGTCGACACGTAGCCCTGCGCAAAGCTCTCGGCGAAGCCGATGATGAGACCACCGGCCATCGCCCCTTGCACCGAGCCGATCCCACCGACGACCGAGGCGGTGAACCCCTTGAGACCGGCGACGAAGCCCATCGTCTGGAACACACGGTTGTAGACCAGGCCGCTCATCACCCCGGCAACACCGGCCAGCGCGGACCCGATGAAGAACGTGACCATGATGACCCGGTTGACGTCGAGGCCCATCATCTGCGCAGCTTCGGGATCGTAGGAGGTGGCCCGCATCGCCTTGCCGAGCTTGCTGCGACTCATGAAGATCATCAGGCCGATCATGACGGTGAAGCTGACGCCGATCACCAACAGCCGCATGACGCTGACGTTGAGCACGCCCGCGTGGATGCCGCTGCCGACGTCGACCAGTTTCTCGCTCTCGTAGCGCAGGATGCGGGCGCCGACGACGAGCAGCACCGCGTTCTGGAGGAAGAACGACGTGCCGAGTGCAGACACGAGCGGGGCGATCCGCGGCGCGGTGCGCAGTGGGCGATAGGCGAATCGTTCGATGGCCACACCGACCAGTCCGGAGCCGAGGGCGGCGACCACCATCAGGACCGGTAACAGCACAGCGACCGGGAGCGCAGGATCAGCTGCGCCCCCGAGCGTGTGCAGCGTTCCGTAACCGAGGAACGCTCCGATCATGTAGACCTCGCCGTGGGCGAAGTTCAACAGCTTCAACACGCCGTACACAAGGGAGTAGCCCAGCGCAATGAGCGCGTAGACACTCCCAAGTGTGAGGCCGTTGACGACGAGTTGGACGAACTGTCCCATCAGTGCTCGGCTCGGCCGAGGTCAGCCGACGAGGGTGTACTTGCCGCCCTTGATCTGAGACATGTAGAACTTGGCGCCGACGACATCGCCGTTCTTGTCGAGCGCCACTGGCCCTCCGAGAATGGTGTCGTCGAGCTTGGTGGCCTTGATGGCGGTGGTCACGTCGGCCCGGGCGCCGGGCTTGCCGTCCTTGCACGTTGCCTGGATGCCGGTGGCGATCAGTTGTGCCGCAACGTAGACAGGAGGACCGAACGTGCCGAACTTGTCGTCGTGGGCCTTCTGGTACGCAGCAACCACGTCGGCCGCTGCGGGCACGCCGCGGACGTCGGGAGCGAAGGATGAGACGTATGCACCTTCGAGCGAGAAGTCGCTGGGGGAGTAGACGCCGTCACTGCCGACCACGACGGCCTTCTTGCCCTGCTCGGCGAGTTGGGTGCCGAACTGCTGGGCGTTGGCCGCGATCTGCCAGGGCAGGAACACCGCACCGACATCGTCGGTGACCTTGGCGACCAGCGAGGAGAAGTCGGTCGACTTCTGGGCGATCGACTCGCGGACCACCTCGACGCCGAGCGTCTTCCACGTGGCGGTGGCCGAGTCGGCCAGGCCGGTGGAGTACGAGGTCTGGTCGTCGACGATCAGCACCTTCGTGGCCTTGATCGTGTCCTTGACGAAGTTGGCGATCGTCGGCCCCTGGGCATCGTCGTTGGGGACGACTCGTGCGAACGTCGGCATCTTGCCGTCGACGGTCAGGCTCGTCCGTGTTGCCGACGGCGAGACGTAGGCGAGATTGGCCGTGGTCATCGCCGGCCCGATTGCCTCGACCTCTTGCGAACCCGCCGGCCCGAGCACGGCGACGACGTCGGTGTCGGAGACCAGCTTCTGGGCGCCGGTCGTGGCTTGTGCGGGGTCGAGCTGGGTGTCGGTCTCGACGAGCGAGAACGTCGTGCCGTTCTTGGCGTTGAAGTCGTCGATGCCGAGCTTGCCCCAGTTGAGCTGCTCCTGGCCGATCGAGGCGGCGTCACCGGTGAACGGCCCCATGAAGCCGATCTTGGCGCTGCACGCTGCGCCGCCGGCTGCGGGGGCAGCGGTGGTGGCCGCGCCCGCACTGGTGCCGGCAGTCGTTCCTGCGGTCGTGCCTGCGGGCGCCGCGGTGTCGCCGGAGCTGACGGTGTCGGACCCGCACGCGGTTGCGGCCAGCAACAAGACGGCCAGCGGCGCGAATAGGAGTTTCTTGGACATTTTTCCCCCTGAAACCTACGGCTCACGCCGCGAATGGACAGCGCTGAAGCTAGCACAGGCTCTCGACAGGCTGAAGGCCGTTGTCAAACCAGCAGCGCCCGATGCTGATGCAGTGCGCGCAGGCAGGTGTCGATGTCGGCGTCGGAGTTGTACAGGTGCATCGACACCCGCAGGTTCCCGTCCCGGCACGAGGTGCCGATACCCATCGCGTCGAGGTTGGCAACCATCGCGTTCTGGTCTGTGCAGGCCACGGCCACCATGGCACCGCGCCGCTCGCGCTCAGCGGGGGTCACGACCGTGGCGCCCAACTCGTCGAGGCCGCAACGGAACCGGTCGATCAGATCCTGCACGTGCGCTTCGACCGCCGGTACCCCCACGCTGCGCACCAGGTCGATGCCGGCCAGCCCGGCGAACAGGTTCGGCACGGGCGGGGTGCCGGATTCGAAGCGCCGCGCTGTCGCCGAGGGTGAGTAGCGACGGTGATCCATCGCGAAGATGTCGGAGTCCGCGAACCAACCTGTCGCCGTCGGCGCTCGGTCATGGATCAGCGACGGCCGGACGTACATGAAGCCGAGCCCTGCCGAGCCGAGCAGGTACTTGAGGGCGCCGGACAGCAGCACGTCGACGTCGAGGTCGACCACGTCGATCGGCACCGAACCGATGGCCTGATACGAGTCGACGGCGATCAGCGCGCCGTTGGCGTGGGCGATCTTGGCAACCGCCTTCGGGTCGAGCTTGCTGCCGTTGCGGAAGCACACGTGGGTCATGATCACGATCGCCGTCCGTTCATCCACCGCCTGCTCGATGTCGTCGACCGACACGGTCGCCTCGTGGGCCGGAACGATCACGATCTCCGCGCCACGGGCTTGCTGGGCAAAGGCGATCTGGCCGGCGGTCGGGAACTCGTAGTCGGTGATGACGATGCGGTTGCGTTCCCCGGTCAGGTCGAGGCCGGAGATGAACGCCGACAGGCCGGCCGACACCGAGGTGGTCACGGCGACGGCATCGCTTGGCGCATTGACAAGATCGGCCCACGAGCTGCGGACGAGTTCGTTGCGCTCGACCCACGCGTTCCATTGGGCGCCTTCACGCTCCCAGCCATCGAGAAAGGTCTCGTAGGCGGCGCGCACCTGATGCGACAGCGCTCCCTGCGAGCACGAGTTCAGGTACACCCGACTCTCGAAGATGGGGAACGACGACCGGAACGTTTCGGCGAGGCTGGGCACGACCTCAGCTTAAGTACTCTGTCGCGATGACGACGGCCGAGGCGATGATCGCCTGCAACGACATCAACGCCGCGTTGGCGTTCTACGTCGACCGGCTCGGTTTCCGAGTCGACTCGATCTTCCCTGCCGACGACCCGGCGGTCGCCGTGCTGCGCGGGTACGGGCTTCGGCTGCGGCTCGACCCGGATGCGCCACCCTCGCCGGCCACCTTGCGGATCTCCGCCACTGATCTCGCGGCGATGGGAGGTGCCGGTCGGTTGGTTGCCCCCGACGGCACGACGGTCGACATCGTCGATGGTGATCCGCCGCTGACGCTGCCCCCGGTGCAACAGTCGTTCGCTCTGGAGCGGTCGTCCGACGACGCCGGATGGACGCTCGGGCGCGCCGGGATGCGCTACCGAGATCTCATCCCCGATCGCCAGGGTGGCCGGTTCATCGCCTCGCACATCGAGATCCCCACCGCGGGCCCAGTCTCGGACTACGTGCACTTCCACAAGATTCGGTTCCAGATGATCTACTGCTACCGAGGTTGGGTGCGCCTGGTGTACGAGGACCAAGGTGAGCCCTTCGTCATGAGCGCCGGGGACTGCGTGCTGCAGCCACCGCGAATCCGCCATCGCGTGCTGGAGAGCTCGGACGGCCTGCAGGTCGTCGAGATCACCTGCCCCGCGCACCACGAGACCTTCGCCGATGCCGAGATGACCCTGCCCACCGGCGCCGTCACTCCCGATCGTGACTACGGCGGGCAGCGGTTCGTGCTGCACCTGGCCGACAACGCGAGTTGGACCACAACGGCTGACGGATTCCTGCGCCGCCGTTTCGGTTTCACCGAGGCCACCGACGGCCTCGCCGAGGCCAGCGTGTTGCGCCCGTCGCCCGATGGAGACGTCGCCGCGTCAGAGCGCACTCACGACGGCGAGTTCCTCTTCCTGTTCGTGCTCGACGGCGGCGTGACGTTGCGTCGCGCCGGAGAGGTGGACGAACGACTGCAGCCCGGCGACAGCTTCACCATGCCGGCGCGCCAGCCATTCGCCCTCATCGACCGCAGCGACGACCTCGAGCTCCTCGAAGTCGCCCTCCCCGCCGGCGCCTGACGGTCGGGCGGGACTGGCTCGACGTGCCCGGCCGCGTCCTGCTCGTTGATCGCCTTCTCGACCGGGCCAACCGAGCGCAGCCCCTCGGTCGACGTCATTCGGCGAAGTGCGTACTTTCAACGCGACCTGTGTGCTCCGAAAGTACGCACTTCCCGGCGCAGACCGTGAATTTGGCACCCGCATCCTGCAACGACTCAGCCAATCATCTAGGCCTTCACCCGGGCATTGGTCGGGTCGTAGAAGGGCTGCAGCGAGACCTGTGCGGCGACGCGTCGACCACCGACCTCCAACTCGTAGCCGGCACCGGTCACGTAGTCAGCCGTGACGCCGTCCGGGTTGCGGATGTAGCCGTACCCGATCGAGCGATCGATCGTGTAGCCGTACCCGCCACTGGTCAGCCAGCCGACGCGCTCGCCATCGCGGTAGATGGTCTCGCGGCCGAGCAGCACCACCTCGGGGTCGCACGTGAACCCGGCCAGCATCTTGCGCACGCCATCGGTGCGTTGTGCGGCGACTGCAGCCCGACCCCGGAACTCGACGCCGCTGCGCAGCTTCACCGCCCAGCCGAGGCCGGCCTCGATCGGCGTGTGATCGGGCCCGATGTCGCTGCCCCATGCCCGGTAGCCCTTCTCCAGGCGGCAGCTCTCGATCGCTCGGTACCCGGCGTTGGTCAGGCCGTACGCGCGGCCCGCCGACATCAGCGCGTCGTAGACGGTGGTGGCGTACTCGACGGGCAGGTGCAGCTCCCAACCCAGCTCACCGACGTAGGTCACGCGCAGGGCGCGAACGGGACAACCGGCGATGCCGATGATCTGCTGCGTGCCGAACGGGAACGACTCGTTGCCGACATCGGCGCGCGTGACGGCCTGCAGGATGTCGCGCGATCGTGGGCCCATCAGTGACAGCACGGTGTTGGCGGACGTGATGTCGAAGAGCTGCGCGTTCATCCCGTCCGGGATCGAGCGCTGGATCCAGTCGAAGTCGTGCGTCGCGAAGCCGGTGCCGGTGACGATGTAGAACTCGTCGGTCGCGACCCGACACACGGTGAGGTCGCACTGGATCCCACCGGAGTCGTCGAGCATCTGGGTGTACGTCAACGAGCCGACCGGCTTGTCGACGTTGTTCGAGCAGATCCAGTTCAACGCGGCCATCGCGTCGGGGCCTTTCAACGCGAACTTGGCGAACGACGTCTGATCGATCACCACGGCCGCTTCACGCGTGGCCTGGTGTTCGCGACCCACGGCGTCGAACCAGTTCTGACGCTCGTAGCTGTACACATCGTGGGCGGTCTCGCCGCGATCGGCGGACGCGAACCAGTTGGGTCGCTCCCAACCCAACTTCTCGCCGAAGCACGCACCGGCATCCTGCAATTGCGAGTACAACGGCGACCTGCGACATGGTCGGCCGCTGTCGTGCTCCTCGTACGGCCACGCCATCGTGTAGTGCTTGCCGTAGGCCTCGAGGGTGCGGGTGCGCACCCAGTCGGTGTCTTGGTGCGGGCGCCCGAAGCGGCGGATGTCGACGACCCACAGGTCGTACGGTGCCACGCCGCGATGCACCCACTCGGCCAGCGCCATGCCAGCCCCGCCGCCGGCGGCGATTCCGAACGCATTGAACCCGGCGCCGACGAAGAAGTTCTTCAGCTCGGGTGCCTCGCCGAGGATGAAGTTGCCGTCGGGCGTGAAGCTCTCCGGCCCGTTGATCAACTCGTTGATGCCGGCGGTCTGCAGGGCGGGCACGCGGCCCATGGCCAGCTCCATCGTCGGAGCGAAATGGTCGAAGTCGGCGTCGAGCAGCTTGAAGTTGAACTCGTGCGGGATCCCGTCGGTGGCCCACGGGATCGGGTTCGGCTCGTAGCCGCCCATCACCAAGCCGCCGACCTCCTCCTTGTAGTAGGTCAGCCGATCGGGGTCGCGCAGTGTCGGCAGATCGCGTGGCACGACCGGCTCGAACGGCGTGGTGATGACGTACTGGTGTTGCACCGACACCAGCGGCACGTTGACCCCGACGGTTGCCGCGAGGACTCGCGTCCACTGTCCGGCGCAGCACACCACGACGTTGCATTCGATGCGCCCCTGCGACGTGATGACGGCCGTGATCACACCGTCGATCACCTCGATCTCGAGCACCTCGGTGTCTTCGCAGATCGTCGCCCCGGCCTGCCGTGCGCCCTTCGCCAGCGCCATTGTGATGTCGGTCGGGTTGGCCTGGCCGTCGGTCGGCAGGAAGGCCGCGCCGATCACATCGTCGACCGTCATCAGCGGCCACAAATCCTGCGCTTCCTTCGGCGAGAGGAGGTGCATCTCCAGGCCGAACGACTTGGCGGTGGTCGCCTGCCGCTTCACCTCGTTCCACCGCTCGTCATTGCACGCCAGGCGCAGCCCACCGTTCATCTTCCATCCGGTGGCCTGGCCGGTCTCCTCCTCGAGCCGCTTGTAGAGGTCGACGGAGTACCCCAGCAGTTGGGTGATGTTGGCGCTGCTGCGCAACTGCCCGACCAGACCGGCGGCATGGAACGTCGACCCTGACGTCAGTTTGTGGCGTTCGATCAGCACCGTGTCGGTCCACCCCAACTTGGCGAGGTGATAGGCGGTCGAGCATCCGACGATGCCACCGCCGATGATGACCGCCTTGGCTGTTGTCGGTTGCTCGGTCACGTCCCTCACCCCTCCGGTGCAGCCGTCTGATCCGGCGCGACGGTATGGCTAGCATCGGCGCCGTGGGGGAAACCAACTCGTCGATCTCGGTGCGCGGCCTGTGGAAGGTCTACGGACCCAAGCCCGAGCGGATCGTCGGCTCGGAACTGGCCGATCTGCCGCGCAGGCAGCTACAGCTCCAGACCGGCAACGTCGTCGCCATGCGTGACATCGACATGGATGTCGCGCCGGGTGAGGTGTTCGTGGTGATGGGCTTGTCGGGCAGTGGGAAGTCGACCTTGATCCGCTGCTTGACCCGGCTGATCGAGCCGACCGTTGGCAGCGTTCGCATTGGCGACGTCGACGTGACCAAGGCCAGCAAGGAAACCCTCCTCGACGTACGCCGCAACAAGGTGTCGATGGTGTTCCAGCACTTCGGTCTGCTGCCGCACCGCTCACTGATCGACAACGTTGCTTTTGGCCTGGAGGTACGCGGTGTCGACAAGACAGCGCGTCGACGCAAGGCCAACGAGACCCTCGAACTGGTGGGTTTGTCAGACATGGGTACCTACCGTCCGCATCAACTCAGCGGTGGACAGCAGCAGCGCGTCGGACTCGCCCGAGCGCTGGCAACTGACCCCGACATCCTCCTCTTCGACGAGCCGTTCTCGGCGCTCGATCCACTGATCCGGCGCGATATGCAAGACGAGGTGGTGCGGCTGCGCAGCGAAGTCAACAAGACCATGGTGTTCATCACTCACGACCTGTCCGAGGCGTTGCGTCTCGGCGACCGCATCGCAATCATGCGTGATGGCAGGTTCGTGCAGGTGGGAACGCCGCAGGAGGTGGTGACGAATCCCGCAGACGACTATGTGCAGAACTTCGTGCGCGACATTCCGCGCAGTCACGTCGTGCCGGTCGAGGCAGTCATGGGCAATGCGACGACCGGGCCCGTGGCCGGCACGGTCTCCGTCGGCACCAAGGTGCGCGACGTCGTGGGGTTGATCGCGCACAACGACCTGCCTGTGTCCATCGTTGACGACCACGGCGTTGCGATCGGGACCATCAATCGCGGCGATGTTCTCGCGGTGATCGCCGGCGAGGGTGATTGAACGTGGCAGTGGCTTCGCTCGCCGGCTCGCAGCCGCGGCCGCGGCTCGATCTCCGGCAATTCGCGGCGCCGGCACTTGTCGGTGTTGTTGTCCTAGTGGTCGCAGTGACCGTGTCGCCCGACGTGCCATCCTGGCTCGACACCCATCTGCAGCCGTGGGTTCGCAGTGTCTACAAGTGGATCACCGAGAACCGCAAGAACCATTGGCTGTTCACTGACTTCTTCAACCCGATCGCTAGCGCCCTCGACTGGTGCGTTCGCGAGGTGTTGTGGCTGCTGCGCACGCTCAGGTGGAGTGGCGTGTTGGTGCTGACAGCGTTGATCGGATGGACTGCAGGCGGCTGGCGAGCCGCCCTCTGGGGTGCCGCGGCCATGACAGGCGTCGGCGTCGTCGGATACTGGGATCTGACGATGATCACGTTGTCGTTGATGATCGTCGGCATCGTCATCGCCCTGCTCATCGGCATTCCCTTGGGAATCTGGACGTCGCGGTCCGACCGTGCCGAGAGGGTGTTGCGTGGGTTCCTCGACACGGCGCAGGTGATGCCGGTGTTCGTGTACCTCGGTGTGCTCGTGCTTGCGTTCGGCATTCAGTTTCCGCCGGCCGTCGCCGCCACCGTCGTGTACGCGGTTCCGCCGGCGGTTCGGCTGACCAATCATGGGCTGCGCAGCGTGCCGGTGGTGATGAACGAGGTCGGCCAATCGTTCGGATCCAATTCGTGGCAACAGCTCATCAAGGTGCAGCTCCCGCTTGCCAAGAACACCATCTTGCTCGGCCTCAATCAGGTGATCATGATGGCCTTTGGCATCGTCGTGATCGGATCGCTGCTGGGGACCGGCGACACCGGTGCAGAGGTGTTGCGCGGGTTGCAGAAGAGCAACGTCGGCTTGGCGTTTGCCGCAGGGCTGGCCATCGTGTTTGCGGCTGTCGCGCTCGACCGAATCAGCACCGGCCAGCGCGCAGAGGCGAGCCGGGTACGGTCCCTGCTCCCGAATCCGCGGACGCGCGTCGCCGTCATGGCGGGGCTCGTCATCGGCGCGGCCATCGTCGCCAAGGTGGCCGGCAGCCGGTCCTTCCCGCAGCCGTTGACGGTCGACATCACAGGGAGCGTCGACGATGCCGTCGGTTGGATTCAGCGCAACCTGCGCAAGGGGGTTCCGCTGATCGGCGGTACTCAAACCATCAGCGACGCACTCGTCACCAACGTCCTCGAGCCTCTGCGCAAGTTCCTGGTTTGGCTGCCTTGGCTCATGGTCGTGGCGGGCGTCGCTGCGATCGCATGGGTCAGCAAAGGCTGGCGTCTCGCAGTGACGGTCGCGTTCTGCCTCGTGGCCATTGCATCGATGGGCACAGTTCCTGGCGGTGCCGGAGGTCGCACACAGATGTGGGACCACGCGATGGACACGCTCAGCCAGGTGCTGGTCGCCTTGCTCGTCAGCGTGTTGGTTGCTGTCCCACTCGGCGTGCTCGCCGGCCGGTCGCCGGTCGTGCACCGCTCCCTGCGACCGTTTCTCGACACGGCCCAGGTGCTACCGCAGTTCGTCTACTTGGTGCCCGTGCTGCTGTTGTTCGGCAGCGGTCGATCCGCGGGAGTGATCGCCTCGGTGATCTATGCCGTGCCACCGTGCATCCGCCTCACTGCGCTCGGCCTGCGCGAGGTCCCGGTCACGCCGCGAGAAGCGGCGATCTCGTTCGGGGCTACTCCACGACAGGAGTTGGTCAAGGTGCAGTTGCCGCTCGCGTTCCGCTCGGTGATGCTCGGGATCAATCAGACGGTGTTGATGGTGTTGGCCACGGTGATCATCGCTGCGCTGATCGGCGGCGGGGCGCTCGGCCTGCTGAGCCTCGGCGGGTTCCAGAAGCAGCAGAGCCAGATCGGGCAAGGTTTGGCGGCCGGATTGAGTATTGTGCTCCTGGCGATTGTTCTCGACCGAATCACGCAAGCGTGGGGAACGTCCAAGACGAACGAGCGCCATTGATCAGGTCCGGGG
>JANMNE010000396.1:0-1598 GCA_031373785.1 Ilumatobacteraceae bacterium
CGGCACCGCTGCTACTCGGACCAGAAGGCGACGAGACCGTCGGCGACGAGGCCGGGATTCTCGAACATCCACCAATGAGCCAGACCCTCGAGCGTCAAGATCTCGGCACCGATGCGCTCGGCCACCGCGAACACCATGTCCGGTGGAACGTACGGGTCGGCAGTCGCATGGAGCAGCAGTGACGGTCGTCGGTCGGCGGCGGCGAGTTGGTCACCGAGTTCGCGCATCACCGGCTGCACTGCCGAGCGGTACACCTGCAAGATGGCGCGGCCCATGTCTGCGTCGAGGTGTTCGGCCATGTTGGCCGCAAGCTTCGCCGGCACGCCGAACGCCGCTTCGATCTGATCGCCCTCGAGCGCGATCATCCGGGCGACCAACGTCTCGCCGTCACCCTCGGTCTGCCAGACCTGGGCAGCGGGATGCCACTCGTAGTCCGGGTGAACGAGACCGGCGCAGTCAGCAGCCCACGACCGCAACAGGTCGGGACGCGCCGCGGCGACGGCGAAGGTGTGCCCTGCTCCCCAGTCGTGCCCGACCAGGTCGACCGGGCCGTCGAGCACCTCGATCTGGTCGATGAGCCAGTCGCGGTGGTCGAGTCGGGTCCCGCCGAAACCGTCGGGAACCGGGGCACCGAACCCGGGCGGCGACAGCAGGACGATGTCGTCGACACCACGTCGCTCGAGTTCGGGGACGAGCTCGGACCACACGAATGTGGTCTCTGGATTTCCATGAACGAAGACCTTGGTCATGACGTGGTGCAACAACCTTGACGGCTGGACTGGCGTGAACCCGTCGGTCTCCGCGTGTCGAGCCGCAGTTCGGCGTTGCTCTCAGCCGGCGGCCTTCCCTGTTGCCAGGTCGCTGACGTCTTCGAACTCGGTCGTCAGCGGCACGACCTTGCCCTTCTCGAGCTTGCTGAACACCACGCTGCGGTTGAACAGCCGCTGGTAGCCCTCGAGCCCACCGGTCCACTCCTTCGTGAAGTCGAGGACAGGCACCATGCCCTTCAGATCGAGCTTCGACGTCTTCGATGCTGCGTCGTAGAAGGACTCGGCAGTGATGTCACCACTGATCGTGCCGGCGATCTCGTTGAATGCGACGAATGCCGCCCACGTGCCCATGCCGCCGAGGCTGTTGTAGTCGAGCTTGGTGGTGTCGAGGCCGGCCTCGTCGAGCGCCTTGCGGTACTCGTCCCACGGGGCAGTGGAGATGTCGGGGTACATGCCGGCGATGACGTCGCCGTCGGTCGCGTCTTCGGCGCCCTTGGCCGATACCTCATTGAGGTTGCCCTGTGGGCCGTACTGGCGGGCCGTGGTACCCGACTGCTTCCACGCGGTGTTCCACGTGGTGTACGGCGTCTCTGAGATGATGGCGACAACGCAGTCGGCGCCTCCACCGGTGGCCTGGGCGACCTCGGCCGAATAGTCCTGTGAGGTCGGCGGCAGGATGACCTCGGCACCGAACTTCAGTCCCAGCGCCTTCATCGCGTTCTCCATGGGCGGGATGAAGATCTGGGCACCGTCGATGATCACCGCGTTGATCGCCTTGCAGCCATCCTTCACGGCTTGAGACACGGCACCCACTGCGTACATCGGCTG